>JAGXAL010000111.1 GCA_018971605.1 Natronospirales bacterium | reverse complement strand
AGGAACTGGCTGGCGCGCCGCTTGCCGGCGTCGTCGGCCTGGCCGAGCGTGAAGACTTCCTCGAACTGGTCGAAGATCAGCAGCGGCGTGAGCGTGCGGCCTTGGGCATCGCGCAACAGGTCGCCGCGATGGTGCAGGAACTCCCACAGCGATTCGCCTTCGATGGAACTGCCCGGCCGGGTCCAGTGACCCGCCTCGGCCGTGGCCCGGAAGATCGCCTGCTTGATCTGCTCTGACGGCGCCGGGGAATCGGCGGCGTAATCAATGCGCACGTAAACCGGGCAATAACCTTCGTTGCGCAGCCGCGGCACCAGCCCCGCGCGCAGCAACGAAGTCTTGCCCAGGCCGGATTGACCGAAGAGCACGGTGAGCAGTTTGCCCTGGACGCGGCGCGCGAGTTCCGCGGCTTCTTCGTCGCGGCCGTGAAAGTAAGCTTTAGTTGCCTCGGTGTAGGAAAACAGCCCGAGCCAGGGATTTTCAGGATCGAGCGTGACCTGGTCGCCGCCGCTGGTGATGCCGCTCATGCACTTCTCCCGCTGAACAACTCCTGCAGGCGCCGCAGGAATTCCTTTGTCGCTTCGCCTGCGGGCAGGCGGGTCATGTGCACGCTCTTGAACTGCTCCGGCACCAGCGCCTCGGCTTCCCCTGTATCGTCGATGCACACCGGCAGCACGAACACCGCGCCGCCCGCCATGCCGCGCACGCGGTCCACGGCGTAGCTCCACTCCCGGCGGAAATAGGCTTCGTGGCGGCGCTGGGTATTCGCGGAAATCACCGGCACGAAGAAACTGCAACGCGCGATGTTGGCGCGGATCTTGCGGTCGTAATCATCTCCGCCTTCGAGGCGGTCGAGGTCGAACCAGGTGGTGAGTCCGGCCGCGTCCATGCCAGTCTTCAGCCGCTGTACCGCAGGCAGGTCTTCGCGCGCGTAGCTGATGAAGATCGCGTTTTCCGGCATCTCGCGCGCCGGCGGCAAAAAGCGCTGCGGTGCGCTGTGCTCCGGCGCCGCCGGTGCTAATCGCTGGCGCGCGCTCCAACGCTGGTGCAGTTCGGCGACGAAGGATTCGGCGCCGCCGTATACGCGGGTGCGCATGCTGACCTGCTGCAGGAACGCCACCAAGCGCGCGTCCTTCGTGGTGTGGTCGTCGGCGAGCACCTCGGTGAAGTCGCGCGGGTCAGACAAACGCTTGCGCTTGGCCATGCGCAGGAACAGCCGCGCCAGCCAGTTGGAGAAATCGCTGCCGATCAGCAGCAGGTGGTTATGCTCGAGTTCATGGAAGAGCCGTTCCGGCGTCAAGTGCTCGGATTGCAGCGCACAGATGAACTCCAGCATGTCTTCGTCGGACAGCACATAGGTCGGCGAGGCCGACAAGCGTCCCAACAGATGGTAGACCACGGTGCGCTTGAGGTCGGCGAGTTCGCCTGGCAGGTCGGCGACACGGTTCGGCGTGTAGGCGATGACTTCGGCGGAAGGCTGGCCGCCGTGGCGTTCGATGTTGACGGCGTTTTCCAGCAGCGGATCGAAGGTGGTGGTGACGAACAGGTTGAAATCGGTGATCTGCGCCAGTTGCCGCAGCGCCCGCGGCGGCTCCAGATTCACTTCGCGCATGATCGAACGCACCCGCGTGTAGGCTTCCTCGCGGCGCCCGTGCTGGGCGAGGTAACTGCACACTACGTCGTTGAGCGTGGGCGGTTGCGGCAGGTCCGCCGTGTCCACGGAAAGCTTGGTTGCGAGTTTCTCGGCGAGCCAGCCATACAGCGAGCGCAGTCCGCTGTCGGTCTGCACGCGTAGGAGTTCCGGCCCGATGATCGGGATGACGCGGCGTTCCTCAATGTAGTTGAGGAGGTCGTCCCACGCGTCCTCGCCAAAGTTTTGCGCCTGTTGCGCAGCGACGCCCACGGTGTTCATTCCGCTCCCTCCGCCAAGCCCTCGAAGGTCACTCCGACACTGGTGTCCCCGCACCCGCGAGCGCGGATTATATACACACGCTCGGGCCCAAAGCGCCGGCCAAGGCGGCGCCTGTACCAATAAATTAAGCGATGCCATGAGCGGAGGAATATTCCTGCTGAGCCATGATTTGCCTATACTGTGCGGCCTCGCGCGGCCTACGCCGCGCGCCTGCAGCCCGGATGGCGGAACTGGTAGACGCGCGGGACTCAAAATCCCGTATCCCTTAAAGATGTGTGGGTTCGACTCCCTCTCCGGGCACCAAATTTGCGCTACGCGTCATGTGGCACTGAACCATCCCTGGTACGCTTACCAGCCGCCGCTTCCATGCGGCGGCGTTCGGGCCGATGCGAGCGATGCTCGCATGAAATCACGGCCCTCACCCCTCTCCGGGCACCATTTAACTGAGATGCGTCACGCGCAATGAACCATCCCTGGTGCAAATACCAGCCCCGACATCCATGTCGGGGCGCTCGGCCGGAGTGGAATGCCGCTGGCATTCCGCTAAAAGACATCGGCCTCGCCCCTCTCCGGGCACCAATTGATAACAGGCGCATAGAGCGCGAAGGCCGTCATGAACAACACCAATAACTCATCCGCAACGACCCCGTCCTCCACTGCGCTGACCGCAGACAAGGTGCTGGCTCGCCAGGACCGCATTCCCGTGTGGACTTTGCCGCGCTGGTATCTGGTGGTCATCGGCGTCGGTTATTTCTTCACCTTTTTCGACATCGCCGACATCGGCTACACCATGCCGGCCATCGCCGAGCAGTTCAAGCTCTCCGGCTCCGAAGCGCTGTTCGTGGCGCTGGCGCTCGGCCTGATCGGCTATGTGATCGGCTCGATCGTGATCGGCGCGATTTCCGATCGCGTGGGCCGCTACCGCACACTGATCGTGACGCTCACCATCACCGCCATCGGCTCGTTTCTCGATGCCACCGCCACCGGCATCGTTACGCTTTCCGTCTGGCGCTTCGTGACCGGCATCGGCGTGGGCGCGGATCTCAATCTGGTGTCCACTTATATAGGTGAGCTGGCCCCGGCTGGAAAGCGCGGCCGCATTTCCAACCTCACCTTCCTGGTCGGCATCCTCGGGCAGGCGCTGACGCCCTTCATCGCGCTGGCGCTGGTGCCGAATTTCAGTTTCGGCTGGCGCCTGATGTTCGTGATCGGCGGGCTGATCGCCTCGATCGGCGTGATCGCGCGCTTCCAGTTGCCGGAATCGCCGCGCTGGCTGGCGTTGCACGGGCGTGTCGCGGAAGCCGATGCCATAGTGCGGCGCATGGAAGCCGGCGCCGCCGCGAGAGGCATCGCGCTGCCGGAGCCGCGGCACACGGCAGTCTCGGCCGAACACCACGCGTTCCCCTTCCGGGCGCTGTTCGCCAAGCCCTACGGCAAGCGCCTCGCGCTGCTCGCCGCCATGTGGTTCTTCTGGTACATCGGCAACTACGGTTTTCTCGGCGACGCCGCCACGCTCATTGCCGAACACGGCTTCGCGGTCGGCAGCTCGATCCTGTTCCTGGGCGTCGGCGCCATCGGTTATCCGGTGGGCGCGCTGGTGATGTCACTCATCGCCGATCGTATCGAACGGCGTCTGCTGATCTTCGGTTCCACCGTCATCTGGCTGATTGGCATGCTGCTGGTGGGCGCAAAAACGAATGAAGCTGTGCTCATGGTCGGCTCGTTCGTAGCCTCGCTGGCGCTCGGCCTGTATTTACAGGTCGCCTATACCTACACAGCCGAATTGTTTCCCACGCGTGCGCGTTCCAGCGGTTTCTCGCTCTCCGACGGCATCGGCCATTGCGGCGGCGCCGTGGGCGCATTGCTGTTGCCGAGCGTGGTGGGCGCCACCTCTTTCTTTGTCGGCTTTCTCGGTATCGGCGTGACCGGGCTGATCGCGGGCCTGATCGCGCTCATCGGGCCGCGCACCAGCGGCCGCAGGCTTGAGGAAGTCTCGCGCTAACGCGATGGCCGCCGCGGCGGCAACCACGGCTTGAGCGCGCGCTCCGCGAGCACCGGCCAGTGACGATTAGCCGCGGGACTCGCAGGACTGGGATGCGGCAGATAACGCACCTCGACTTGCTCACCGAGCACTTCCTGCGCGCGGCGTTCGGCGTAACGCCCAATGCCGACCACCGCGGCCGGTTGCAGCGCGCGGACCACGGCGGCGAGTGCACGATCGCAGACTGCCGTCAGGGCCGCGGCTTCGCCCCGGCTCAGGTGCTCGGGCGTGAGGTTGTGCCCATCGCCGATGAACAGCAACGGGCAGTAATTCCACACGAAGAAGCGCGCGAAAAAATCCTCGGGCGTCCGGAAACGCTGTTGCGCCCAGCGCCACAGGCGCGAGCCGCTGCCTTCGTAGCGGTGACAGGCCATGCCGAGAATCGGGTACTTGCGATGCTGCTTCGGCAGCCTGCGCCCCAGCCGGGATTCGATCTTGAACCACTCGCGCACCATCGCCACGTCGCCAAAGGGCACGCCGGTTTGCGCCATGCCCCACGGCCCCGGATTCATGCCGAGCAGCAGCACGCGCCCGCGCCGCTCGCCGTAGCGCCCGAGATATTCACGATGCGCCGGCCACGCATAGATCAGCGGGTTATACACGTGGCTGGGTGTGCGCCAGCGGAGCGCGGCGGCGTCACGCGCCAAACGTGTGGCAATGCGATGCATAGCGGTGCGGCGGGTCATGTTGTCACGCGCGGATTTCATTCAGAGCGTTGCGTATTATCGCCGAACTAGTCCGCCAACAAACGGCGTACACTCTGTTCCTGAAACACAAACAGATCCGCTCAGCGCGAATTCCAACCCACGATCATGAAATTCTGCACTCACTGCGGCCATCCGCTGGTATTGAAGACGCCGCCCGGCGATCACCTGCCGCGTTACGTGTGCGAACACTGCGGCGCGATCCACTACGAGAACCCGCGCGTGGTGGTCGGTTGCGTGGCGGAATGGCAGCACAAGGTGCTGCTCTGCAGGCGCGCCATCGAACCGCGCGCCGGGCTGTGGACGCTGCCAGCGGGCTTTCTGGAGAACGATGAAACCGTGGAACAGGGCGCCCGGCGGGAAAGCCGCGAGGAAGCCCTGGCCGAGGTGGAAATCCTGGCGCCGCTGGCGCTGGTGAACGTGCCGCACGTGCACCAGGTACATCTCATGTTCCGCGCGCGCCTCGCCCAGGGACGCCACGGCGTGGGCGCGGAAAGCCTGGAAACCAGCCTTTTTGACGAGGCCAGCATTCCCTGGCCCGAGATCGCCTTCCCGAGCGTGCGCTACACGCTTGAGTGTTTTTTCGCCGACCGGCGCCGCGAAAAATTCGAGTTTCACATCACCACCTGGAGCAAACCGCTGTCCGCCTGAACCTGCA
>JAGXAL010000110.1 GCA_018971605.1 Natronospirales bacterium | reverse complement strand
CGCGCGCGATCACGGTCGAGCCCAGCGTGACCCTGCCCGAGGGCTGGCAGTACGCGACCGCACTCGAGCCGCACAGCGGCCAAAGCGGCGAGATTCATTTCCAGCCGGTGACACTCAATAATCTGGTGGACTCGCCGCTGATTGCCGGCGCGTACTTCAAGCAGATTGATCTGGCGCCGGGCGCGAGCGTGCCGGTGTACCTGGACATGGTGGCCGACGGTCCCGATGACCTCGCGGTCACGGCGCAGCAGATCAGCGAGTACCGCAGCCTGGTGCAGCAGGAAAACCGCATGTTCGGCGCGCACCATTACCAGAGCTACCATGCGTTGTTAACGCTCTCCGACAACACCGGGCATTTCGGCCTGGAACATCATCAGTCGTCCGACGACCGCACGCGCGCCGACTATTTCATCGATGCGGATTCCTATCTGCTGGGCTCCGGCCTGGTACCGCACGAGTACACGCATTCCTGGAACGGCAAGTTCCGGCGGCCCTACGACTTGTGGGCGCCGGATTTCAATTCGGTGCCGGAGAAGGACGATTTGTTATGGGTGTACGAAGGGCTGACTCAGTACTGGGGCGAGGTCATGACCGCGCGCAGCGGGTTGTGGACAAGCGCGGATTACCGCGAGGCACTGGCGGCGAACGCCGCCAACATGGATCACATGCCGGGGCGCACCTGGCGACCGCTGCAAGACGCGGCGGATGAGGCTTCCGTTCTCTACTACGTGCCGGGCGCCTGGCACAACTGGCGGCGCAGCGCCGGGGATTTTTATTCGGAAGGCGTGCTGCTGTGGTTGAACGTGGACACCCAGATCCGCGAGCTCAGTCACGACCGCCGTTCGCTCAATGATTTTGCGCGGCTGTTCTACGGCATGGACAACGGCAGCTACGTCACCCAGACCTATACCTTTGATGATGTGGTCAAGGCCTTGAATCAGGTGCAGCCCTACGATTGGGCGAAGTTCCTGAAGAGCATGCTGGATAGCAAGCAGTATCACGCGCCGCTGGACGGCATCACACGCGGCGGCTACAAGCTGGTGTACACGGATACGCCGTCGGCGTATTTCAAGGCGAGCGAGAAGGTGTCCAACACGCTGAATGCCATGTATTCCATCGGCCTCACGGCCGACAGCAAGAGCGGCGAAATCCGTGATGTGCTCTGGGATGGTCCGGCGTTCAAGGCGGGCCTGGCGCCGGGCATGACGCTGGTGGCGGTCAACGGCCGGGCCTTCACGCCCGCGGTGTTCCGGGAAGCGCTGCGCGAGGCCGAGGGCGCGAAGGCGCCGATCCAGCTGCTGGTCAGGAACCTGCAGTACTACCGCACCTGCAGCGTCGATTACCACGGCGGCCTGCGGTATCCGCATCTCGAGCGCGTCACGGGTACTCCGGACTATCTCGATCAGATCATTGCGCCGTTGAAATAACGTGCGGTTCCCGGCGATGGCGGCCCCGCGCAGAGGCCGCCGTCGTTGTTGCCTGCTTCGATCTCAACCGGCTTGCGATTTGCCCGAGCTGCCGGCCGCGCGGCTCAACCAGCCATCCTCGGTTTCGGATTCTTCTTCGAGGCGACGGGCCCGGGCGTTCAGAATCAAGGTGCGACCCACGTAACCCACGAGCTTGTCCGGCGTATCGCGATCGACCACCGGCAGGCGGCCGACGCCGGACTGCAGCATCCTGTTGACTGCCGTGTGCAGGCTCTCGTCGGGATAGGCCACCACGGGATCCGCGCTGCCGGCTTGCAGCAAGCTCATGGTCTGGTCGGTGTGTTTTTCGATGGCGCGGAAGACATCGGTGCGGGTGATGATTCCCACCAGCCGCCCCTGGGCGTCGAGCAGCGGGTAACCGTTGTGGCCGATGACGCTGGCATCGTGAGTGCCGATGCGCCGGGCCAGCTCCGCGACCAGCATGTCGGCGCTCAGTGACGGCGGGTTGCGATCCATGACGCTGGCCACCGAGACTTCACGCAAGGGATCGACTTCATACTCGAGGTGGATTTTCAGGCCGCGGCGCGAAAGCCGTTCGGTCATGATGGATTCCTTGAGATAGATCTGCGCGATGCCGCTCGCGATCACGCACACCAGCATCAGCGGCAGCACCGACTGATACTCACGGGTGATTTCAAAGGCGAACACGATGAACGCGAAGGTCGCGCGCGAAGCGGCGGCAAACACTGCGGCCATGCCGACGATCGCGAACGCCGCCGGATCCAGGTGCGCACCGGGAATGATGTGATTGGCGATGATGGCAAAGGCGCCGCCCAGCGCCCCGCCGGCGGTGAACATCGGCGCCAGCAGGCCGCCGGAGGTGCCGGAACCGAGCGACACCAGCAGCGCCAGGCTCTTGAACACCAGCAGCAGCAACAGCATCGAAAGCGCCAGGTGGTTGTTGAGGATGTCGGTGATGGTGCCGTAGCCGATACCCAAGATGCGCGGCACGAAAAAGCCGATGACGCCGACGCCGAACGCGCCGATGGCCGGCCACCACATCATGTCGATGTGCAGCTTCTCGTACAAATCCTCGACCCAGTAAAGCCCCTTGGACATGCCCACCGCCATGTAACCGCAGAGCACCGCCAGCACCAGATAAAACGGCAGCCCGCTGATCATGTTGAAATGCGCGAGGCCGACCTTGAACATCGGGCCGGGACCGATCAGCACGATGTGCACGGTGGTGGCAAGGGTGGTGGCGATCACCAGCGGGATGAACGAGCGTGCGCGGAATTCGAACAGCAGCAATTCAATGGCGAGGATCACGCCGGCAATCGGCGTGGAGAAGGTAGCCGCCATGCCGGCACCGGCACCGCAGGCGAGCAGCACTTTGCGCTCCGCGGCGGTCATGCGCAGCATCTGTCCGACCAGGGAGCCGAGCGCGCCGCCGGTCTGGATGATCGGGCCTTCCGCGCCGTAGGGCCCGCCGGTGCCGATGACGATGGCCGCCGACAGCGGCTTCAGGATCGCAACCCGCGGCGCGATACGACTCTTGTTGATCAGAATCGCTTCCATGGCTTCGGGGATGCCGTGGCCGCGGATTTTACTGCTGCCGTATTTCGCCATGAGGCCCACGATCAGGCCGGCGATTGCGGGAATCACCAGCACCCAGATGCCCAGGGTGTTGACGGTGATGTTGGGCAGCACGGTGGAAAATTTGCGAAAGAAGGTGAAGTTGGTGATGACCGCGATGACCACGAACAGGATGTAAGCGGTCAGGCCGGCGCCCAGGCCAATCAACGCGGCTAGCATCGACATAAGCAGCGTGCGAGCGCCGTTGAATTGGGATGCGAATTGCCGTGCACGTGCGGCCACAGGCGTGCCTTGCGACATGGTGACTCCAGTCGTTGAAAATAAATCGCGGGGGTGCAAAAACCGCGGTATGATATATCGTGATGCGATATAAATCAACAAACTTGGCAGGGATGGTTTCTGCTTATGACTAGTGTGCCGGAAACCTCCACAGTCAGTGATGCGGACTACGCCACGCTCGCGGATTTCCGTTCGGCGCTGCGCAAGTTCCTGCGTGCTAGCGAGGAGATCGCCATGGGCCTGGGGTTGACTCCCCAACAGCACCAAGCACTTCTGGCCATCAAGGGCTTTCCCGGCGATGCGCCGCCGACCATCAGCCAGCTAGCGGCACGCTTGCACGTGCGCCACAACAGCGCTGTGGGACTGGTGAATCGCCTCGCGCGCCAGCGGCTGGTGCGGCGCAAGGATTCACGGGTGGATCACCGCCAGGTGTTCGTGGTGTTGACCGCCCGGGGTTCAGCCATGCTCGACAAACTCACCTACAGCCATCGTGTCGAACTGCGGCGTATCGGCCGCGAAATCACCCGCCTGTTGACGGAGCTAACACGCTGAGAGCTGTCAGCGCTTTGCAGTGGGCACGCGGGGAGGGCAGTCGCCTTAGCGTGTAACACTTCCAATACGGTGCGAATACAATCCGCTATTATCGAGTGCATGGAGTTCCGCCATGTTGAATCCCGAGCTTGACTTCGCTCAACTGGCCGCCGCGTTTGCACGTACGCATCGTATCCAAATCCCCGATGTATTGGTACCAGAGGCCGCGGAACGCCTGTATGAATGTCTTGTTCATGAAGTACCCTGGGGTATCGCATTTACCGATGGTGAGAAGTCCCGATATCTGCGCGCCGACGAGACCAAGGCCTTCGATCAGACAGCTTGGATGGATATCGCGGGAAAAGCTCATAACCGATCCATCGGCAAGCATCAGTTCAGATTTGCCTACAACAGCTACATGATGGTGGAGGCACACAAGGAGGGCCGTGATCCCGGGTTGATTCTGCATCATGTGTTGGAATTCCTGAATTCCGAGGAATTTCTAGACTTAATGCGTCGCGTTACCCAGTGTGCTGATGTTCGCCTGGCCATGGCGCAAGCCACACGCTATATACCAGGACACTTCCTGACAAAACACAACGATATTGTGGACAAGCAATATCGCCGCGTAGCCTACGTATTGAACATGACGAAGAACTGGCGTGCAGACTGGGGAGGTCTTTTACAGTTTACTGATGAACAAGGGAATGTGGTGGATACGTTTATGCCCACATTCAATTCTCTGGTTCTGTTTGAGGTGCCCATGTGGCACTACGTGAGCTACGTCGCACCATTTGCACTGCACGGCCGTTATGCCATTACCGGCTGGGGCCTGTCTCGCCCGAATGACCCATAGGATTGTGTGGGCAGCGGATCGCTCGATCCGGTCGCGCGCCCGTGCATGGATGCACGGGCCGGTTAGCCCATCAGGGATGATTCAGTGAGCGGGAGATGTTTGGGTTGGTCGGGGTGACAGGGCGCGGGCGGTGAATTTAATCGAACAGCCGGGGGCTGTTCGATCCGGCCGAGCGCCACGCCAGGGATGGCGTGGCCGGTAAGCCCATCAGGGATGATTCAGTGAGCGGGAAGGGCGCAGATTGGTCGGGGTGACAGGATTTGAACCTGCGGCCCCTTGGTCCCGAACCAAGTGCTCTACCAGGCTGAGCTACACCCCGCGAGGCCGCGTACTATAAAGCAAGGTCAGGAGTCCGGCAATTGTGCCCGGCTCGCCCGGAGAAAGAAGGGCGCAGGGCGCATACCGGGAAGTATCAGCATAGAGTCCGGTCCGGACGGCAGCCCATCCACGGCAACCCTGAAGGAATTTGAACGTGATTGACCATACCCCCATCCTGCTGGCGGAACACGATCACAACGACGTGATGCTGAGCGGGCATCCGGACATCGTCTGAAGCCGCAGCGGAGATTCACGGACGATCATCCATGAGCGTCAAATCCAATCACTCCAAACCCAAGCCCGGCAGCGCGCTCAGGGTGCTGCTCGTAGACGACAACCGCGACGATCG
>JAGXAL010000109.1 GCA_018971605.1 Natronospirales bacterium | reverse complement strand
GGCATCCAGGCTCCAGCCGCCGGCACCGCTGCCCACGAGGACCAGGAAGCCGCCGGCATCCGCGAGCTCCGCAAAGGCGATGATTTGGGCCTCGAGCCCGGCAGGGTGAAAGCCGTAAAACAGCAGCAGCGCGATGAGCGTGTAGCCGGCAAGCACCAGCGCCACGATGCGCGTGTGATAACCGAGAAGCAGCAGCAGACTGCCGCCGAGTTCGACCACGATCGAGGCGATCAGCAACCACGCAGTCACGCCGCGGGTCGCCGCGTAGTGCTCGAAAAACGCGAAGTTGCCGATCTTGCTGATGCCGGACCAAACGTACAGCGCGATCAGGAAGATGCGGCCGAGCAGGTTGGCCGCGTTGTAGATTTGATTCATGCGATTCTCCCATGAGCTGGTTATATCAAGTACAAGCGCGCACCAGTTCAGGCGCACGGTGACGGCAGATAATACGCGCTTCAACAGCGTCCGGTTCTTCATCGGCAGCAACGTCATGGTCGCAAGCGGTAAAATCAGGCTGTGTTTTCGCGTCAGCTTTTGCGGCTGCGCAGTACGAGTAAAAACCATCCATGAGAATGCCTGCGTTCGAAATTTGGCTCAGGACCATGGGAGTTTCACTGTCCGTCGTCATCGCGCTGGCGACATCGCCCGCCGGCCTTGCGGCTGCCGGAAACCAAGCGGTATCGCAAGCGCCCACGGCAGACCAGATCGTCAACCAGCTCCAGGAAAACGGCGGCGTGTTTCCCGGCTTCCGCCGCAACCACGCCAAGGGCGTATGTGTCTCCGGCTATTTTGAGAGCAGCGGCGGCGCTACACGCTATTCGGTCGCCCAAGTGTTCATAAGCGGGGAGCGCACGCCGGTAATCGGGCGTCTCTCGATTCCCGGCACCAATCCCTACGCGTGGGATGACGGCACACCGATTCGCGGGATGGCGTTGATGTTTCTTCAAGCCGACGGCCAGCAATGGCGCACCGCGATGAACGCCGTGCCGTTTTTCCCTGTCGCCACGCCCGCGGCCAATTACGAATTCCTGAAAGCGCAGCAACCGCTGCCCACTACCGGCGACCCGGATCCGAAGAAACTGGCTGCGTTCTTCGCCAGTCATCCGACGGCCAACGCCTTCCGGATTTGGGATCGCACCACGAAACTCTCCGCGAGTTATGCCACGGTGCAGTACAACAGCCTCGATTCGTTCTATCTCGTTGATGCCGAAAGCCACCGTTACGCGGTGCGCTGGAGCATGGTGCCCGAAGCGATTGCCGACGGCCGCGCGGCGCCGACCGACCAACCCGACTTTCTTGCCGCCGATCTCCGCCAGCGCCTGTCGCAAGGTCCGCTGCGCTGGCGGCTGGTGGTGACGCTGGCGAATCCCGGCGACCGGGTCAACGACGCCGCTATCGCATGGCTGGCGGATCGTCGCCACATCGATGCCGGAACACTGGTGATTCGCGCCAGCCAGCCGCAGAGCATCGGCGTGTGCCGTGATATCAGCTTCAACCCGCTGGTGTTGCCGCGCGGCATCGAGCCGTCCGACGATCCCCTGCTGCAGGATCGTGCAGAGACTTATGCCGAGTCGCTTCGCCGCCGCCTGCGCGACGAAAGTCGCCAGCACGCCACCACGGTGGCCCCTTCGCCTTCCACGCACCCGCAGTAAAGTTGCGGGCACTGCCTACAGGAAGTGCAGAACGCGGCCCTCGCGGTCGAAGGCCGCAAATTCGCCGACGCGGCCGTCGTTGATGGCGTTGACCATGAAACGCAGCGGCTGGCCGGCTTCATCGCTGTTGGGAGCGATGCCGCCGAGGCCTTCGAGGCTGCTAACAAACACGATATCCCAATGTTGGCCGGTGTGTTCGGACTCGGCGACGAGCGCAGCGAAACTAGCGATGTCATCGGGCGCCTTGTCCACGCACAGACAGGGCTGCAGGTGGCCGCCCTCGCCGCGCGCGAAACTCTCACGTTGCGCGCTTGTGGCGTGTTCATCGAGCTCCCGGCGCACGAACACGAATAGCAAACGCTGGAGTTCGGCCTGCTGCTTCGAGGCTTGCAACAGCGCCTCGAAGTCGGCGAGCGTGGCAGGCGTGGCCACCGTGCTCAGGCGCTTTTCGCGTACTGACCCGGCTGGTAGTGGCCCGGCTCGGAACGGAACGGGATCGCGAGGCGGTTCCAGCCGTTGATGGCGATGATGGCGAAGCTCAGGTCGGCGAGTTCCTTTTCGCTGAACTGCTTGCGCACTTCAGCGTAGAGCGCATCGGATACCTCGTTTTCGGAAATACGCGTCAGCGCTTCGGTCCAGGCGAGCGCCGCACGTTCGCGCTCACTGTAAAACGGCGATTCGCGCCAGGCATTCAGGCAATACAAGCGCTGCTCGGTTTCGCCACGCGCGCGGGCGTCCTTGGAGTGCATGTCGAGGCAGAACGCACAACCGTTGATCTGCGAGGCACGCATCTTCACCAGTTCCAACAGTTTGTGGTCCAGGCCGGAATTTTCCACGTGCTCCTGGAGTGCACGCATGGCCTTGAAGCCGCCGGGCGATGCCTGCGAGTAATTGAGTCGTTGAGTCACGTCGGGTCTCCGTCGTTTGGGAAAAATTACCAGCCGCACGCGACGAGTCCGAGCCCGTCACACTTTTACGCCACAGGTGACTCGACTCACCAGGTATAAGCGCCTTTGGGTTTCTGCGCCGGAGTGGCTCCCAGTGCAGCGGCCGCCTTGGCCGCATCCTGGTGCACGCTGCCCAGGTCGTTCGACTTCAATCCGGCCTGGGCATCGGCCAGCGCGCTCTCAAGCTTGCCGTGCAGGGCGGAAGCGTTTGCCGAATCGGGAATCGCGCCGTTGCCCTGGCCTTTGCAGGGATTCTCCGCCGAGGCGTCGTAGCCTGCGCCGTTGGGGCCGACCAGGCAGTTGATCACGTGGTGCAAATGCGCGTGCGCCTCGTCGAGCGAGTTGGCGGTTTGTGCCATCGCGGCATGCGCGTGCGCGGTGTCGATTTCCTTGGTGGCGGCGCTGGTGTTGGCCGCCGCGGCCATGGAAGCCAACAGCGTCACCCCGGCAATGGCCGCGAGCACGCTGCTGACGGTGTAAGCAAGACGAGTGTGTGTGTTCATTGATTTACTCCTCGATAAAAAACCGCCAAGCCGCAGGGCGATCCGTGGCCTGCGGTCTGGCTGTTGGGGCGCTGAAAAGTCGAGTAGGAGCTATGTCAGCGGTGTTTTAATCAAGTCCGCTTCGCTTGCGGGCCGGAATGCGCGTCAGCATTGCGGGCCAGAGCCCCTATCGGGCCGGATGCGGATTGCGCTTGGGGCGCCTGACTTGATGCTGCACGACGCAGTTTTATTTATAGGCCGATGCCAAGTCACAGTCAAATTCAGTGTGCGCTTGCGTCCCGGATAGCATGCGCGCGGCGTCACTAACCCAGCAAGAAGCACACCGCGGTAAATTGCAGCACGCTGCCGCCGAGGCAGAACACGTGCCAGATGGCATGATTGAAACGCAGTTTTTCCCAGGCGTAGAACAACGCACCGATCGTGTAGGACACGCCGCCGGTCAATACCAGCACCGTGGAATCCCAGGGCAGGTGACGTACCAGCGGTACGATGGCCACGAGGCCGACCCAGCCCATGAGCACGTAGGCGATCACCGAAACCAGATCGAAGCGATGACCGAAGCTCAATTTGGCCACAATGCCCACGAGTGCCAGCCCCCAGACACTGCCGAACAGGCTCCAGCCCCAGGCGCCGCCCAGACCCACGAGGGCGAACGGCGTGTAGGTGCCGGCAATCAGCAGATAGATGGCGAGATGATCCACGCGGCGCAGGATGTGTTTTCCGGCGCCGGGGCGCGCGTGGTGATACAGCGAGGAACTCAGATAAGTGACGATGAGCGCGGCGCCGAAAATGCTGAAGGTGACGATTTCGCTCGCGCTGCCGCGCAATGCAGTAAAGGTGATCAGCACTGGCACGGCGCCGAGGGCGAGTAACAGGCCGCAAAAATGCGTGAGCGTATTCAGCCACTCATCGCGATCGAATTCTTCGGAGGCAATGCGGGTCTCGTCCATGTTCTTGGCGAAGGTCTTTTCCGGCAGTGATGCGTTGGCCATCGCCCGTACAGTTTGCACCAAAGCACAGTGCCTGCGTCAAGTTTTTTGGTTTCGGCGGATCGCCTTGTCCTGTGGCATGCTGTGGCTTCAAAACTCCCGGACCTAATCGATATGCAAGGCGTTCTTGAACGGCTGGATGAAGCGCGCATCGGGCGTGTACACCGGCGTTCCGCCTGGGCCGCGGGCCTGGGGATTTTTCTCGATGGCTACGACCTCTCCATCATTGCCATCGCCTTGCTGCTGCTGAAGCCGCAGTGGCAGCTCGGTCCGCTGCAGACCGGGTTACTGGGCGGAGCCGCGCTGGTCGGTGCGCTCGCGGGCGGGCTCATCGGCGGGCCGCTGGCTGATCGCTACGGACGCAAGGCGATTTACCTGCTGGACATGGCGACCTTCTTGGTCGCGGCGCTGACTTCCGGTTTTGCCTGGGATCTTACCTCGTTGGTGGTGCTGCGCTTCGTGGTGGGCGTGGGCGTCGGCGCCGACTATCCCGTCTCCGCCACTTATCTGGTGGAATTCCTGCCGCGCGCGCGCCGCGGGCGCATCACGGTGTGGGTGTTTGCGCTGTGGATGGGCGGCGCGGCGGTATCCAGCGCCGTCGGGCTCGCGCTGTTGCCCTTCGGCGAACACGCCTGGCGCTTCATGCTGGCCTCGGGGGCGATTCCCGCGCTCGGCATTTTGTGGTTGCGCAAGAACCTGCCGGAGTCGCCGCGCTGGTATCTGCGCCGCGGGCGCGTTGCGGACGCGGTCAAGGTGCTGGGGCAACTGCTGCCCTTGCTCAATGAAAGCGAACGTCAGGCGCTGATCGCGGCGGAGCAGGCGCGCCGGCAATCGCCGCGCGCATCCTGGCAAACCCTGTTCACGCGACCTTATATAAGACGCACGTTGTTCATCACCCTGCCGTGGTTCCTGTTCGACATCATGGGCTACAGTTTCGGCATCTACGCGCCGCTGCTGCTGTTAGGGTTGGGGCTGCATACCAAAGTGCAATCGGTGATCGGCAACACCGTGCTGGATGTCGTGGCCATAGTCGGCACCGCGCTGCTCGCGGAAAGCATCGAGCATGTCGGCCGCTTGCGTGCGCAGGTCATCGGTTTCGCGGGTTCGGTCATCGGCCTGCTGCTGGTATGGGTGTTCGCGCTGCACGGTCCGCCGCCGCTCGCGGTGCTGATCGCCGGGCTCACACTGTGGCAGGTCGCGATCAGCTACGGCCCGAGCAATACTTGCTGGGTCTTCCCGGTGGAGCTGTATCCGACCGACCTGCGCGCGTCGGCGCACGGACTGGCTACCGCGGTGTCGCGTGC
>JAGXAL010000108.1 GCA_018971605.1 Natronospirales bacterium | reverse complement strand
ATCCAGTACACCATGTAACCGCCGTAGCTTGCGCCCAGCGCACAAGCGCGACGGCCGTCGAGGAACGGGAATTTATCCTTGGCCGCGGTCCAGCCCCGCTGCAGATCCAGCAGCGGCCGGTCGCCCCAGTGCTCCGAGATGGCGTCGGTGAACAGCTGGCCGTAGCCGGTGGAGCCGTGGAAGTTGATGGTGACCACGGCAAAGCCTGCGCCGGCATAGACTTCCGGATTCCAGCGGTAATGGAAATCATCGGTCCAGGCGCCCTGCGGGCCGCCGTGGATCAGGAAGGCCACGGGATATTTCTTGCCGGGCACGTAATCCACCGGCTTCATTACGTAGCCCTGCACCGTGTCGCCGCCCCAACCCGTGAAGGTGAACCACTGCCAGTCGCCGAATTGGATGTCTGCAAGGCGGGCGGCGTTGAAATGCGTGAGCTGATGAAAGTCCCGGCCGTTGAGGTTTTCCAAGTACAAATCGGTGGGATGTTTGAAATCTTGGCGCGCGACCAATAAATGTGTGCCTGTCACGTCGAAGCCGGTGACCGTGCCGTCGCTCACGAGTTTCGTGGCGTTACCGGTTTTCACTTCCACGGCGAACAGCGCGTGGTTGCCCCAGTCGTTGGTCGCGGTGTAGAGCGTGTTGCCGTCGGCCGAGATTTGCAGCGGCCCGGCGCTGCGGTCCCAGTGCGGGTCCAGCTCGCGCGTCGCACCGGTGGCGAGGTCGCGGGCCATGATGGCAAAGCGATCCGATTCAAAGCCCGGCGTTCTCTGCGCCAGGTAATACAACGTTTTGCCGTCCGGCGAGACCAGCGGAGAGCCGTCCCAGGCAAGGTTTTTCGCAGTCAGGTCTTGCGGTTTCGCGGAACCGTCCGCCGGTACGGAATAAACGTCGAAATTGGTGGTCCAGGCTTCACGGGAGCCGCCGATCTTGGTATCGAAATACACGGTTCTACTGTCCGGCGAGAAGCCGTATTCGCTGTTGTCGCCTTCGGGCTTGGAGGGGATGTCACCGTCAATGCCGCGCGTCAGCCACACGGGCTGTCCCGCCAGCTTGCCGTCGCTGCCAAGCGTGGCGATGAAAAGTTGCGAACGGCGGCCGTCCATCCATACGTTCCAGTGACGCACGAACAGGTGCGTATATAGCCGGCCGGTGGCCTTGTCGGCCGCTCGTTTATCCAGCTTGGCCTTGGTGCAGGCGAGATCGTTGCAGTCGGTGAACACGTCCATGGACAGGAGCACGTGGCGTCCGTCGGGCGAAAGTTTGTAGTTGTTGATGTCGAGGGGCAGATGGCTGGTCTGCTGTGGCGCACCGCCGGCAGCGGGCACACTCCATAACTGCGTGGAGCCGGATTTGTCGGACAGGAAATACAGTGTCTTGGCGTCCGGCGACCAGCGCGGACTGTTGCCCACCATGATTTTCTGCGGCTGTGCATCCGGCTTGTTCAAGTGCAACACCCACACGCTGGTGATGCCCTTGTTGGCGGCGAAATCGGTTTCGCGCACGGTGAAGGCCGCAGCGGAGTTGTCCGCTGACAATTGCGGGTCGCCGACCCGATCCATCGTCACCAGGTCGTGGGCATTGAAAGGATGGGGTGTAGCGGTGACCCATGCCGGAAATATGGACAGCAACAGCGTCAGGGCGGCAAACGTGAGTTTCATGGCTTGAGTCTCCAAATCGGTGAACGCGGCGGGTGGGTCACGGTAAAGACCGGCACCATGAAAGGCAAGAGGCCTGCAGGGCTGCCCGTCACAACTCCCCCAGATACTTCACGTTTTCCTTGAAGTGCTGCAGGACTTCGAAACTGCGGCCGTCGAACAGCATCTTCGCCTGACTCAAGGTGTAGGCGCGCAGCTGCTTGAGCGTGGTGTGCGGCGGCATGCCGACGGCGTTGTGGTTGGTGGTCACGTCCACGACCACCGGGCCCGCATAGCTCAGTGCGTCTTTGATGGCGGCATCGAGTTTGGCCGGATCTTCAACACGGATGCCGCGGATGCCGCAGGCTTCCGCCACCTGTGCGAACTTGGGGTCCGGCAGGTCGGTCTGATTGTCGGGCACGCCGGCAAGCTGCATTTCGATCTCGACCATGCCAAGTGAGCCGTTGTTGAACACGATGAGCTTTACCGGCAGCTGGTACTGCGCCACGGTCATCATGTCGCCCAGCAGCATGGTGATGCCGCCGTCGCCGCAGCAGGCAATCACCTGCCGGCCGCCGCCCGCGAGCGCCGCGCCGATGGCCTGCGGCATGGCGCTGGCCATGGAGCCGTGTGAATACGAGCCGAACAAGCTGCGCTGGCCGGTGGCGCGCAGATAACGCGCCGCCCACACCGTGCTCATGCCGGTGTCGGAGGTGAAAATCGCATCCTTGTCGGCGTACTTGTCGAGAACGGTCGCGAGGTATTCGGGACCGATGGCGCCGCTCTTGCCGTGGTCGGCAACGTGCTTTTGCAGGCGTTCCTTGTCCGTGGCGCGTGCTGCCAGGCGATCCTTGAGAAAACTGTCGTCACGCTTCTGTTTGATCTTCGGCAGCAACGCGTTCAGCGTCGGCACGATGTCGCCGGTGAGCCCCAGTTCCACCTGCGTGCGGCGGCCGAGACGCTCGGGGCGATCCAGCACCTGCACGATTTTGGCCTGGGTCACCAAAAAATCCTTCCAGGGGAAATCCGTGCCGAGCATCAACAGCACATCGCAGTCGTGAATGGCATCGGTGGTCGCGGTGCCGCCGAGGAATCCGGTCATGCCGGTGTCAAAGGCGTTGTCGTATTCCAGCGCCATCTTGCCCTTGAGCGTGTACCCCACCGGCGCTTTGAGCTTGTCGGCCAGCGCCATGACTTGCGCATGTGCGCCGGTGCAGCCGATACCGCCGTAAATCACCACCTTGGCGGCGTCGTTCAGCAATTTGGCGAGCTTGTCGAGTTCTTCATCCGCTGGCTGCAGCACGGTAGCTGGCCTGTATACGGGAGAAACTATCGCGTCTTCCGCGACCGGCTGGTCCAGCAGATCGCCACCGAAGCCGCATACGCCGACGCCCTTCAGCGAGAGTGCGTGTTGCATCGCCTGTTGCAGCATGCGCGGCAGTTGTTTGGGCGTTTGCGCGAGCTGGTTGTAATGACTGCAGCCATCGAACATGCGCAGGTCGGTTTCCTGGAAGGACTGCATGCCGTATTCATCGCGCAGGATGGTGGAGGGTAGCGCCAGCACCGGTGCACCCCAGCGGTGCGCGTCGTAGAGGCCGTTGATGAGGTGCACGTGGCCCGGTCCGGAACTCCCGGCGCAGCAGCCGAAGCTGCCGAGCACCCCTTCGGCCATGGCAGCGTAGGCGCCGGCTTCCTCGTGGCGCACGTGAATCCAGCGGATGCGGCCGTCGCGGCGGATGGCGTCGTTGAAGAGGTTCAGGCTGTCGCCGGTGACGCCGTACACGCGCCGGATACCGGCTTCCGCTATCATGTCCACCATTTGTTCAGCGATGATTTTGCTCATGATTGCCTCCTTTGAAGCGCAACAAAACGCGCGGCACACGGGGATAATCGGATTATAGACCGCCGCGTCCACGCCGGCGGTTTGTCCAACTGACGGAGAACGGCATGTCCAAGGGTACGCACGATTACCGCGACGATCCGCGCAACGCGCAGATAAAGATCAGTATCAACGGCGAGCTGGTGCCGCGCGCCGAGGCCAAAGTGTCAGTCTTCGACAGCGGCTTCGTGCTGGGCGACGGTGTGTGGGAAGGGCTGCGGCTGCACGACGGCGGGCTGCCGTTCCTCGACATGCATCTTGATCGGCTCTACGAGGGCGCCAAAGCCATTGATATGGATATTGGCCTGACGCACGCTCAGTTAACTGAGCGCCTGCTGCAAGTGCTGCGCGCCAACAAGATGCATGAACACGTGCATATCCGCTTGATGGTGACGCGCGGCGTCAAGGCCACGCCGCACCAGGACCCGCGTTTCGTGATCGGCCCGACGACCGTCGTGATCGTGCCAGAATACAAAGAGCCACTGCCGGAAACCGTCGAACGCGGCATCCGCCTGTTCACGGTGCACGTGCGCCGCGGGCCGCCGGACGTGCAGGATCCGAAGCTCAACAGCCATTCCAAGTTGAACTGCATCCTGGCCTGCATCCAGGCCACCAAGGCGGGTTACGACGAGGCACTGATGCTCGATCCGCACGGGTTTGTCTCCACCTGCAATTCCACGCACTTCTTTATCGTGCGCAAGGGCGAGGTGTGGACCTCGACCGGCAAGTACTGTCTCGGCGGCATCACGCGCGCCAACGTGTTGCGCCTATGCCGTGAGCACGGCATCCCGGCGTTCGAGAAAGATTTCAGTCTCACCGATGTGTACGGCTCCGAAGAAGCGTTTGTGACCGGGACCTTCGCGGGGCTGGTGCCGGTACGCGAGATTGACGGTCGCGTGATCGGCACGGGCAAGCGCGGCGCGATGGTCGAGCGTTTGCAGCATTTATATATGAATCTGGTGAAACAGGAGAGTGCCAAAGGTCCGCGCGTATGACTGCGCCGCTGCGCATCGCCATGTGGTCCGGGCCGCGCAATATCTCCACCGCCATGATGCGCGCCTGGGAGAATCGCGGCGACACGGCGGTCATCGACGAACCGCTGTACGCGCATTACCTGTTGAAGACCGGCGTGGCGCATCCCGGCCGTGAGCAAGTGCTGGCGGCCCAGAGTAGCGACTGGCGCGAGGTCACGCGCACGCTCACCGGGCCGATACCGGATGGCAAATCTGTCTGGTATCAGAAACACATGACCCAGCATGTGCTGCCAGATATTCAGCTCGAGTGGCTCACGCAACTAAGCAATTGTTTTCTGATCCGTGCGCCCGAGGCGGTGGTGGCCTCGTTCACGCAGAACCGTCCGGACGCGGCTTTGTGGGAACTGGGCTTTGAACAGCAGGCGCGTCTGTTCGATTACGTTGCGGAGCACTTCGGCGCGCCGCCGGTGCTGGATGCGGAAGATGTGCTGCGCGACCCGGAAGCCATGCTGCGTGCGCTGTGCACGCGGCTCGACGTGAAGTTTTCCACGCGCATGCTGCATTGGCCGGCCGGGCCGCGCGCCAGCGACGGCGTGTGGGCGAAGCACTGGTACGCGGCGGTCGAGCGTTCCACCGGCTTCGAGCCGTACCGGCCAAAGCAACTGAAGTTGACGGCTTTTCAGGCAAGACTGGCCGAACAATGCCGATCGTTTTACGAGCGCCTCTGGCGGCAGCGTCTCACTGCTGAGCGGGCGCACGGCTTTTCCCGCGCCGATTCAGTAAAATAACGCGTTGTTTGCCTGACCGCTCGCGGGCGGTCAAGCGTTTTCCTATCTGGAGTATGCATGTATCAGCCTGCTGAATCCGCAGCCGTTTCGCCGGCCGGCTTTGTATTCGAGCGTGCGCCGCTGGCACTCAAGCCG
>JAGXAL010000011.1 GCA_018971605.1 Natronospirales bacterium | reverse complement strand
CTGTGCCGAGTCCCTCGTCCTGCATGTAGGCAAGGTTGCACAGCGCGTGCGGGTACGCCTGCTGCGCAGTTTGCGCGTACCAGCGCAAAGCTTCACTGTCATCGCGCGCCACACCACGGCCCAGCATGTAAAGATCCGCGAGGCGGTCCTGCGCGACCGGATGACCGCGCTCGGCCGCTTGCCGGTACCAGTGCGCACATTCCGCCGCAGCGCCCCGCAATACGTGCACTTGGGCGTATACATGGCCAAGTGCCAGCTGCGCTTCAATCAAATCCGCCGCCGCGGATTTTTTCAGCAGCTCCAATCCTTCGGCGAAAGCCGGCACGTCGTGCGCGTTTGCGGCCAGCAGGGCTTGGCCGCGCTCGAACCAAGACCGTGGGGTAGTCATGGTGCCGCGGGCAGCGTGGAAGGGTGAGGCTTCGCATCGCGGCGATGACTCAATGTCATCGCCGGCGAAGCCGAACGCCCGGCCATGGACGGCCGGGGCGGGGTTGAAACTGGCCAGTTACGGTCGGGCCAGGGAAGGCTATTCCGGTGGTTGATTGGGTTCCACATACCGGTTGGGGATCGTAGCGTTGCGAGTCGGCACTGGCATGAGACCGGCGCACGCAACCGCCAAGTTAATCCGGGAAGTCTCATGCGGGAAGTGTAACAAAGCGGCTTGGTCAACTGCGGGCATCGCGTTAAGCTGTACGCCCTTTTTTCCGGCTGGGCATGGGCTTGAGCGCGAAACGCGTGCTTCTTGGCATCACTGGCGGTATCGCCGCCTATAAGTGTCCCGATCTGGTGCGGCGGCTGCGCGAAACCGGCGCCGAGGTGCAGGTGGTGATGACCGCGGGCGCGCAGCACTTTGTCACGCCCTTGACCCTGCAAGCCGTGTCTGCCCGGCCGGTGCGCACCGAACTCTGGGACAGCCACGCCGAGTCCGGCATGGGGCACATTGAACTCGCGCGCTGGGCGGAGCTGGTGCTGGTGGCACCCGCGACCGCGGGTTTTTTGGCGCGCCTGACCCACGGCCACGCCGATGATTTGCTCACTACACTGTGTTTGGCGACGCAAGCGCCGGTTTTCGTGGCACCCGCCATGAACTGGGTGATGTGGGAGAACGCCGTGACCCAGGATAACCTGCGGCGCCTGCAGGCGCGAGGTGTGCGCATCCTGGGTCCGGGTGAGGGCGAGCTGGCGGAAGGCGAAGTCGGCTTGGGGCGCATGCTGGAGCCGGCCGAGATCGTGGCGGCGCTCGCCGAGCGTGCGCTGCCGCTTGCGGGTGTGCGCGTGTTGTTGACCGCGGGCCCCACCCGCGAGCTGATTGATCCGGTGCGCTACGTGAGCAATCGCAGCTCCGGCAAGATGGGTTTCGCGGTGGCGCGCGCCGCGGCCGAGGCCGGCGCGCAAGTCACGCTGGTGAGCGGCCCGGCGCATTTGCCGACGCCGCGCGACGTGCGCCGCGTGGACGTGGAAACCGCCGCGCAAATGCACAAGGCGGTCATGGAACAAGTCGCGGCAGCGGATATTTTCATCGCGGCCGCGGCCGTCAGCGATTATGCGCCGGCCAAGGCCGCGTCCCAGAAGATCAAGAAACGCCGCGCCACGTTGCAACTCAAGCTCGCGCGCACTCCGGATATTCTTGCGGCGGTGGCGGCGCGCAAACACCGGCCGTTCAGCGTCGGGTTTGCTGCGGAAACCCAGAATCTCGAAGCCAACGCGCGCGCCAAGCTGCAGAGCAAGCACCTGGATTTGATCGTGGCCAATTGGGTGGGCCGCGGCCGCGGCTTCGATACTGATGACAACGCCTTGAGCGTGTACTGGAAGGGCGGCGGCGCGGAACTTGGCCGCGGTCCGAAACTAGAATTGGCGCGCAAGCTGATGCAACTGATTGCCGAGCGTTACCGGCCGCGAAAATAATCCGGTTTACGTTTCCCAGCAGTTTCGATCGAGGGGCTGGCATGCACGTGAAGATAAAGATTCTGGATGCGCGTATCGGCACGGAATTTCCGCTGCCGCATTACGTCACGGCCGGCTCCGCGGGTCTGGATCTGCGCGCCTGTCTCAAGGAAGCGCTGACGCTTGCGCCGGGCGCGAGCACGCTGATCCCGAGCGGCATTGCCATGCACATTGCCGATCCGGGCTATGCCGCGATGCTGTTGCCACGTTCGGGCCTCGGCCACAAGCACGGCATCGTGCTCGGCAATCTGGTGGGATTGATTGATTCCGATTATCAGGGCGAGCTGCTGATTTCCTGCTGGAATCGCGGGCGCGAAGCCTTCACGGTGCAGCCGGGCGAGCGCCTGGCGCAAATGATTATCGTGCCGGTGGTGCAGGCGCAGTTTGAGGTCGTGCAGGAATTCGAAGCCAGCGCCCGCGGCGCGGGCGGCTTCGGTCATTCGGGAAGGAATTGATTTTTTCCGTTCTTGTTGAGCGTAGCTCGCGGGAGCGAGCGAAGTCGAAGCATTCCTCTCTTGCCCTTCGACTTTGCGCCTGCGGCGCTACGCTCAGGGTGAACAGTGCTGCGCGGCGTGCGCTTTAGCCGCCGCCGTTGTTCTGAGTCGCGGTCAGTTGCTGGAAGCGCTTGATGTAGGCGTCGAATTGCGCCTGCACCGATTGTTTCTGTTGCTGCTGTTGCGCCAGCAGTTGTTGATCGGACTGCAGTTGTTGCTGGGTGCTGGCCAGGTCTTTGGTCAGCTCCGCCGGCACCGGCCGGTGCTGCCGGCCAAGTTCCTGCTGACGCTGCTGATAGGCCTTGAGGTTGCCCTGCAGGCCGCTGATGGCGGCATTGGTCACGTCCATTTGCGCATCCAGCGCCTTGAGGTGGGTGCTGCGATCCTGCTCAATGTCGGCCACCGAGGTGTAGGTATCGAGCAGCATCTGGTCGGTGGCTTTCTGAGCCGCCTGCTGTTTGGCTACCGCCGCCGCCTCAGTCTGGTCCTGCTGCTGCTTGGCCTTTTGCTCCTTGGTCTGCGGAGCCTGAATGGTTTTCACCGTCAGGCCTTCGCTGTTGAGCACGTCGAGCTGCTGGTTGGCGTACTCCGGCGGCACGCTGCTGCCGTAGTGCGTTACGCCGTTCTTGTCCACCCATTTATAAAGCTTGGGACCATTTTGCTGCTGCGCCAGCACGCCGCCGGCAAACGTCGCAGTCAGTGCCGCGGTCAGCAGGAGAGCAACTATCCGGGTATGCATGGCTCAACCGTCAATCAGCGATGGAAACACGCGCCAAGTATAACGCGCCTGACTGCAATGACGTTTCAGGCGCCGTAGCGTTGACGATAGGCGCGCAGCGCAGCGAGCGCTTGGGCCTGCTCGGGCCGGCCCTGGAGCCAGGCGATCACGTCTTTGAGGCGCACGATCGCGGCCACTTCGATCTGCTCGGTTTCGCGCAGTTCCGCGATGGCGGATTTCGCGCCCTGGCCGCGTTCCTGACGGTCCAGCGCAATCGCCAAACCCGCAGGCGTGGCACCTGCGGCCCGGATCAGGGTGAGTGATTCGCGCACCGCGGTGCCGGCGGTGATGACGTCGTCCACGATCAGCACGCGGCCGGCGAGCGGCGCGCCCACCAATTGCCCGCCTTCGCCGTGGTCCTTGGTCTCCTTGCGGTTGAAGCACCACGGTAGATCGCGGCCGTGATGTTCAGCCAGCGCGGCCGCGGTGACTGCAACCAACGGGATGCCCTTGTAGGCCGGACCGAACAGCATGTCGAAGCGCATGCCGGAGGCCACGATGGCTTGCGCATAGAAGCGCCCCAGCGCAGCGAGCGCCGCACCACTGTTGAACAGGCCGGCATTGAAGAAGTAGGGGCTTTGGCGTCCGGACTTGAGGGTGAATTCACCAAAGCGCAGCACGCCGCGTTGCAGAGCGAAATCCAGGAATTCGCGCTGATAATCCTGCATGTCTGGTTCCGGCGGACGCAAAACGCCGGGTATGATACACGCTCCCTGCACGCGGAGCCTTGGGCATGCGCATCATTACGCTCAACGTCAATGGCATCCGCTCGGCGGCGCGCAAGGGCTTGTTCGAGTGGCTGCCGAGACAGTGTGCCGACGTGGTATGCCTGCAGGAAACCAAGGCGCAGGAAGACCAGCTCACCGATCCCGGTTTCCGCCCCGACAAGCATCACTGCTTCTATTACGACGCGCGCAAGAGAGGCTATGCCGGCACGGCGCTGTTCGCGCGTCGCGAGCCGGACGAAGTCATCCGCGGTTGCGGCACGAAAGAATTCGATGCCGAGGGCCGTTACCTGGAAGCCCGCTTCGGGAAAATTTCCGTAGTGTCGCTGTACCTGCCCTCGGGTTCGTCCGGCGCCCACCGGCAGGCGTCCAAGGACCGCTTCCTGAAAGTCTTCATGAAGTATCTCAAGACACTGCGCCGCAGCAAGCGCGAATATATTCTTTGCGGCGACTGGAACATCGCGCACCGGCAGATTGACCTCAAGAACTGGCGCAGCAACCAGAAGAATTCCGGTTTTCTGCCGCACGAACGCGCCTGGATGGACGAGCTGTTCGGCGCCGCGGGTTTCGTGGATGCGTTCCGCGTCGCGGACTCACGGCCCGAGCAATACACCTGGTGGTCAAACCGCGGCCGCGCCTGGGCCAAGAATGTCGGCTGGCGCATTGATTACCAGGTGATCACGCCGGGGCTGAAAGCCGCGGTGCAGAAGGCGCGCATCTACAAGCAGCAGCGCTTCTCGGATCACGCGCCGCTCATCATGGACTACGACCGCACGCTGTGAATACACCCGCGAAGGTTCAGCCCTGGTCCCTGGCTGGCGTGGGCGAGACGCTGCGCACTGCCTGGAATCGGCGCGTGGGCATCACGCTGCTGCTGGGATTTTCCTCGGGCCTGCCGCTGGCGCTCTCCGGTTCGACGCTACAGGCGTGGATGGCGACCTTGCACGTGAACATCGAAACCATCGGCATATTTTCGCTGGTAGGCTTGCCGTATTCACTCAAGTTCCTGTGGGCGCCGTTCATGGACCGCTACGTGCCGCCGTTTCTCGGGCGCCGCCGCGGCTGGATTCTGCTGGCGCAGCTTGCGCTCGCGGTGCTGCTGGCGCTCATGGCATTTACCGATCCGCTCACGCAGTTGTGGCGCATGGGGATTCTGGCCTTCGCCCTCGCGTTCGCCTCCGCGTCCCAGGACATTTCCTATAACGCTTATTTCACCGACATCCTCAGGCTCAGCGAGCGTGGCTTGGGCGCCGCGGTGCAAGCGGGCGGCTATCGCCTCGCGATGATCGTCGCGGGTGCGGTGGTGCTGATTCTTTCCGACCGCATCGGCTGGCGCAACAGTTATCTGTTGATGGCGCTGTTGATGCTGCTCGCCGTGATCCCCTCGATCCTCGGACCGGAAGCGGAACATCCGGCCGCTGCGCCGCGCACGCTCACCGAGGCGGTGGTCACGCCGATCCTCGAATTCGTGGCGCGCCGCGGCATGCTGTGGCTGCTGCTGCTGGTGGTGCTCTACAAATTCGGCAACTGGTTTTCAGGCCTGCTGACCAACGCCTTCCTGATCGAAGGCGTGCACTTCACCGCTACCGATGTGGGCGTGGTCAACAAGGGTTTTGGTCTGGCGGCCACCATCGCCGGGGTGTTCCTCGGCGGGTTTCTGATGACGCGGCTGCGGCTGTTCCGCGCCTTGCTTTACTTCGGCGTGCTGCAAGCGGTTTCCACCCTAGCGTTTCTCGCGCTGTCGCTGATAGGTCATAGTTATACGGTCATGGTTGTGGCGGTGGGCGTGGAGAATCTCGCTTGGGGTATGGGCACCGCGGCGTTCCTCGCTTACCTGATGGCGCTTTGCGATCATCGCTACACCGCATTTCAGTTTGCCCTGCTGTCGGCGCTGGATTCCATCTCGCGGGTGTTCCTCGGCCCGCCCGGCGGCTACGTGGCTGCGCATTGGGGCTGGAGCGCCGTCTTCCTGATCAGCGCACTGCTGGCGATTCCGGGCTTGGTGCTGCTGGTGTTTTTGCGTCAGCGTATCGATGAAGTTGAATTGCGCCAGCCGCCGGTCGCCGCCGTCACCTAGCGGCTTGGCAAACGGCTCCCGACTTGCTGCCGGGCACGCGCCGCGGGCGAGCGGTTAGTGCAGGCGTCCCCTCGGTGGTTCCGGCGCGCCTTGCACCGCCACCGGTGCGGCGTGGTGCAGAATCATGCGCCAGCCTTCGCGCGTCAGCTGGTACACGTTGGTGGCGGTCATGGGCGGCCGCTCCCCGGGTTCGCCCGGCACGCTGATGATTTCGTGCAGCACGTGCACTGCGAGCAGCGCATCCTGGGTGCGGGTGATTTCCGCCAGCCGGAAGCGCAGGCCGCCGCCGTTGCGGAACAGATCCGCCCAACCCTTGCGCACCGCCTGCAGGCCGGAGAGCTTGATGCCGAGCGGATGCACGCAGGTCACCGATTCGTTGTCCAGCCACACGGACATCATGGCGTCGAGATTGGCGTCAGCGAAGGCCGTGTAAAATGCGTGTTCCGCTTCGTCGGGTGTGGCAAACATGGCGCACCGCAGGTTGGCAAGCCGTGAAGATAAAAGAAATCCCGCAGTTTTGCCACGCGCGCCGTTAAGCCGCACATGTCGCCCGCCTTGCGCCATGTGGTTTGCCGGTTTGCCGATCTGGCGGCGCCCGGGGCGCGCGGATTCTCGCCGCCGGGCGCGCACTTCCCCGACGATTATTTCCTGGTGCGCCACGGTGACGCGCTGCGCGCCTATCGCAATGTCTGCCCGCACGCCGGCAACTGCCTCAACTGGAAAGCCGACGCCTTTCTGACGCGCGACCAGACCCGGATCATGTGTGCAGCCCACGGCGCCTTGTTCGATCCCGCGAACGGCGTGTGCGTCGCGGGGCCGTGCGTGGGACGTGCGTTGCAGGCGCTGCCGGTACGGATTGAAGACGGGATGGTGGTCGTGTATTTCGATGCGCCGCGTGAGTCCGCGGGCGGGTGACGCGCGCGTGTGCCGCGTTGCGGTTTACTGTTCCAGGCGATCCAGGGGATTGGCCCAGAGCTCGTGGCGTTCCTCGTCGAGGTCCACGCCGTAATCTTCGCGCTCCATGTCGAGCGAACCCGACCAGTCCTCGGGCGGATCCACGTGCTTGAACTGCATTTCGCTCCAGGCATCCGCGTCCAGCTCTTCCAGCGTGCCGTCGAAATACTGCACGCCGATGCTGCCATCCTCGTCGTCCACGGTCACCACTTCGAAGGTGACGCCTTGCGGATCGGCGTACCATTCTCCGACGGTGGGTTTTGAGGGTTGCGGTTCCATCGTGTCACTCATGGCAGGAATCCTAGGCCCGGAAATCGTGATTGCAGCTGGCCCATTCCCGATGGCTCTACTTTATAGAACCGCAAGCCGCGCAATGCAAGCGGTGATTCTGTCACAATAGGCGCGTGCGCCTCGCGGCTCGGCTGCAATTAAGAACCAGTCCAGAATAGACGCCTAGCCGTGTGTAAATATTCACAAATTCACGCGTGGAACATCGGCTGATGCTGGAAACCCTCGTCAACATGTTCATCGTGCTGTTCGTGGTGATCGACCCCATCGGCGTCGCGCCCATGTTCGGCGCGCTCACCCGCGGCGGCGGGCAACTGCATCGCCGGCGCATGGCCATCAAGGGCACGGTAATAGCCACAGCGATATTGCTGGTGTTTGCGGGCATCGGCGAATGGCTGTTGCGCACGCTGGGCATCAGTTTTCCGGCCTTCAAGATCGCGGGCGGCCTGCTGCTGTTCCTGATTGCCATCGACATGGTGTTCGCGCGCCAGTCGGGCGGGCGTACGGCCACGGAACGCGAGGAGGAAGAGGGCAAGGCCAAGGAAGACGTCTCGGTATTTCCGCTGGCCTTCCCGCTGATTGCCGGCCCCGGCGCGCTCGCCACCATCCTGATTATGGTGAGCGAAGCGCACGGCAAGATCCTGCTGTACCTCGGTATGGTCGTGATTGTGCTGGTGGTGATGGCGATCACGCTCGGCTGCCTGCTGCTCACCAGCCGGCTCATGAAGCTGCTGGGCGAAACCGGCGCCAACGTGGTCGGCCGGCTGTTTGGCGTGATTCTCGCGGCGCTCGCCGTGCAGTTCGTGGTGGACGGCATCCGCGCGGGGTTTTTCCACTGATATAGGCTCCGTTTCTTGTCCCTTCTCCCCATTTAGGGGGAGAAGGAAGATTGAGGGGGAAGCCTAACGCCGCAGGAAAATCAGGTCGTGCACTGCGTGGCCCAGCTTGAGGCCGCGGCTTTCAAATTTCGTGAATGAGCGTTCCTCAGGCCTCGGCGTATAGCCGCCATCCCCGGCCAGATTGGTGAAATCGGAACTCGCAGATAACACCGCCAGTATGTGCTCGGCATAATCCGGCCAATCCGTCGCGAGATGCAGTCGGCCACCGGGTTTAAGCTTGCGTGCCAGCAGCGCCGCGAATTCTGGCTGCAGCAGGCGACGTTTGTGATGACGCTTCTTGGGCCAGGGATCGGGAAAGAAAATCAGCACGGCATCGAGACTCGCGTCCGCCACGCAGCGGCCCAGCACTTCCAGTGCATCTGCGCAGACTATGCGCAAATTGCCGAGTTTTTCCGCCTCCAGCGCCAACAGCAGCCGGCCGACGCCGGGGCGGTGGACTTCTACGCCGAGAAAATCTTCATCGGGATGCGCGCGCGCCAGCGCCAGCAGGGTTTCCCCGTTGCCAAAGCCGATCTCCAGCGTGCGGCGCCCCTCACGGCCGAAAATCGCGGCAAAGTCGAACAGGCCCTGCTCCGGATCGAGACCGTATTTCGGCAGCAGGGTTTGCAGCGCGCGCTGCTGCGCCGGGGTCGTGCGGCTTTTGCGTCGGACAAAGCTGCGGATGCGGCGCGGGTGTTCGGTGGTTGGCATGACCAGTGATTTATAGGCCAAGGTCAATCAGTCGCGCATATACGAGCGGCGTTGACCGCCATGGATGGAGGGAATGCAGATTTTGCAGGAGCAAAAATCTGCCCCGCCGCGATCCCCGTTCCTGCAATCCGTTTTCTGTAGGAGCGGCCCATGGCCGCGACGACGCAGCACGCGGAACGCTGCGCACAATACAAGGCGCTCCACGGTGCGCAGGCGCACCCTACATCATTGCGGTGGCTTGGAAACGGTGTCGTACTTTTGCACCAGCGCTTTGAAATGCGGGTCGCCGCGCAGCGGCAGGTACATCGGATTGATGCTGAGGTCATTGCAGCCGAACGGCTGCGCGGCGCAATTCTGCGGCAGCAGTTTCAGCGCCGTGTGATTTTCGCCGAGCGCCAGATACAACTGGATGAGGTCGCTCGTGGAAGTGGGATCGAGGTCCGGCCGTTTGCGCAGCTTGTCCACCGCACGCAGCGCGCGCGCATGCAGTTTAGGGTCGAGCACGGATTGATAAGTCAGTCGCCCGGCGGCCACCAGGGCTTTGGCAAGCGGGGTGTCGGGTTTGGCCAGATCGAAAGCCTTCACCGCGTCCTCGTTGCGGTGCAGCAGCGCATAAGTAAGCGCCAGGCTGAGTGCGCTGTCGGCGCTTTTGGGATCCAGGCGCATCACCGCCTGCCACGGCGCCAGCGCCAGCTGGTATTCGCCAAGGTCCATATACGTCGCGGCGAGGTTGTTCTGTTCGATGCTGTAATCGGGATCAAGTTGCACGGCTTCCAGTGTCTGTGCCAGCGACTCTTTGAGCGGCAGCACGTTGGCGTAGTCCACGTGCGCAACGACATTGCTGGGATCAATCGCCAGCGCACGCTCATAGCCTGCCTTGGCCGCGGCGATCTTGCCTTCCGAGGCATCGGCATTGGCCAGCACCACCATCGCGTCCACATTGCGCGGGTCCAATACCAGCGCCTTGTTGGCCTCGGCGCGTACCTTGGGCAGCGTATCCTTGAGCGAGAGCGTGGTGTATTGGGTCAGGGCGTACCACGCATTTGCAAGTCGGGCATGGGCTTCCGCATAGCTCGGGTCAAGCGCGATGGCCTGTTCCAACAATTTGACGGCTTGCTCAATGGGCGGGGCGGTGCTGGCAGCATTCATCAGCGCGTGTGCTTTGAGCACCAAGTCGTGTGCTTGGGGATTGACCAGGTGCGCGGTACCAAGGCTTGCAAACTTGACCTGCAGCGCCTGCGCGATGGCCTGGCAAATCGTGTCTTGCACCTGGAAGACATTGGCGAGCGAGTCGTCATAGTGCGCCGACCATGTCTGATAACCGGTGGTGGCGTTGACCAGTTCCACAATGACGCGCACGGCGTCGCCCTGACGCATGATCCGGCCGCTCAGGATGTTGGCGACGTTGAGTGCCTTGCCGATGTCGGTGGCGCTGCGCCGGGTGTCGCGGTAATGCGCGGCGGTGTCCCAGGCGATCACCCGCAGTCCGGTGGTCTGGCCGAGCACGTTGGTGAGTTCCTCGGTGATGCCGTCGCTGAAATACTGCTGGCTCTGATCACCGCCGAGGTGGGTGAAGGGCAGCACCACCAGCGTATCGGCGGGCGGGTTGAAGGCGGACAGCGTGGCGTTTGTGGTCAGCTGGGCGCCACGCGCTGCGGCCACGCGCGCGGCATAGCGCTGGTCGAGCCGCCACGCGTACAGACTGGAAATCACGGCGGCGGCAATCACTACCAGCGACACGCTGGCATTGAGTTTCCAGTGCAGTTTCTGCCAGCGGGTGTACTTGGCCGGATCTTTGGGCTTGACCAGCGTCCAGGCCAGCACCAGGGCGACAGGAAAGCCGGCCGTGAAAATGATGATGAGCGCCGGAAAGGCACCGCTCCAGCCGAAGGCCGGCAAAACACGGCTCGCGAGCTGGATCAGGAATCCCGCCACCACCGCATACACCACCACTACGCCATAGAGATGGTGTTGCTTCAGGCGTGCGAAGAAACTGGGTTGGGAGTTTGTGGCATCCGCCATGGCTCAAGCCCCCGGCAAGGAGGCCATAGCCTAGCGCAAAAGCCGGGTGCGCGGAGCTATTTAGAAAAACAAGCCTTCGATGGGCGAGGACGCCGAGGCGTAGCGCTTCTTCGGCATGCGCCCCGCGAGGAACGCCTCGCGTCCGGCCTCGATGGCTTTCTTCATGGCGCTCGCCATGAGCACCGGATTCTTGGCGTGTGCGATGCCCGAATTCATGAGTACGCCGTCGCAGCCGAGTTCCATGGCGATGGCGGCGTCCGAGGCCGTGCCCACGCCCGCGTCCACCAGAATCGGCACACGCGCGTTCTCGACGATGGTGAAAATATTGTAGGGATTGCGGATGCCCAGACCCGAGCCGAGTGGCGCGCCGAGCGGCATAACCGCGGCGCAGCCGAGTTCCTCGAGACGCTTGGCGATCAGCGGATCGTCCGTGGTGTACACCATCACCTCGAAGCCGTCCTTGACGAGCGTCTCCGCGGCTTTCAGGGTTTCGGTGACGTTGGGGTACAAGGTTTTCTGGTCGCCCAGTACCTCGAGTTTGACCAGTTGCCGTCCGTCGAGCAGCTCGCGCGCCAGTCGACAGGTGCGCACCGCATCCTCCGCGGTGTAGCAACCCGCGGTGTTAGGCAGAATCGTGTATTTCGACAGCGGCAGCACCTCCAGCAGATTCGGCTCGTTCTGGTTCTGGCCGATGTTGGTGCGGCGAATGGCGACCGTGACGATCTCGGCGCCGCTGGCTTCGACCGCGCGCCGGGTTTCCTCGTTGTCCTTGTATTTGCCGGTGCCGATCAGCAGGCGCGAGCGGTAGGCCTTGCCGGCGATCATGAAGACGTCGGCGGATTGATCAATTTGTTGCGTGGCGGTGTTCATGTAACCTTCTTTGCGTGCTGCGTGCTGCGTGCTGCGTGCTGCGTGCTGCGTGCTGCGTGCTGCGGCTTGTGTCACGTAGGGTGCGCTTGCGCACCGATGTCATTGCCTGAATCATTGAACCTTCCATGGTGCGTCGGCCAGCCTGCGCGTCCTGCTTCGCGCGTGGTCAGGTACCTGCGTCCCTGCAGGTCCGTTCGACCGGATCGAAATGCCACTGGCATTTCGAATAAATACACCGGTCTCACCCTCCCCCGATGGCGTGCACGATCTCGACTTTGTCATCGCTGTGGAAGCGGTATCCGGAATGCGTGCTGCGCGGCACGATCTCGCCGTTCACCTCCAGCGCCACGCGCTTGCCGGCCAATTCCAGGCGGTCGAGCAGCTCTCGCGCGCTGAGGGCGTCGGGGATATCCGTCGGGGTGCCGTTGAGCTGAATCTGCATGTCGTACCGTGGGTTGTCCTGCATGGTGATTTTACCGCAGCCGGCTTGGGCTGGCGTGAGCATGGCGCGCATAGCCCGCCAGTACCGGCGGTTTTCCGCTTGCTGATAGAATGACCACACGCGGGTGTAGTTCAATGGTAGAACTGCAGCTTCCCAAGCTGCTAACGTGGGTTCGATTCCCATCACCCGCTCCAGAGATTTCGCGGTGGGACGCGGCTGCGTCCCTGACAATTTTGATCGTATTCTCATCTGAGGGATCATCATGCCGGCCAAACCGCATCTTCCCGAACGCAATCCCAGTCAACCGCACACTGGCTCGCCGCACCGGCCATGGAAAATCGCCGGTATCGTAGTTGTATGCATCATCGCGGTGATCGTCATTCTGATCATCGTGTTGCCGTTCGTTATCAATCCCAACGATTTCAAGCCGCAGATCGCCAAAGCCGTCAAGGACAAAACCGGGCGCGATCTCAGTATTCCCGGCGACATCAAGTTGTCCATTTTCCCGTGGCTGGGCGCGGAAATCGGGCCGATGGCCTTGAGCAACGCACCTGGTTTCGGCAATACTCCCTTCGCCAGCATCAACGAAACCGACGTACACGTGAAATTCTGGCCGCTGCTGCGTGGCAAGATCGAGGTCGGCAACGTCAAGCTGGATGGCCTGCAACTGGATTTGGAACGTGACGCCAGCGGCCACAATAACTGGCAGGATATCGTCGATCACGTGAAGAATGGCGGCAGCGCGCCCGCGTCCGGGGGCGGTACCTCCGGCAATGGCTTGGCAAACCTGCAGATGCAAGGCTTCAGCATCAGCCACAGCGGTCTGATGTGGCGCGACGCGCAAAAACACCAGCAATACAGCTTCAGCAATTTTCACGTGGACATGGGCGCGTTTGCTTCCGGCAAACCCGTGCACGTGGCTACCGGCTTTGATTTCAGCGGTACCAATCCGCAGCTTGGCGGGCACGCGGATTTCAGCGGCATCATAGCCGCGGACCTGGTACACAAGATCTATTCCTCCAGCAATGCCAGGCTCGATGTGAATGCCAGCGGCGATGCCGTTCCCGGGGGCCAGGTGCAAACGCAAGTGACGTGGCAGCAGGCGGCGCTGAACATGGAAGCCGGCACGCTGGCGGTCAACAGCCTGGCGGCGAGCGCTTACGGCCTGAAGCTGCAAACCGATGTCGAGGGACGCGGGCTGCACGAACAGCCGAGCTTCAACGGCAGTCTGACATTGGCGCCATTCGCGCCGCGGGCGGCGCTTACTGCGCTGGGTCACGCAGCCTTCGCGAACACCCGCGATCCGCAGGCGCTTACCCGGGCTTCGGGTTCGCTGAATTTCGTCAGCAGCGGCTCGGCCGTAACTCTGCAGGATCTGAATTTCAAGCTTGATGACAGCACACTCACCGGCACCGTGAGCCTCAAGGATTTCAAGAGCCGCGCGCTGGCCTTCAATCTGAACGTGGATCAAATCAACGCCGACCGCTATCTGCCGCCGCAAAAAGCCGCAACCCCCACGCAGCCGCGTGAGCCAACCGACATCAACAAGATCAGCTTGCCGGTGCGCACGCTGCGCGGGCTGAATCTCGACGGCCAGGTGCACATCGGCCAGTTCACGCTGCTCAATGCTCACAGCAGCAATCTGAGCCTGGGCGTGACTGCCGCCAACGGCGTGGTGCAGATCAATCCGGTTTCGGCCGAGCTCTACGGCGGTGCGCTCAAGGGCAGCCTGCGCATCGATGCCAGCAGCGATACCCCCGTCGTTACCGAGGATTTCACGCTCACCAACGTGCAGGCCGGCGGACTGGTGCAAGACCTGTTCGGCGTGAAGCGGCTGAGCGGCACCGCCAACCTGAGCATGAGCACGCGCGCCCTCGGCCCGACCGTGGGTGAAATCCGCCACACTCTGAACGGGCGCATGAGCTTCGCCTTCAAGAACGGCGCCGTCCAGGGCATCAACATCTGGTACGCCATTGCGCAGGCTGAAGCGCTGGTCAGGCATCAGCCGGCACCGCCGCCGGCCGCCAATCAGACCGAGTTCGCCAACCTGCGCGGCAGCGGCAGCATCCGCAACGGCGTGCTCGACAACCGCGATCTGGTTGCCAACCTGCCGTTCCTGAATCTCGACGGCAGCGGCAAGCTGGATCTGGCGGAAAACACGCTGGATTATGCGCTCAAGGCACATATCACCGGCACGCCCAAACTGGGTGCGGCGGCCGACGTGAGCGGTCTTGCTGGCAAGACCATCCCCTTGCGGATTACCGGCACGCTGGCCAGTCCGAGCGTGCGTCCCGACATCGGCGGCGCGGTGCAAAGCGAACTTGAGAAAAAGAAGCAGGAACTGCGCAAGAAACTCGAAAACAAGCTTAAGGGGATCATTCACGTTCCTGCGTACTGAAGCCGCACCCCGATTGATCGCGCGCAGACTGACTGCGTGCCGCTGTGGCTTCACCGTGCAAATTCTATTGCTGCTCGTATTGGCAGAAGCCTGCAGCCCCGCGAGCGCTGCAACCTTCAACAGCCTCAAGATCAGCCGCGACGGCGACACCTATCATCTGAGCGCCGATGTCTATCTGAATGCGCCGCCGCTGCAGGTGTACCGCGTGCTCACCGATTACAACCATTTGACGCGCATCAGCAACGTGATCCGGCGCAGCCACCTGCTCGGCCGGCCGGATGCGCATACTGCGACCGTGTACGTGGAAAGCCGCGCCTGCGTGCTGTTTTTCTGCCACACCATCAAGGAAACCCAAAACGTGGCGGAATCGCCGCCCGCCGATCTCGGCGCCACGGCCATTCCCGCGCAAAGCAACGTGAAGCTCGCCGAGTCCACCTGGCACCTGCAGGCCGACGGCCAGGGCACGCGCATGCAATGGAATCTGACGATCGAGCCGGAATTCTGGGTTCCGCCGCTCATCGGCCCGGTTCTCGTGGAAGGCGATCTGCGCGCGGAGGGTGAATACAGCGCGCGCGCCATCGAGAAACTCGCGCGCCAGTGGGCACACCTCCCGCCGAACTCTGCAGCCACTAATGCCCCGGTTGCGCAAACCCGCTGATTCGAAATTGGCGCCTGCGCTGCTGCGCTGGTATCGCGGCCACGGCCGCCACGATCTCCCTTGGCAGCGCCGGCCCACGCCCTACCGTGTGTGGGTCTCGGAAATCATGCTGCAGCAGACCCAGGTGGCAACGGTAAAGGATTATTACCGACGTTTCCTCGCGAGTTTCCCCAACGTGCGCGCGCTTGCCGATGCGCCGCTGGATGACGTACTGCATCTCTGGTCCGGCCTTGGTTATTACGCCCGTGCGCGTAACTTGCACAAAGCGGCACAGATCATCCGCGAGGAATACAGTGGCCGCTTTCCGAACAAGTTTGAACAAGTCGCGGCGCTGCCCGGCATCGGGCGTTCCACTGCCGGCGCGATCCTGGCGCTGGCGCGCGGGGAACGTCACGCGATTCTCGACGGCAATGTGAAGCGCGTGCTGGCACGCTTTCACGCAATCAAGGGTTGGCCGGGTGAAAAGAAAATTGAAAACAAACTATGGGTGTTGGCTGAGCAGCACACGCCGCGCAAGAACATCGCAGCCTATACCCAGGCGATCATGGACTTGGGCGCCACGCTCTGCACCCGCACACGGCCGCACTGCGGCAAATGTCCGCTCGCCTCCGGCTGCCGTGCGCATGCACTCGGCCGTGAAACTGCGTTTCCCTCGCCACGGCCGAAGAAAACCCAACCCATCCGCCATACCCGCATGCTGCTCATCACTTGCAACGATCGCGTGTTACTCGAACGCCGTCCACCTGCGGGTGTGTGGGGCGGTTTGTGGAGCTTGCCTGAGATTTCGCCGCGCGCCAATGCCGCCGATTGGTGTCAGCAGCAGTTCGGCGTTGCGCCGAGTTCGCGGCAGCGCTGGCCGGTGTTGCGACATTCATTCAGTCATTTCCATCTGGGCATAGAACCGCTGTGGCTGAAAATCGCTGCGGACACCCGCATCGGCGATAATGCCGACCGCCACTGGGTGGCGTTCGCGCGCGAGCCGGCTCTCGGCCTCGCCACGCCGGTTAAAAAACTGTTGAAACAATTACGGACATTGCACGAGGAGTCGCGAAATGACGCGCGTGGTCAAATGCGTCTTGCTGGGTAAAGAACTCGAAGGCTTGGAACGGCCGCCGTATCCGGGTGAACTCGGCCAACGCATCTATGAACAGGTCAGCAAACAGGCCTGGCAGCAGTGGCTGCAACACCAGACCATACTCATCAACGAATACCGCCTGTCCGCCATTGACCCCAAGGCGCGCAAGTTCCTGGCCGAAGAAATGGAAAAATTCTTCTTCGGCGATGGCTCCGAGAAACCCTCCGGCTATCAGCCGGAAAAATAAACACCTCGCTGAGGATTCTTGGGCCAGCGTTTTTACGCTCTCTTGCGCGTCCCGCTTGCTGCTAATCACGCGGCGCGTTAATATACATCTATGATCAGGTCGTTCAAGGATGACGACACGGAGATGCTCTCGAAGGGCAGGTCCGCCAAGCGATTTGCGAATATCGCTGCCGTGGCGCGACGCAAATTGAGGCAACTCGAAATCGCCGGCCGATTGGACGACTTGCGCGTTCCGCCCGGCAATCGTCTCGAAGCGCTCAAGGGAGACCGTGACGGCCAGCACAGTATCCGCATCAACGACCAGTGGCGTATCTGCTTCCGCTGGACCGAGGCCGGCCCGGCGAATGTCGAGATTGTGGATTACCACTGAGAGGTAATTGTTATGGCCAAACTCAACCCTGTTACTCCCGGAGAACTGCTCCTGGAAGAATTTTTAAAACCCATGGACATCAGCCAGTACCGGCTAGCGAAGGAAGTGGGGGTTCCGCCGCAGCGCATCGGCGAGATTGTCGCCGGCAAGCGCACTATCACTGCCGATACAGACCTGCGCTTGTGCCGGTTCTTTGGCTTGTCGAACGGCTACTGGTTGCGCGCACAAGTTGCCTACGATACGGAAGTCGCGGAGCGCAAGCTTGCACCGACGCTGAGAAAGATTCGGCCCTTGGCGATGAACCGTCCGCGCGGCATACCGGTTCGGGCAGTCAAGTCCCATGGTTAATGCGCATTTGGTAGGCTGGGTTGGGGCGTTGAGAGGAAACCCTACAAACCCCGGAAATGTTGTTGAGGTTCGCGTCGCTTATCCCAACCTACGTGCTGAAGGGTGCTGGTAGTAGGAATTTGATTTATGCAAGGTGATACAGATCCTCGCTTCTCTTGGTTATCAAGATGGCCGCATGACCAAGTATCAGTGGCTGGAGCTTGGGCGTCAGTGCATACGCGTTTTGGCTTTGCGGCACAGGCTGGGGGTGAATTAGAAACTGCACTCGTGATGATTGTTTCTCAATCGCAACAAATCATAGAACAGCATCTTTCTTTTGAGGATCTCTTGGAATATTTGGAAGCCAATGGGACGTTAACTCTTGGAAAACTGGTCGTGCTATTCAGTCAAATACACGAGGTTTCCGATGAGCTTCGTGATGTGCTTGAAATTGCGGTTAAAAAGCGAAATTATCTGATCCATCATTTTTATCGGAATCGCGCCGAGCTTTTTTATTCGCCGGAGGGGTGCAAGCAACTCGAAGATGAACTTATCTCGATACAGAATGATCTTTCTGCGGCTACCGAGCAATTGGGTTATTGGATGGATAGTTTTGGAGCGCGATCGGATGGCGAGATATGGGATGAAATCAGGGGGAATGTTGAAAAAATGGCGCTCGAGCAGGATGCGATGCTGAAAGCTATCATCAAAAAGGTCGGAATTGAGTAACCCCGTGGATTCCGCCGAGTATCGTAGCCCGGGGAAGGGTAGGCCCGCCCGTAGGGCGGGGTGAAGTCAGGATGACGAACCGGCGCAGCGGTACAGGGATGTACCGTCTGCGCTGCCCCGAGCCGGGCGAGAAACGAGGGAATGCGGCTGAAATCGAATGGTCCGACATTCGATTTCAGCTAAGCGCGGAATCCGTGGGGCGTGTTTCTTTGGTGACTTTCTTTGCACGTACAAAGAAAGTCACCCGGTTGCGGGACGGAATATCGCAATAAATCGTCGCGGCCGCAGGCCGCACAATTCAGAACTGGATTCCGGCTTTCGCCGGAATGACACCGGTGGCGGTCGCGGGCGCTTAGCCCGCCGTCAGGTACTGCACGCTGAACCAGCGGCGATCGTCGGTCCAAACTTTCTGTACATTCCAGCCCGCCTGCGCTGCGAGCGCCGCAAAGCCCGGCAGTGTGTGCTTGTAGCTGTATTCCGTGACGATGGCTTCACCCGCGCGGAAATGTACGCTTTCATCGGCAATGTGCACCGTCTGCTCGTCAAGGCTTACGAGACGCATTTCAATGCGGCCTTCTGCCGGGTTATACAGCGCGCGATGCTGAAACCGTTTCAGGTTGAAGTCACTGTGCAGCTCGCGGTTGAGCCGTGCCAGAAGATTCAAATTGAAAGCCGCGGTAACGCCCGCTGCATCATTGTAGGCAGCTTCGAGTAACGTGCGGTCCTTGTTCAAATCCACGCCGATCAGGAGCGCGCCTTTGCGGCCTGCGAGGCGCAGCAATTGCTTCAGCAATGCGACAGTCGCGTCCGGCTCGAAATTGCCGATGGTGGAGCCGGGGAAATAAATTACGCTGCGCGCAGCCGGATGGTGTGGCGCCGGCAGCGCGAACGCTTGGCTGAAATCCGCGCACACCGGCAGCACTTCCAGATCGGGATAATGCCGGTTCAACTGATCGGCGGCCTTTATCAAGTGTTCGCGTGATATGTCTACGGGAACGTATGCACACGGCCAGTGGAGTTTGTCGAGCAGCAGGCGCGTCTTGGTGCTGGTGCCGCTGCCCGGTTCAACCAGCAACCCCCGCGACCCGAGCACCGTTGCCATTTCCGCGGCATGGGATTGCATGATGGCGAGTTCCGTGCGCGTGAGGTAATACTCCGGGAGTTCGCAGATCGCATCGAACAGTTCCGAGCCGCGCTCGTCGTAAAAATACTTGCACGGCAGGGTTTTGGGATTGGTCGTCAGGCCTGCCAGGACTTCCGCGCGCATGTCGCCGGCCTGCGGTTCGTAATCGTGGAGTGTGACAGAGAGTGCCCGCGAGATTTGCATTACGCGTCCCTGGCTAGGCGCAGGCCCATGAACTGCCAGCGCTGCTGCGGATAAAAGAAATTACGGTAGCTCACGCGCATGTGATCGCGCGGCGTGACGCAGGAGCCGCCGCGCAGCACCAGCTGGTTGGCCATAAACTTGCCGTTGTACTCGCCGAGTGTGCCGGCGAGCGGCTTGAAGCCGGGGTAGGGCGCGTAAGCGCTCGCGGTCCACTGCCAGACATCGCCGTGGATTTGCGATGCGCCGCTGGAGACGGGATGAAACGTGCCGCTGTCCAGGAAGTTGCCGGTAACGGGCTGCTCGGTAGCGAAGTTCTCCCACTCGGCTTCCGTCGGCAGGCGCGCACCCGACCAGCGCGCGAAGGCGTCCGCTTCGTAATAGCTCACATGGCAAACCGGTGCGCCCGGGTCGAGTTCGCGTTCTCCGCCAAGCGTGAATTCCGCAGTCAGGTCCGCGTTCCAGTAAAGCGGCCGCTGCCAGCCTTCCTTTTGCACCGTCGCCCAGCCGTCGGACAGCCACAGTTCCGGTTTGGCATAGCCGCCGGCGCGGATGAATTCCCGGTACTCGTCGTTGGCGACCGGCCGGTTGGCGAGCGCGTGGCCACGCAGGAATTCCCGGTGACGCGGAGTTTCATTGTCGAAGGCGAAGCCGTCACCCGTGTGGCCGATTTGTCTCATGCCCTCGGGCCCGGCGATGAATTTCAGTACCGGTGGGGTGTGCCGCGGCGGCGGCGCAAGCTGGTGCCACGCCGGCTTGAGCGGATTGAGCGAAAACAGGTGTTTGATGTCGGTGAGCAGCAGCTCCTGATGCTGTTGCTCGTGATTGAGGCCGAGCGTGACAAGAAATTCGAGTTGCGAATCACCGGAGCGCTGTTCCAACAGCCTCAGCACGTGCTCGTTCACATATTCACGGTAGCCGAGAATGTCGGCTACAGTCGGGCGCGACAGCAGGCCGCGCTGCAGCCGCGCGTGCATGCGGCCCGCACCCATATAATAGGAATTGAACAAGTACCCGTATTGCGGATGGAATGGCCGGTAATTCCCGGCATGCGGTACCAGGATGAAGTTCTCGAAGAACCAGGTGGTGTGTGCCAGATGCCATTTCGCAGGGCTCGTGTCCGGCATGCTCTGCACCGTCATGTCCTCCGGCGTGAGCGTGCGACACAGCTCCGGCATGAGCGCGCGTACCGTGCGGTAGTGCTCGATCAGTGCTGCGGCGGGTGCTGCATTCAGTGAGGTTTGCGATTTCATTTTTACACTCCAGCCGAAGCCTAGTCCGCAGGCTTGCGAGTGTCAAAATGGGGTCAAGCCCTTGACCGCCAAGGCATCGCCGGGTTTAATAGCGCCCCTGATTTTCCCGTCAAATTCACGTCAGGCCAGGTAGCTTAATAGCGCAGTGGCCGAGTCGGGGCTGGTCAGCGCCCCAGGGATGGGTCAAAATTTCTGCATTACGGCCAGGTAGCTCAGTTGGTAGAGCAGCGGACTGAAAATCCGCGTGTCGGTGGTTCGATTCCGCCCCTGGCCACCAAAATTTCTTACATAGAATTCACGAGAGGTAGAATCGAACACTGATTGAATGTCGGTGGTTCAATCGCCGTCGGGCATCGAACGTCCCTGTCTGTCTCCCAGCTCGGCATCCCTGCCTCGTGTTCGCCCGGATCGAGATGCCACTGGCATCTCGATGAGCCCACCGGGCTCACCCCTGGCCACCAGATCCTCAATACAAAGTTACGGGCTGAATCGAAGGCCAGTCGAATTGGTGGTCCGGACGATGCGCTTCGCCTCCTGCTGCGCGTCACCACAACAGCCACAAGGCGAGATACAGCGTGTTGTTGTCGGAGGCGCTGCGCCCGGCACCGTCGTAATTGGTCGAGGCGCCATTGAACCTGTTGTACCACACATACTGCAGGCTGGCCTGCACGTTGAGCGTCGGTACCCAAGTCCACTGCAGGATCCAGCCGCGGCTGTCGGGGAAACCGGTGGCGCTGCCGCTCAACGCGGCCGGTGCGTACAGCACCGGATCGGCGCTGCCACTGATGCTGAAGTAACCGAGCGTCGGTCCGTAGGCTTCGCCCCAGTAATAACTGGCATTCACATTCCAGGAATTCAGATGGTTGCTGGGATTGGCCGCGAGTCCGTAAAGGCTGCTGGCGCTCAAATCCTGGCGTTCGTGGATATAGATCGCGTGCACCGCCAGCGAGTTGTTGGAAGTGATGTACTGATACTGGGCATCCGCGCCGACGTCCAGATAATCGTCAGTCGGACCGGACAACGGATGACCGGCGCCGGGATACAAGTGGGTGTTGATCCCGAGCGTGCCGATTTCAAAGTCACTCTGACCGTCGCCGGAGGCCCAAGGGTGTTCCCAGGCGAAGCGCCAGTAAGGCGACAGGCCCGAAATCACCGCAGTGCTGGCGCTGGTGTAAGGCACCGACGCGCTGCCCTGGCTGGAGCGATAGAAGGTCAGTTCTCCGTACCAACTGTTGTTGAGCCAGGCGTAAGCGCCCACGCCCGCCACATTCTGGGCGAGCGGACCGGCAATCAGCGGACTGGTCATCGGCGTGGGCGCGACGGCCGAGGAAATGAACGGGAAGCCCCAGGCCGGAGTGCTGTTCCACACGTCCTGCACCGTGGGGTTGTTGTTGAGCGTCAGCCCCCAGAGCAGCGACTGGCCGTCCCAGTTGACGTCGCGCGCGTAGCGCACGTCGGTGTTGTCCATAACGAAGTGATCGGTGGGCTGCTCGTAGGTGAGTTGCGCGAACGCGCCGGCATGCTCGGAGATGGCGCCGGCGTAGAACACGCTCAACTGCTGCGGAAACTGCACCGTGCCATTCTGCGAGTCCGGCTGCGCCTGACGCGTGAGCGTGTCGGACACAATGGCCATAGCCGAAATCGGAGGCAGCTCGCTGATGCTCAATTGGGAACTGCCGCCGGTGAGTTTGTTGGTTCCCATCACGTAGCCGTGCAGCTTGAAGAACCGTCCGAAGGCGTTCAGTTGCGGTGCCACCGTATGGCAGGCGTTGCAGGCGAGCCCCGTCTGACGCGCGAAGCTCGGCACCGCGCGTGCCTGCATGGCGATGGCCAAGAGCGCGATGCCGGTGAGGATGACTGGCAGCTTGCGCAGGGTCCAAAAGGCGTGATTCATGGCACGAACTCCCGTAAGGGCCGTCCGTGGCCGGATGTTCCGCTTTGGTACACGGCCAAATATAGGCCGTGTTCACGGCGTGACAGTGACTTGGATCAAGTCGCCGCGGGATTTCGGCCGGTTAGCTCTGCCTGTCGTTCATGGCGGCGCACAGCGTGCGCAGCCGCGGCAGGTCTAGCAGGTGCACCGCGCGCCGGTCCACCGTAATCAGGCGGTCTTTTTCAAAGCGGGCAAACACCCGGCTCACGGTTTCGGTGGCGAGGCGCAGGTAGTTGGCAATGTCGCGGCGCGACATCGCCAGCTGAAACTCGGTAGGTGAATAGCCGCGCTGGCGGAAGCGCTCCGACAAACCCGTGAGGAACGCCGCCAGGCGCTCCTCGGCGGTGAAGTCGCCCGCCAGCGTGGCGTTGTCGGCGATGTCCTTGCTCATCAGGCGCATGATCTGGGAACGCAGGCCGTTGATGCGGCCGGCGAGATCGCTGAGTTGCTCGTAGGGCAGCGCGCACACCGTGGCGGTGTCCAGCGCCAGCGCGTTGCACAGGTGCCGGCCGGGATAGATGGCATCCAGTCCCAGCAATTCTCCGGGCAGATGGAAGCCGAGCACGTGCTCGCGTCCTTCACTGTCGACGGTGTAACTTTTGTAGGAACCGGCGCGCACCGCGAACAGCGCTTGAAAGCGGTCGCCAACACGGAACAGATGATCACCCTCGTGGAAGGGACCCTGACGCTCGACTAAATCGTCGAGGCGCTCCAAGTCCGGCCCGTTGAGCCCCCGCGGCAGGCACAATTCCTTGAGCGAACAAACGGCACAGGCTTCGCGCAAACGGCCGGATACATCAGCCGGTAACGTGCTCATGGCTGCCCTCGTGAGACCTGTTTACCTGGCAATCCCGACAGCGCTAAGCATACCGCGTCCGTTCGCGGGGGTGCTGCTCATCATGAATGGGAGGGCGGGGCCCTCCTATATGTCATATCACGCGGGAATAACCGGGACTGGCAGTGGTCTGCGGGAAGTAGACGTCGAAAGCCATGCCCAGTGCGCGGCGCAGATAACGCCCGCGTGGCAGCACGGCGATGCCGTCCTCGCCGATGCGCACCAGCCCATCCGCCTGCAAGGCTGCAAGTTTTTCCATTTCCGGCGCGAAGTAACGGGTGAATTCGAGATCGTGGGCGCGTTCGATATCGGCGAAGTGCAGCTCGTCGTAGCACATCAGCCGGCCGATGACGTCGGCGCGTACCCTGTCATCGGCGCTCAGCTGGTAGCCGCGTTTCACCGCCAAACGCCCGCCGTCGAGAGCCGCGTAATAGTCATCCAGCTTCTTGGCGTTTTGTGCGTACACGTCGCCCACGTGCCCGATCGCGGTGAGGCCGAGGCCCACGAGATCCAGGCCGGAAAGCGTGGAATAGCCCTGGAAGTTGCGCTGCAGCGTGCCCGCAGCCTGCGCCTGCACCAGATCGTCGTCGGGGAGCGCGAAATGGTCCATACCTATATACACGTAACCTGCGCCGGTCAGCTTCTCGACCGCCAGCGTCAGCAGGCGCGAGCGCAGCTCGGCGTCCGGCAGGTCCTCGCGGCGCATCCGGCGCTGCACCGGAAACTGCACCGGCATGTGCGCATAGGCGTAAATGGCGACGCGGTCGGGGCGCGCGGCGGCCACCGCCGCCAGCGTCGCACCAAAACCAGCCTCGGTCTGGAACGGCAGGCCGTAGATGAGGTCCACGGACACGGAGCGGAAACCGGCTTGGCGTGCCGCCGGGATCAAGCCGAGACAATGCTCCGCGTCCTGAACCCGGTTCACCGCTTGTTGCACTTTGGGATCGAGATCCTGAAAGCCGTAGCTCACGCGATCGAAGCCGAGCGCTGCCAGCCGTCCCATGCGCGCCGCGTCCACGCTGCGCGGGTCCACCTCGATCGAGAATTCGGTGGGCGCGTCGCTGGCGAAGTGGAAGGAATCGCGCAGCGTGGTGAAGAGTTCCTGCAGCTGCGTGTCGCTCAAATGCGTGGGCGTGCCGCCGCCGAAATGCAGCTGGCGCACCAGCCGGTCGCGGTCGAAACCGCGGCCCTGCTGGGCGATTTCGCGGTGCAGACGCCGCAGATAAGCGGCGACCACTTGGGGATTGTTGGTGATCAAGCGGTTGCAGGCGCAATAGAAACACGGACTGGCGCAAAACGGCAGATGCACGTACAGCGACAGCGCGCTGGGGATGAAGTCTTCGTTGCTGCGCGCCACCGCACGCAGGTAGGCGGCCTCGTTCACCGCCGGGCTGAATTGACGCGCCGTCGGATAGGAGGTGTAGCGCGGGCCGGGTACATCGTAGCGGCGCACCAGTTCCGGGTCGAAACCTTTTTCAGGCATGACGTGTCACCCTTGCGCGCCGGCTGGCGGCCACGGTCTTGACTGCGGCGGCGCGCGGCTCCGCGCCCGGCACTGCCAAGCCGTCGTCGGCGGCCTCGCGCAGCAGGTAGTCGTACAGTGATTGGAAGCGTGCGGCGACGCGCGTGCCGAACAGCGGGTCTTTGAGCTCCTCGAAATGCACGCGTACCTCGCGCCAGTCGCTGGCGGTGAGCAGTTTGCGCGCCTGCGGAAACAACAGTCGTTCTTCCGTGTCCATGTGCTCGGCCTGAATGCTCAGGTAGCGGCGGCCGAGCTGCAGCACGCGTTCCCGGCACTTGGGCAGTTGCAGCACCAGGTCGATGAGCTCGTCCTCGATCTCATACAGTTCCTCGTGCTGGGTGAGGATATGGCTGACTTCCTTCGCGAGCGGCGTGCCGGCCTCCAGCAGTTTCTCGTAAATCAGGTCTTCCTTGGGATGGTGCACGGCACTCGGGAACTTGCGCATGTAGAAAAATGCATTGGCCAGTAGCGCACTGTCGGTCGGCTCGCCGCGCCACAAGCGCTCGAGCTGCAGGTGCATCACCTGTTGCACGCGCCACATGTTGGAGTGCTCGCGTTGTAGCTTGGTTATCGGGTGCAGGTGCATGCCAGGTTGCCTCTCGAGTCCGCTCGCCCGCCGGTTCCGCCACGCGGCACGAGGCCAGTGCTTTCGCCTTGGGTTTTCAGCCGGCGGTCAGCCTAGTCCGGAGAGATAAGGCTAGACATGATTTAGATCAAGGAATGCTGCGGTCACCCACGGCTAGAGTCGCGTCCTCCGCGGTTGCTGTGTGCGACGCCTTGGCGCTGCCCTGCGGTGTTGGGCGTGGTTCCGCTGACCTGTGGCCAAATCGGGACGTGCAATGGGCGCAATCCAACTCAGTTACAGCAGCTTCGGGCTGACCAATCTGGATTTGCTGGACGCGATTGACGCCGTGGACCGGGCGGGTTACGCGGGCATCGAACTTGCCTTTCACCGCGACCAGTTCAATCCATTCAACATCGACGCTGACTATCTCGCGGCCGTGCGCCAGCGCCTGGACCGGGCCCATGTCAAGCCTGCGTGTGTGGCGACGGCCTCGTACTTTTTCACGCCCTCGCGGCCGCATGAGCCTTCATTGCTGGCGCTGGACGTGGCCGGGCGCAAGCGCCGTATCGACCTCGTGATACGTGGCATCCACGTTGCGCGCCAACTCGGGGTTGCGCTGGTCACTTTCGGCAGCGGCTTCCTCCGCGCAGAACACGCCAGCAATCCGGCGGTCAACGCACGCGCGCTGCTGGTGGACAGCATCCGGGAGTGCCTGCGCGCCATTCACGACGATGAAGACATTACCCTGGTGATCGAGCCCGAGCCGGGCATGTTCATCGAGACGCTGGCGCAGGGTCTGGCGCTGGTCAGGGACATCGACTCGCCGCATTTCGGGCTGCACGTGGACCTTTGCCATGCGTATTGTTCCGAAAAGAACTACGTTGCCGCGTTGGCCGCGGCGGCACCGCTGACCCGTTATCTGCACATTTCGGATGCGCGTGCCGGCTACAA
>JAGXAL010000001.1 GCA_018971605.1 Natronospirales bacterium | reverse complement strand
GGTTTGGCTTGAAAAAAGGTGCTTAAACCTATATATTCCGCGCCTGCCGGGTGCGGGGTGGAGCAGTCTGGCAGCTCGTCGGGCTCATAACCCGAAGGTCGCAGGTTCAAATCCTGCCCCCGCTACCAAGTATTGGAGACAGGGCCCCGTACAGGGGCTTTTTAATGCCCGGGGACGTTCGTCACCGCGGCTTGGCCCAGGACCGGGCCGGAGTCTTGAGGCCCCGTGATTCTCCGGGGCATGTGCAATGGGCCTTGGGCCCATTTTTTGTTTGTGGCGGTATGCGCGAGACGCTGCTGAAAATTCTCGAGCCGGCCGTGACTGGCCTGGGCTACGAGTTGGTGGAACTGGAGTTCCAGGGCAAGCTGCTGCGGCTTTACATAGATCAGCCGCAGGGCGTGACGCTGGATGATTGCGAGAAGGTCAGCCGCCAGATGAGCGCAGTGCTGGACGTGGCCGACCCGATTCCAGGCGCTTACACCTTGGAGGTGTCGTCGCCGGGTCTGGACCGGCCACTGCACAAGCCAGCGGATTTCGCCGCGCGAGCCGGCCAACGTGCGCGCATCGAGCTGACGCTGCCGCTGAATGGCCGCCGGCGTTTTGCGGGCACGCTGCGTGGCTTGGAAAACGACGAGGTGTTGATCGAGGTGGATGGTGCGCTGTTTCGCCTGCCGTTTGCGCAGATCGGCAAGGCGCGTCTGGCGCTGGAGTTTTGAAACGCAACTGATTTGGATGTGAGCGTATGAACAAAGAGATCTTGCTGGTGGTGGACGCGGTTTCCAACGAGAAAGGCGTCGCCAAGGAAATCATTTTTGACGCGCTGGAGGCCGCACTGGCCTCGGCGACGCGCAAGAAACACGGCGGCGAGATGGACGCGCGCGTGGCCATCAACCGCGAAACCGGCGATTACGAGACTTTCCGCCGCTGGCTGGTGAAGGCCGATGACGAAGTGCTGGAATCACCGGAGCGCGAGTTGAGGCTCATGGACGCCGTGGATATCAAACCCGAAATCCAGTTGGGCGAATACATCGAGGAGCCGATGGAATCCGTGGTCTTCGGCCGCATCGCGGCGCAGACCGCGAAGCAGGTGATCGTGCAGAAGGTGCGCGAGGCTGAGCGCGCACAGGTAGTCGAGGCCTACAAGGACCGCGTAGGTGAATTGGTCACCGGCGTGGTCAAGCGCGTGGAGCGCGGCAACGTTTACATTGATCTCGGCAACAACGCCGAAGCCTTCATCGCGCGCGAGGAAATGATCCCGCGCGAGGCGGTGCGCACCAACGACCGCATCCGCGGCTACCTGCGCGAAGTGCGCGCCGAGCTGCGCGGGCCGCAGTTGTTCGTGACCCGTACCTCGCCGCAGTTCCTGATTGAACTGTTCAAGCTGGAAGTGCCGGAAGTCGGCCAGGGGCTGATTGAAATCAAGGGTGCGGCGCGCGATCCCGGTGCACGTGCCAAGGTGGCGGTCAAGAGCAACGATTCGCGCATCGATCCCGTAGGCGCCTGCGTCGGCATGCGCGGCTCGCGCGTGCAGGCGGTCTCCAATGAATTGTCGGGCGAGCGCGTGGACATCGTGCCCTGGGACGACAATCCCGCGCAGTTCGTCATCAATGCCATGTCGCCGGCCGAAGTGCAGTCCATCGTCATGGACGAAGAATCCCACAGCATGGACATCGCGGTGAAGGAGGACAATCTCGCCAAGGCCATCGGCCGCGGCGGCCAGAACGTGCGTCTTGCGACCCAGCTGAGCGGCTGGGAACTGAATGTCATGACTCAGGAGCAGGCCACGCAGAAAAGCGAGGCCGAAGTGCAGACCTTGCAGAAGCTGTTCATGGAGCAGCTGGACGTGGACGAGGATGTGGCCGCGATCCTGGTGCAGGAGGGTTTCTCCAGCATTGAGGAAATCGCCTATGTGCCGGCTTCCGAACTCCTGTCGGTGGAGGAGTTCGACGAGGCCATGGTGGAAGAACTCCGCGGGCGCGCACGCGACGTGCTGCTCACGCAGGCCATCGCCAGCGAAGAGCAGCTGGGCGAGGCCGAACCGGCGGAGGATTTGCTGAATCTCACCGGCATGGATCGCGCCGTGGCATTCCGGCTCGCGGGCCGCGGCATCGTGACCCAGGAGGACCTGGCCGAGCAGGCCGTGGATGACATCAAGGACGTCGAAGGTCTCGACGAGGCCAAGGCCGCGGAACTCATTTTGGCGGCACGTGCGCCCTGGTTTGCCGCCGAAGAGGCGCAACCGAAGTAAGCAGCGAGGAGCTCGCCATGGCGGAAGTCACAGTCAGACAATTTGCGGAGGTGGTGGGCACGCCGGTTGACCGCCTGCTGACGCAGCTTGCCGAGGCCGGCATCCCGATCGTCGATCCCGATATCGCCATCAGCGATGACCAGAAACTGCAGTTGCTGACGCATCTGCGCCAGCACCATGGCGAAGGCGCCGGCGGCGAACCGCGCAAGATCACCCTCAAGCGGCGCAGCGTTTCCGAGATCAAGCTGAGCGGGGCGCAGGGCCGCGCCAAGACCGTGAGCGTGGAAGTGCGCAAGAAGCGCACCTACGTGAAGCGCAGCGCGGTCCTCGAAGAAGAGGCCAAGCGCCGTGCCGAGGAAGAGGCGGTGCAGCAGGCCGAGTTGGAGCGCCGGCGCGCGGAGGAAGTGCGGCTGTCAGCGGATCGGGCGCAGAAGCTCGCGGCCGAAGCGGAGGAGCGCCACAAGCAAGAGGTCCAGGAAACCCAGCGCAAGCAGGAACAAGATGCCGCCGCACGTGCCGAAGCCGAACGCCGCAAGGCGGAAGCCGATGCGCGGCGCGAAGCTGAGGAGGAAGACCGGCGTATGCGCGCGGCCGTGCCGCACGGCAAGCCCGGCGCCGCCGATGACAAGCCCACCAAATACGGGCGTGCCGAATTGCACGTCGGCCACGAACTCTCCACGCGCCGCAAGAAAAAGCCTGCCAAAGCCCGGGCGGCGGTCAACGTGCAGGTCGAGACCAAGCATGCCTTCGAAAAGCCGGTGGCGCCGCAGGTGCGCGAAGTGCCGATTCCCGAGACCATCACCGTGGGCGAACTGGCACAACGCATGGCCGTCAAGGCCACCGAAGTCATCAAGGTGATGATGAAGATGGGCGCCATGGCGACTATCAACCAGGTGATTGACCAGGAAACCGCAGCCATCGTGGTGGACGAAATGGGCCACAAGGCCAAGCTGCTCAAGGAAAGCGATCTGGAAGAGCAGGTGGTGCAGGCGGTGCACGAAGGCGACGCGCTTACCCGCCCGCCGGTGGTCACCATTGTCGGCCACGTGGACCACGGCAAGACCTCGCTGCTGGATTACATCCGCAGCACCCGCGTGGCCGCGCGCGAGGCCGGTGGCATCACTCAGCACATCGGCGCCTATCGCGTGGAGACCAAGAAAGGCGTGATCACTTTTCTGGATACGCCGGGTCATGCGGCGTTCACCGCCATGCGCGCGCGTGGCGCCAACGTGGCCGACATCGTGGTGCTGGTGGTGGCCGCAGATGACGGCGTGATGCCGCAGACGGTCGAGGCCATCCAGCACGCGCGTGCCGCCAAGACACCAATCGTGGTAGCCGTCACCAAGATCGACAAACCGGAAGCGGATCTCGAACGCGTGCGCAGCGATCTCGCCAAGCACGAGATCATCCCCGAGGAGTGGGGCGGCGAAAACATTTTCGTGGGCGTGTCGTCAAAAACCGGCGAAGGCATCGATAAGCTCCTGGATTCCATTCTGGTGCAGGCCGAAGTGCTGGAACTCAAGGCCGTGCCCAGCGGTCCGGCTTCCGGTTTCGTGCTGGAGTCGAGCCTGGAGAAAGGCCGGGGTCCGGTAGCCACGGTGCTGGTACAGCACGGTCTGTTGAAACCCGGCGACATTCTGCTCACCGGTCAGGAATTCGGCCGGGTGCGCGCCATGTTCGATGAGGACGGCAAACAGTTGCAGGAGGCGGGGCCGGCCACGCCGGCGCTGGTGCTCGGCCTGTCGGGCACGCCCAACGCCGGCGACGACGCGGTGGTGGTGCCGGACGAACGCAAGGCGCGCGAAGTCGCGCTCTATCGTCAGGGCAAGTTCCGCGATGTGAAACTCGCGCGTCAGACTGCGAAGCTCGACGACGTGTTCCAGCAGTTGCAGGGAGGCGAGCAAAAAGGCCTGAACTTGCTGATCAAGTCCGACGTGCAGGGCAGCGCAGAAGCGCTGCGCGATGCGCTGAGTGCGCTCTCTACCGATGAGATCAAGGTCAAGGTGATCGCCAGCAGCGTCGGCGGCATCACTGAGTCCGACGTGAACCTGGCGCTGGCCTCCAAGGCCGTCATCATCGGTTTCAACGTGCGTGCCGATGCCGGTGCGCGGCGCCTGATCGGCGAGTCCGGCCTGGATGTGCGTTATTACAGCATCATCTATCAGGCCATCGACGACGTGAAGCAGGCCATCAGCGGCATGCTCAAGCCCGAGCTGCGCGAGCAGATCGTGGGCCTGGCGGAAGTGCGCGAAGTGTTCCGCTCCTCGAAACTCGGTGCCATCGCCGGCTGCCTGGTGGTGGACGGCTACGTCAAGCGCAACAATCCGATCCGGGTGCTGCGCGACAACGTGGTGATCTACCAGGGTCAGCTCGAGTCGCTGCGGCGCTTCAAGGACGACGTCGGCGAAGTGCGCGCCGGCACCGAGTGTGGCATCGGCGTCAAAGATTACAACGACGTACAGCCGGGCGATCAGATCGAGTGCTTCGAGCGCATCGAAGTCGCACGCACTCTTTGAGACTTATCGGGCCACAGATCATGCCGCGTGAATATCCACGCAAACTCCGCATCGGCGAGCTGTTGCAGCGCGAGCTGGCGGAGCTGATCCTGCGTGAAGTCAAGGATCCGCGTGTGCAGCGGGTCACGGTCACGGCTGTGGATGTGGCGCCTGATTTGTCGCATGCCAGGGCGCTGATTTCGGTGCTGGGTGCGGAAGCGCCGCAACCCGAGGTGGTGCAGGCTCTGAATCACGCCGCCGGTTTTCTGCGGCATGAACTCGGCCGGCGTTTGAAGTTGCGCAGCATTCCGGAACTGCGCTTCAGCTACGATGAAACCCTGGATCGGGCCGCGCGCCTCGAGGCGCTGATTGCGCGCGCCAATGCCCCGGCGCAGGGCGACGACAAGCCATCGTGATGCCCGTGGCGGCTTTGCCCGCAAGCGCCGAAAGCGTACCGGGTTTGCGCAAGAGTCCGCGCCGCGATGTGCACGGCATCTTGCTGCTCGACAAGCCGGAACGTATGACCTCCAATCAGGCGCTGCAGGCTGTGAAGCGCTTGTTCAATGCACGCAAGGCCGGGCACACGGGCAGCCTGGATCCCCTGGCCAGCGGGCTGCTCCCCATCTGCTTTGGCGAGGCCACCAAGCTTTCCGCCTACCTGCTGGATGCGGACAAAGAATATCTCGTTACCTGCCGTTTGGGTGTGCGCACGACCACCGGCGACGCCGAGGGCGAGGTGGTTGAACAACGGCCGAGCCTCGCGCTGACGCAGACGCGCATCGAAGCGGCGCTCGCCAAGTTCCGTGGTGAAATTGCACAGGTTCCGCCGATGTATTCGGCGCTGAAGCACCAGGGTCGCCGGCTCTACGATCTGGCGCGCGAGGGTGTGGAAGTCGCGCGCGAGCCGCGCCGGGTGGTCATCCATGCGCTTCACTTGCAAGCCTTCGACGCGGAGTCCATCACGCTGTCGGTGCGCTGCTCCAAAGGCACCTACATCCGCACGCTGGTGGAAGATATTGCCCAGGCTTTGGGCAGCTGCGGCCATGTGAGCGGGTTACGGCGCACGTCGCTGGGCCCGTACGGTGCGACGCTGCCGATGCGCGCGCTTGCCGATTTGCAGGAACTCGCGGCGGACACGGCAGCACTCGACGCCTTGCTGTTGCCGCCGGATTCCGCCGTGGCGCAGTGGCCCGAGGCGCGCCTGGGTGCGGATGCCGCCTGGTATTTCATGCGCGGGCAGGCGGTGACGGTGCCGGGAGCTCCGACCCGAGGGTGGGTGCGGGTGTATTCACCAGAGCGGTTTCTGGGCCTCGGCGAAGTGCTCGCCGACGGCCGGATCACGCCGCGGCGTTTGTTGAATATTGGCTAAGAGCAGGTTTTGTTGCTGATTTCATTGGGTTTTTGCTTGTTCGGACCCGGGCGCACGGCTACAATACGCGCCTGAATTAAACGTGAAAATTACTGGAGTTGTGTGTTTATGCCGTTTACCGCCGAGAAGAAACAGGAAATCATCGCCGCCTATCGACGCGATTCCCAGGATACCGGCTCACCGGAAGTGCAAGTGGCGCTGCTCTCCGCTCGCATTGACGGCCTGGGTCCGCATTTCGATCAACACAAACAGGATCATCATTCCCGCCGCGGATTGCTCAAGATGGTGAACCAGCGCCGCAAGCTGCTGGATTACCTCAAGAACACCGATCAGGCGCGTTACGAAACGCTGATCGAGCGTCTCGGCCTGCGCCGCTGAGTTTCAGTTTTCCCCGATTCCCGTTGTTGCAAGCAACAACCCAGCTTACGAAGGGTTCAACGTGACAGTCATCAAGAAGAGTTTTCAGTACGGCGCACACACCGTGACGCTGGAGACGGGCGAAATTGCCCGCCAGGCGGACGGTGCAGTGCTGGTCAACATGGCGGATACCGTGGTGCTGGTTACCGCGGTGGGTTCCAAAAACGCGATCGAAGGACGGGATTTCTTCCCGCTCACGGTCAACTATCAAGAGAAAACCTACGCGGCGGGTAAAATTCCCGGCGGTTTCTTCAAGCGCGAAGGCCGACCCAGTGAAAAAGAAACCCTCACCTCCCGCCTGATTGATCGCCCGCTCCGTCCCCTGTTTCCCAAGAATTTTTACAACGAAGTACAAGTCGTCGCCACGGTGATTTCCGTGAACCCGGATGTGGACCCGGACGTGCCGGCTTTATTGGGCGCATCCGCCGCGCTGGCGATTTCCGGTATTCCGTTCCAAGGCCCCATCGGCGCGGCGCGCGTGGGCTACGAGAACGGCAAATACCTGCTGAATCCCACCAAAACCCAGTTGCTCACTTCGGACCTGGATTTAGTGGTGGCCGGCACTGATAAGGCCGTGCTCATGGTGGAATCTGAAGCCGATTGTCTGCCCGAAGACGTCATGCTGGGCGCGGTGATGTTCGGCCACGAACAACTGCAGGCGGCCATCAAGATCGTCAAGGAGCTGGCCAAAGAAGCCGGTAAACCCGCCTGGAACTGGAAACCTGCTGAAAAAGACAAGGGTCTGGCCGAGGCGCTGTCCAGGGAAGCTGAAAAGCCCCTGCGCGAGGCCTATCAGATTTCAGAAAAGCAGGCGCGCTTCGCGCGCATTGAGGAAGTCCGCGAAGCGGCACTGGCGAAATTCGCGGCCGGCGAAACGCCGCAGTGGCCGCAGAATCTGGTGGCCAACGCCTTCATGGACCTGGAAAAGAAAATCGTGCGCGGCCATATTCTCGAAGGCAAACCGCGCATTGATGGCCGCGATACCAAGACCGTACGCCCCATCACCATCAAGGTTGGCGTATTGCCGCGCACCCACGGTTCGGCGCTGTTCACGCGCGGCGAGACCCAGGCGCTGGTGGTGACCACGCTCGGCACCGGCCGCGATGCGCAAATCATTGATGCCATCGAGGGCGAGTACAAGCAACCCTTCATGCTGCACTACAACTTCCCGCCGTATTCGGTGGGCGAGGTAGGCATGATGGGTTCGCCCAAGCGCCGCGAGATCGGCCACGGACGTCTGGCCAAGCGCGGCATTCAGGCCGTCATGCCGGATATGGCGACTTATCCTTACGTGATCCGCGTGGTTTCGGAAATCACCGAATCCAATGGTTCCAGTTCTATGGCTTCAGTGTGCGGCACCAGCCTGTCACTCATGGATGCGGGGGTGCCTCTGAAGGCTCCGGTGGCCGGTGTGGCCATGGGCCTCATCAAGGAAGGCGACAAATTCGCGGTGCTCACCGATATCTTGGGCGACGAGGATCACCTGGGCGACATGGATTTCAAGGTGGCCGGCAGCGCCGAAGGCGTAACTGCGCTGCAGATGGACATCAAGATTGACGGCATCACCAAGGAAATCATGCAGCAGGCCCTGGCCCAGGCGCATGATGGGCGCCTGCACATCCTTGGCAAAATGAACGCCGTGATTGCGCAGCCGCGCGCCGAACTGTCCGAGTACGCGCCGCGTATCATCACTATGAAGATCCATCCGGACAAGATTCGCGATGTGATCGGCAAGGGCGGCGCGGTGATCCGTGCGCTCACCGAGGAAACCGGCACCACCATAGACATCGAGGACGATGGCACCGTCAAGATCGCTTCGGTGGACAAGACTGCGGGCGAAGCCGCACGCCGGCGCATCGAGGACATCACCGCCGATGTCGAAGTCGGCCGCATCTACGAGGGCAAAGTCGTCAAGCTCATGGACTTCGGTGCCTTCGTCACCATCCTGCCGGGACGCGATGGCCTGGTGCACATCTCGCAGATTTCCGAAGAGCGCGTCGAGAAGGTCAGCGACAAGCTTGCCGAGGGTGACCACATCAAGGTCAAGGTGCTGGAAGTGGACAAGCAGGGCCGCATCCGCCTCAGCATAAAGGCCGTGGATGCCGCCTGATCAAGGAATTTGATCGGAAATAAAGAGAGGGCCGCAAGGCCCTCTTTTGTTTTAGCTACCACCCCGGATGCATTTATGGCCTCTTGCTGTTCCCAATGCTCATTTCAAACTAAACGTGCTACGCATATTAGAAAGAATCTTTGGATATCAGCATAAGGCACGCAAACCAAATAGGGACAAGAAGGATTAGTTGCACAATTGCATACAATATATAAGCGCGTTTCGGGCTATTCAGCGCAATCAATACCGCGTGATAAACAATTGTGAACGGTAGAACGGCTAATGCAGGATAAATATGCCAACTGCCGTAGTGCGAGATTCTGTACACAAGCCCAGTCCATACCACTAGCAATACCATTATGGTGACTGGGGCTGTCACAATTACTATTTTTAGTATCTTCATCGTTAGTAAAGCGTAACAGTTTTTGCTGGGCGAGCGAGCCCTCATTCGTTCTAGTTTACTGAGTGCAGTCCTCGACTGTCGGTAAAAACTGCGGTGACCGATATACATGTGTCGCCTGCTCGAAAGCGTAAGCGATGGAAATCAATTTGGGTTCGCTCCACTTGCCGGCAAAGAAGCTCATGCCCACCGGCAGGCAATGGACAAAGCCGGCCGGCACAGTAATGTCGGGATAGCCGGCCACAGCGGCGGGCGAAGAACTTCCGCCGGTCACGTGGTCGCCGTTCACGAGATCGGTGGTCCAGGCGGGGCCGGTGGTGGGCGCGAGCAGGGCATCCAGCCGGTATTTCTTCATGGCAACGTCAATGCCTTCTGGACCGGACAGACGTTTGGCCCTGGCTAGCGCATCGCGATAAGCCTTGTCGATTAGCGGCCCCTTGGCTTCAGCCGCAATGAATTCATCCTGGCCGAACCAGGGCATTTCCTGTGCGGCATGACTTTTGTCGAAGGCAATCAGCTTCGCCAGATTGTGCACCGCAATGCCTTTGCGCGTCGCGAGATAGGCATTGAGATCGTGCTTGAAATCGTACAGCAGCACGGTTTGTTCCGCTTTGCCGTAATCGTTCAGATGCGGAACTTTTACAGGATCAATCACGATCGCACCGTGCGCACGCAGCACCGCAATGGTGTGATCCAGGATACGGTCTACGTTGGGATCGTAACCCGCCAGTTCACGAACCACACCAATGCGCTTGCCTTTGAGTGCATTCGCGTTGAGGAAGCGACTGTAATCGGTAGCGTGATATCTGGCATCTGTTGTGTAGGGATCGCGCGGATCACTGCCGGAAATCACACTCAACACCGTAGCGGCATCGGCCACGTTGCGCGCGATGGGACCAGCAGTGTCCTGATTGTGGCTGATGGGGATGATGCCGGTGCGACTCACGAGACCAAGGCTCGGCTTGATGCCGACCACGCCGTTGACCGAAGAGGGGCAGACAATGGAGCCGTCGGTTTCCGTGCCGATCGCGACCGTTGCGAAGCCTGCCGCTACTGCGGCAGCCGAGCCAGAACTCGATCCGCAAGCGTTACGATCCAGAATATACGGGTTATGCGTCAGGCCGCCTTCGCCGCTCCAGCCGCTGGTGGAGTGCTCGGAACGGAAATTAGCCCATTCGCTGAGATTAGTCTTGCCCAGAATGACCGCACCCGCTTTGCGCAGCTTGGCGACCAGCGTGGCATCCTGCGACGCGGGTGCGCCCATGAGCGCGAGTGAGCCGGCGGTGGTCAGCATCTGATCGCCGGTGTCAATGTTGTCCTTCAGCAGGACAGGAATGCCGTAGAGCGGCTGACTGCGTGCCAGATTTTTAGGCTCTGCGTCCAATTGGCGTGCAATCTTGAGCGCATCCGGATTGATTTGGATCACGGAATTTACATGCGGCCCGGCCTGATCCAGTTTGGCGATGCGATCGAGAAAGTACTGCGTCAGGGTCTGCACGCTGAGTGAGCCATTCAGCAGTTGCTGATGCAGCTCGGCAATGGATGCCTGGTTCAGTTCCGTTGTCGCTGCCGGAGGGCTCGTGGGAGGTTCAGCGCATATGCCCGGCAAACTGATTACCAAACTCAGCAGCAATCCCAAGAAACTCAAGTAAGCGGTTTTGCTCAGCATAAAATCTCCCGATGTGCTCAAGTCCGAGGTAAGGTCTGCAGCAAATAACGGCTGATCCTGTCCCGCAGCCACATATTGGGACGCAAGAGCGAACCGGTCACGAAACCCACGTGGCCGCCTTTATGGCTGAGCTCCAGAGTCACGGCAGGCGAAAGCTCGTCTGCGCGGGGTACCGACGCCGGCGTCATGAGCGGATCATCGCTGGAGTGCAGTATCAGCGTGGGTACACGGATATTTTTCAGATATTGCCTGCTGCTGCAAGTCATGTAGTAATCGTCCGCATCCCGGAAGCCGTGCAAGGGTGCTGTCAATGCGTTGTCAAAAGTCCGGAAACTGCGCAGCTTGTGGATATCCGGCAGTGGAAACGGGGCCTGGACTCTCCGGAACTTACGTAGCGACGAGCGCCGCATGCTGCCGAGCAGATTCCATTTGTAGATTTGCGACATGCCATGCTCCACCGTTTCGGCAGCCACGCTCAGATCAAAAGGGACGGAAACCGCCACGGCCGTCTGCAGCCGCCGGCTGTTGGGACTTTCGCCAAGCCATTTGAGCAGCACGCTGCCACCCAGCGAATAGCCCACCGCGGCCAGCAATGTTTGCGGCTCGCGGCGCTTGAGGAGCTGCGTGAAATATTCAAGGTCTTGGGTGTAGCCAGAGTGGTAGCCGATGGGCAGGCGGTTGGGCTCACCGCTGCAACCCCGGAAGTGAGGTAACGCAGCCCGCAGGCCAAGCCTGTGCAGGCGACGCAGCAGGCGTGCGGCGTAATGGGATCGGGTCGAGCCCTCGAGCCCATGCAACACGATGATGATGGGCCCGCGAGTACCGAGGGTCCAGTCGACGTCGACGAAATCTCCGTCCGGCAGTTCCAAGCGCTCGCGCCGCAAGGGCGGCAGCGGGCCGGGATAAATGATGTTGGGAAAGACTGTCTGGAGGTGACGATTCTGCAGCAGCCAGCTTGGTTTGAATTCACTGGCGATAACTCTGCCGCCGCTATGTGACTTCGTGGATGTGGAAGCGAGTTCCGAGTCAGTGGTTAAACTGTATTCTTTATCCATTTATATCAATAAGTTATATATTGTTATTCATGTATCTTCTTGCGCGATTTCCTGAGTCAATATACCGCGCAAACCTGTAGTGTGCCAGTTGTTCACTGCCCAACGCAGAAGCTCGGCGGCCGGCGCGTTCTGCAATTCCCGCGGCGGTGGCTGGTGCAGAAGCTTCAGCGCCAGAAACAGATTGGCAACGGGCTGGGTGTCATCCAGCGGCAGGGCGCCGGTCTGCTTGCTCAATTTCTCTCCGGCAGCATTCACCGCCACAGGCAGGTGCATATAAAAAGGTGTCGGCAGCCCAAGGCGGCGCTGCAGGTAGATCTGTCTTGGAGTCGACAGCAGCAAATCCGCACCGCGCACCACTTGCGTGATGCCCTGAAAGGCGTCGTCGACGACTACGGCGAGCTGGTATGCGAAGTGGCCGTCCGCCCGGCGAATGACAAAGTCGCCGATTTCCCGCGCCAGGTCCTGACGGAGGGCGCCCTGCAAGACATCTTCGAATTCGAACACTGCCGTGTCCGGAACCCGCAGGCGCAGCGCGCGTGCAGGTTTGCCTGTTGGCAGGCCGCTGCGGCAGATGCCCGGATAGACCGGTCCTTCCAGCCCTCGCAAGCCGCTGTCGGCAATCTCGCGCCGGCTGCAGGCACAGGGATAGGCCCAGCCATCCTGCCGAAGTTTCTGGGCCGCGGCCTTATAAGCCTCCAGCCGGTCGTGCTGATACATGACAGCACCGTCCCAATGCAGGCCGTGAGCGTCAAGACTGCGAAGGATGGCATCGGCCGCTCCGGGCGGTTCGCGCGGCGGGTCCAGATCCTCGATGCGCAGCAGCCATTGACCAGCGTGCGCGCGGGCGTCGAGGAAGCTGCCGAGAGCCGCCACCAGCGATCCGAAATGCAAGGGTCCGGTGGGCGAAGGCGCGAAGCGGCCTTTATAAGGAGGTGAGGGGGATGCGGAGGGAACGACACCCTGTTCCGAGTGCTGCGTTCTGCGTGCTGCGTCAAGATGCGGGGGGTCTTTCACGCAGAACTTAGCACGCAGCACGCCTGTCTTTTGTCAGCCCGTGGTCTGTTTTTCGCGGATCTCGTCCAGGGTTTTGCAGTCTATGCACTGGGTGGCGGTGGGCCGAGCTTCCAGCCGGCGGATGCCGATTTCCACGCCGCAGGAATCGCAATAGCCGTATTCGCCGGCTTCGAGGCTGGCCAGGGCCTCGTCAATTTTCTTGATGAGTTTGCGTTCGCGGTCGCGGGTGCGCAGTTCCAGGCTGAACTCGGATTCCTGGGTGGCCCGGTCGTTGGGGTCCGGAAAATTGGCCGCTTCATCCTGCATGTGATGCACGGTGCGGTCCACTTCTTCCATCAGCTCCCTTTTCCAGCCCAGCAGGATATTGCGGAAATGCATCCGCTGGTTTTCGTTCATGTAGGGCTCGCCCTTCTTGAGCGGATAGGGCGTAAAACCCATGAAGCCTTCGGCCGCCGAGCGGCGGCGACGCGGGCTGGCAGCAGGTTTGGCAGAAGACTTCTTGGCGCTGGCCTTGACGATGGCCCTGAGGGCGGGCTTCCTTGCGGCTTTAGAGGCAATTGCGGCTTTAATCTTGGCCGGCATGCAGAACTCCAGTCGATCCGAAATTTAAGCGGCGCAGTTTATACAGGATTGCCGTCGGCGAGGCAAGTTACCCGCGCACAAACCCGCGTTGGCTGCAAGCCGATGGCAGCAGGCCTCACGAATTCACCGACCGCGGATCGCTCCACAGGAGGGTGGCGCCGGCCACTGCCACCGGTATGATGATTAAATTCACGATCGGCAGCAGGGTGCACAGCGCAGCCGCGGCGCCAAAACCGAACAGGCGTGCGCGTTTTTGCCTGAACAGGCGCCGTTGCTCGGCAAAGGCTATGCCGCGGTTGCTGAGCGGGAAATCCGAATACACGATGGCCAGCGTCCAGGCGGTGAACAGGAACCACAGCAGCGGAGTGAACACACCGAAGATCGGCACAAACAACAACACCAGCCCGAGGATGCCGATAAGTATCAGGCGCCACAGAATGTACAGCAGCCGCTGCAACTGGCCGTGCAAGCCCATGGCGATGTCCTGCGCGAGACTGCGCCCGGTCTCCGGCCGCCGGCCGGTAATCACGGCCTCGACTCGCATGGCCAGGAAAATATCAAAGGGCGCGGCGATGAGGTTGGCGACCAGGGTGAAGGCATAGAACAACACCATCACGGCCGCCAGTGCAAATACCACCCACAAAATCGCCGCCAACCACGCCAGCCAGCGGGGCAGCCCGGAAATCCAATGGTCCAGCCAAGCGCCGAAATAATGCGCACCGAGGGCAATCGCCACGGCAAACAGCAGCAGATTGATGAGCAACGGCAGGATTACATAGCGCCGCACCCCCGGCCGGGTCAGCCAGGTGAAGCCTTGAAACAGGCAGCGCGCACCGTGGGTAAATTCCTCGAGCACGGCGCCGCTCAGGGCAGTGTGACCGGTGCGGGGCTTTGCCAGCCCGGCTGGCGGTGCTCGGCGACCACCGTGGTATACAGCCCGCCGCGCACGTTGAACTGCGCCGTCAGCCGCATAAACCGCGGCGCCAGCGCCGCCGTCAGATCGCCGAGGATGCGATTGGTCACCTCCTCGTGAAACGCGCCCTGGTCGCGGTAGCTCCAGATGTAAAGCTTCAGCGTCTTGAGCTCCACGCACAGCTGGTTGGGGACGTATTCCAGCAGCAGTTCGGCGAAATCCGGCTGCCCGGTGCGCGGACACAAACAGGTGAATTCCGGAACGCGGATGCGAATGCTGTAGTCGCGATCGGGATGCGGATTGGGAAAAGTCTCGAGGTTTTTGCTGGGTGCGGGGGGCATGCGGGCTACTGCGTTTTCAGGCGCCAATACTTTACACTACACGGCTAAGACCGGCACCGCGCCCAACGGCGTCATTCAGCATGCGGCTCAGCAAGATAAAAATGTCGGGATTCAAATCCTTCGTGGACCCGACCACCATTCACCTGCCCAGCAACCTGGTCGGCATCGTCGGCCCCAACGGTTGCGGCAAATCCAACGTCATCGATGCGGTGCGCTGGGTAATGGGTGAGCTGTCCGCCAAACAGTTGCGCGGCGAGTCCATGGCCGACGTGATTTTCAACGGTTCCAGCGCGCGCAAGCCGGTGAGCGCGGCCTCGATTGAATTGCTGTTCGACAATGCCGACGGCGCCGTCGGTGGCCAGTTCGCCAACTACGCGGAAATCTCCGTGCGGCGCGAAGTGGTGCGCGACGGCACTTCCAATTATTTCCTGAATAATGCCCGCTGCCGGCGGCGCGACGTCACCGACCTGTTCCTCGGAACCGGCCTCGGGCCGCGTAGCTACGCCATCATCGAGCAAGGCACGATCACCCGGCTGGTGGAGTCCAAGCCGGAAGAAATGCGCGTGTTCCTGGAGGAGGCGGCCGGCATTTCGCGTTACAAGGAACGCCGGCGCGAGACCGAGAGCCGCATCCATGCGACGCGCGAAAACATCGAGCGCCTGAACGACGTGCTGGAAGAGATCAGCAAGCAGATCGAGCATCTGCATCGGCAGGCGCGCGCCGCCGAACGCTACAAAACCCTGAATGAGGAGAAGCGCCGGCTGGAGGCCGAGCTCAAGGCGCTGCATTGGCGCGAACTCGATGAGCAGGTCGGCGGCCAGGACCGGGGGATCCGTGAACAAGAAACCCGGCTGGAAGCGGCGATCGCGGAACAACGGGCGCTGGAAAGCGAGCTGGAAAAAACCCGCGCGCGCCATACCCGGGCCGGCGACGGCTTGAACGAAGTGCAGGCCCGTTCCTACGAACTGGCAACCGCCACCGCGCGTTTGGAACAATCGCTGCAACATTTGCGTGAGGCGCGCCGCCAGCACCAGCAGGATTTTGAAAACCTGCAAGTCAGCCGCCAGGAAGTCGAGGGCCATCTGAGCCGCGATCGCGAGCAGATTGCACAGGCCGAGACTGTGCTCGCCGACTTTGAGCCGGCACACACGCAAGCCCTGGCCGGTGAACAGCGCTCGGCGCAACTGCTGGCGGAAGCCGAGCGTGCCTTGCAGGCTTGGCAGGAGCGCTGGGAAGCGTTTAACCGCGAGGCCAACGAGCACGCGCAAGGCGCGGAAGTTGCGCGTACCCGCATCGAACATCTCGATCGGCAGCTGGCTCAGGAATTCCAGCGCCGCGAAAAATTGCTGCAGGAGCGCAGTGGTCTGCCGGCCGGCGCCAAGCGATCGGACGTCGCGGGGCTGGATGAGGCGTTGCGGAAAGCAGAAGCTGCGCGCACGCAGCTGCAAGCCAAACTGGAACGGGCAACGCAGGAACTCGAAGGTCTGCGGGAAAGCGATCAGCAGCTGACTGCGGCACTGCACGATCTGCGCAGCCGGCTGGAAGACCAGCGCGGCCGGCTGGCCTCGCTCGATGCGTTGCAGCAGGCGGCCTTGGGACGCAGCCGTACTCAAGTCGGCGAATGGCTCAAGCAGCGCAAACTGTCCGGGGAGCCGCGCCTCGCGGAGTTGATCAGCGTGGCGCCCGGTTGGGAACGTGCCGTGGAGACGGTCCTCGGCTACCACCTGGAAGCGGTGTGCGTGGACCGGTTCGCCGATGACGCCGCGGAATTTGCCAGTCTTGCGGGAGGCTCGCTAACCTTCGTGGAAAAAGCCGCGGCGGCCGGAGCCGTTGCCAGTGGCAGCCTGCTGGCCAAGGTTCAGAGTCCGCTGGCCCTGGACGACTGGCTGGGGCAGGTGCGTACCGCCGATGACCTGCCGGCGGCGCTGGCCATGCGCAGCCGGCTCGCCGCCGGGGAATCGGTCATCATCCGTGACGGCCTGTGGTTCGGGCGCCATTGGCTGCGCGTGATACGCGGCGAGGACGAACGCGCCGGCGTGCTCGCGCGTGCCCAGGAACTCAAACAACGTCAGGCGCAGTTGGCCACCATCGAACGCGAGGCCGCCGCCAAGGCCGCACGCCAGGAAAGCGCGCGGCACCGCATGCGCGAGCTGGAGGCGCAGCGCGAAGAACTGCAGGATGATCTCAACCAGGCGCATGCCCAACAGGCCGAGTTGCACGCACGCCAGCAGAGCGTCAAGGACAAGCTGCAACAGGTGGCGCAACGTGCGGCGCAGCTGGACGCGGAGATTGGCGAGCTCGACAGGCAGCTGGCCTCCGCACAATCCGAATTGCAAAGTGTCCAAAGTGAACGGCAGGCGGCGCTTGCCGGCGTGCAGGCGCTGGAGTCACGCCGCGAAGCGCTGCAAACCGAACGCGACGCGCTGCGTGGACGCGTGGAAGAAGCGCGGACCCGCGCCAAACAGGATGCCGAGGTCCGTCATGGGCTGGCGCTCAAGTTCGAATCGCAACGCTCGACGCGCGATTCCACCCGCCAGAACCTGGAACGCGTGCAGGCGCAACTCCTGCAGATGGATGCGCGCCGCAGCGCCTTGCAGCAGGCCATTGAAGACGCGCAGGCGCCGATGCGCCAGCAGGAAACCGAACTCAAGAGCCTGCTGCAACGGCGCGCCGGGATGGACAACGAGCTTGGTGCGGCGCGCCTGCAATTGGAATCCATCGCGGAACAGGTGCGCACGCTGGAACGGCAGCGTCAGGCGAGTGAGCATCGCGCCGAGGAACAGCGCGGGCAGTTGCAGCAACTGCAACTCGGCACCCAAGAAGCGCGCGTACGGCGCACCACGCTGGAAGAGCAATTGCGTGCTGACGGTTATGCGCTTGAGCAAGTGTTGTCAGGGCTGAATGACAAGGCCGGTATTACCGAATGGACCGAGAAACTCGCCGGCGCCGCTCAACGCATTGAGCGGTTGGGTCCGATAAATCTGGCCGCGATCCAGGAATACAACGAGCAGGCGGAGCGCAAGCAGTATCTGGATTCCCAGCTGGCCGACTTGAATCAGGCGCTGGACACGCTGCGGGCCGCCATCCACAAGATCGATCGTGAAACCCGCGCGCGTTTCCAGGAAACCTTCGACAAGGTCAACGCCGGCCTGCAGACGAGTTTCCCCAAACTCTTCGGCGGCGGCCATGCCTACCTGGAACTGACCGGCGAGGAGCTGCTGGACGCCGGCGTCACCATCATGGCGCGACCTCCCGGCAAACGTAACAGCACCATTCACTTGTTGTCCGGCGGCGAGAAGGCGCTGACGGCAGTGGCGCTGGTGTTCTCGATCTTCGAACTCAATCCGGCGCCGTTCTGCCTGCTGGATGAAGTGGACGCGCCGCTGGATGAAGCCAACATCGGGCGCTTCGGCGATTTGGTGCGCGGCATGTCCGACCGGGTGCAATTCGTGTTCATCACCCACAACAAGAGCACCATGGAAATGGCCAATCAGTTGATCGGCGTGACCATGAGTGAGCCGGGCGTATCGCGGCTGGTGGACGTGGACGTGGACGAAGCGGTGCGCATCGCGGCCATGTGAGATGTGGCAACTGCGGCTGATAATTGTCTTGATCGGCGTGGTGTTTATCGCGCTGGTGTATCTGTTATCGCGACAGCGCCGGCAACGCCGCGCCGAGAGTGCACGCACCGAACCCACTCTGGACGGCGGACAGTTGCCGACGCTTGCGCCGTCGGAGACTCTCCCGTCCATTGCGATTCCGGCGGCGCCGGGTTTGCCGACTGCGGTACCCGGGCTGGATGCCCACCAACTGATCCTGTCGCTGCACGTGGTGTGCGGCGAGGCCAGCCGATTCGATGGTGCCCAGGTATTGAGCGCCTTGCAGGCCAACGGCCTGGAGTACGGCCAATACCGGGTATTCCACCGCTTCCTCAAGGGCGCGCCGCAATGGCCGGTGTTCAGCGTGGCCAGCCTGGTAGAGCCGGGCGTATTGCCGCCGGACAGCCTGCCGCAGTTGCGGCTTCCGGGGCTGACGCTGTTTCTGGTGCTGCCCGGCCCGCAGGACGGGGTGGCGGCCTGCGCTGACATGCTGGCCACGGCACGGGCCTTGGCACGCCAACTGGGAGGCTCGGTGCTGGATGAACGCCGCCAACCCTTGACGCCCGAGTCGGCCCAGCAGATTCGTCAGCGGATTCTGGAATTTCAGCAGCCGCCGGCTGTGGCGCACTGAACCACGCCCGCGCGTGCCACACCGGTGACAGTGCACAGCATGAACGACCGGCAGAAAATCGAGCAGCGCTTGCGTCAATTGCGCGACACACTGAATCGTCATAATTACCTGTATTACGCGTTGGACGCGCCGGAGATTCCCGACAGCGAGTACGACCGGCTGTTCCGCGAGTTGCAGGAACTCGAGGCCCAACATCCGGAATTGCTGACAAGGGATTCACCCAGTCAGCGGGTGGGCGGGGCGCCGCTCAAGGAATTCGGCGAAGTCCGCCACGCCGTGCCCATGCTGTCGCTCGACAACGCCTTCGCAGACGACGAGGTGCGTGCCTTCGATGCACGCGTGCGCGAACGTCTGCAAATCCATGCACCGGTGACTTATGTGGGCGAGCCCAAGCTCGACGGCCTGGCCATCAGCCTGATTTACGAACACGGCGTGCTCGCGCACGGGGCCACGCGCGGCGACGGCGCTGTCGGCGAGGACGTAACGCCGAACGTGCGCACCGTCGGCTCGATTCCCTTGCGGCTGCACGGCTCCGGTCACCCCGAGGTGCTGGAGGTACGCGGCGAAGTCTATATGCCAAAAAAAGCCTTCGCGGAACTCAATCGCCGCCAGGATGAGCACGGCGACAAAGCTTTTGCCAATCCGCGCAATGCGGCAGCCGGCAGCCTGCGCCAGCTGGATTCGCACGTGACAGCCGAACGCAATCTGGAATTCTTCGCCTATGCCTGGGGCGAGGTGCAGGGCGGCACCTTGCCGCAGGCCCACAGCCAGGTGCTGGCACGCTTCCATGACTGGGGCTTGCGCACCAATCGCGAGAATCATGCGGTGCAGGGCGCGGACGGCTGTCTGGGGTATTTCCACAAAATGGCCGCGAAGCGCGCAGCCTTGCCGTACCAGATTGACGGCGTGGTATATAAAGTGGACCGGCTCGATTGGCAGCAGCGCCTGGGTTTTGTGGCGCGCGCGCCGCGCTGGGCCATCGCGCACAAGTTTCCGGCGGAGGAAGCCACGACGCGTCTCAAGGCGGTGGAATTCCAGGTGGGCCGCAGCGGCGCGCTGACTCCGGTGGCGCGCTTGGAGCCGGTGTTCGTCGGCGGCGCCACGGTGAGCAACGCCACCTTGCACAACATGGACGAGATCGCCCGCAAGGACGTGCGCGTCGGCGACACCGTGATCGTGCGCCGCGCCGGTGATGTGATTCCGGAAGTCGCGGGTGTGGTGCTGAGCCGGCGTCCGCCAAATGCGCGTGCCGTGCAGGTGCCGGACCGCTGTCCGGTATGCGGCGCGCGCGTCGAGCGCGAAACACGCGAACGTCAAAAACAGGGCAAGACGGTGATCGAGGAACTCGCGGCCTGGCGCTGCACCGGACGCTTGTCGTGTCCGGCGCAACTGGCGCAGGCCATCATGCACTTCGCCGGGCGGCGGGCGCTGGACATCGACGGGCTGGGGGAAAAACTGGTGCAACAGCTCATCGAAACCCAACTGCTGCACTCACCGGCCGACATCTTCGCCCTGACTCATGCGCAACTGGCCGGACTGGACCGCATGGGCGACAAATCAGCGGACAATCTGCTCGCGGCCATCGCCAAAAGCAAGACCACCAGCCTGGCGCGTTTTCTTTACGCGCTCGGTATCCCCGAGGTGGGTGAGGTGACTGCGCAAACACTGGCCGGGCACTTCGGCAGTCTGGACGCCTTGCGGCGCGCCGCACTGCACTACATGGGCAAGCTCGAACAGGCACGAGACACGCAGGACAAGGTGCAGGTCAAAGCGCTCGCGCATGAGACATTGCGGCAGGTACCGGATATCGGCCCCGAAGTTGCCGCGAGCATTGCGGAATTTTTCCGTGAACCGCATAACCAGTCGGTGCTCAAAGCGCTGCATGCCGCCGGTGTGCGCTGGACGGAAGGCGCCCCGCGCACCCTCGGGACAGGGCGCCTAGGCGGCAAGACCTTCGTGCTTACCGGCACCCTGGCCGGCATGGGCCGCGAAGCAGCCAAACAGCGCATCCAGGCGCTGGGCGGCAAAGTCAGCGGCAGCGTCTCGCAGAAAACCGATTATCTGGTGGTGGGAGCCGAGCCGGGCTCCAAATTGACCGAAGCCCGCAAGTTGGGCATTCGTGAGTTGAACGAGGCGCAACTGCAGGAGTTGCTGCAGCCTTGATGCCGCGCAGAGCGCCTGGATATAGAATGAAGCCTTTCCGCTGTGCGGCTGGTAATCCCCGGAGACCGACGGTGCGCGCTGGCGCAATCATTTCCCTGTGCATTTTGTCGTTGTTGCTGGGCGCGTGCACCACGATCCTCACGCCCATGTACGGCGTACGTCAGGGAAAGTTGGCGACGTGTCCGGCCAACAGGGACTGCGTATCGTCCAGCGATACCGACCCCGCCTTGTACATCGCGCCACTGGCCTATACCAGTACGCGCGTGCTGGCCAGCGCGGATCTGCTGACTGCCATCAACGCCGTGGGCCAGGCGCGCATCGTGTCCAATCACCGCAACTATCTGCGTGTCGAGTACCCCATCAGCAATCCGGCGGAGTATGCGTCCCGGTATTACTACCAACCCGAAGAAGCGGTGGATGACGTGGAGTTTTACCTGGTGCCGCAGCGCCACGTGATCGAAGTGCGTTCCATCGCGCGTCTCGGCTTGTTCGACGTGGGCGCCAACCGCGCACGCCTGGAACAGATACGCACTGCCTTCGAGAAACTCCAGCGGCAGCACTGAGAACCGGCTGGATAAAAAAACGGCCAGCTTGCGCTGGCCGTTTTTATTTACTCCAATCCAAGTTGTTTGTGTTACGGCTTGGTTCCGCCTTTCGGCGCAGGAGTCGCGGCGGGCGCAGACATCACTGCCGGTGGTTTGGCAGCGGTGCCAGCGGCCGGCGTGCTGATCACGACCTTGGCGCCCTGGCGCAATTGGTTCACGTAGGCCTCGACTTCCTGGCCTTCGAGACTGTTGGTGAGCTGATCGCGCACGGAATTCAGGCTCGGCGGCGGCATGCTGCGGGTGTCTTCCAGCTGGATCACGTGCCAGCCGAACTGCGTATGCACCGGTGACTTGGTGTACTCGCCTTTCTTGAGTTGCGCGACGGCCGCGGAAAATGCCGGCACCATCTGATCGGGACTGAACCAGCCGAGTTCACCGCCCTGGCTCTTGGAAGCGTCGCTGGAATACTTCTTGGCGAGCGTGGCGAAGTTGGCGCCGCGGTTCAGTTGACTGATGATGTCCCTGGCCTGCTGCTCGCTGGCGACCAGAATATGGCGCGCACGATATTCGGTCCCGGGCATGGCCTTGGTTTTGGCGGCATATTCCGCCTTGATCTGGTCTTCGGTGACCGGATGCTGACTCAGATACTGTTGTACCAGCTGCTGGGCCAGCAGGCCGGTGCGCTGGATCTTCAGATCCGCAGCCACGGTCGCCTGGTTTTCCAAACCGGATTTTTGCGCCGCCTGCCCAAGCACTTCCATGTCAACCAGGCGGTTGAGCACCAACTGGCGCCGCTGGGCGTCGAGTTGCGGCTCCTGACCGCCGGCCAGGCTGCGCACATAAGCGCGGAACATGTCATTGGTGATGGGTACGCCGTTGACGGTGGCCAGTACCGTGGAGGTGTCCGCCGAATTCTGCTGGCCGCCGCAGGCGGCGAGCAGGGCAATCGCAGTGATCAGGAACAGGGAACGAAGTGCAATACGCATGGAGAGTCCTCGTGGGTGAAAAACTTCAATTCGATTCGTCGGGTGTCAGCGCCTCAATATTGAGTGCGTGGATATCGGCTTGCCGCCAATCGCCGAGCGCAGCGTACACCATGCGATGGCGTTGCAGGCGGCTCTTGGCTGCAAACGCCGCCGCCACGATGCGCACCGTATAGTGTCCGTGTCCCGCATGCGCATGGCCGATGTGCTTGGCGCCATCGTCGCGGATGTCGAGCCGCAGCGGTCGGAACTGCGTTTGCAGCCGTTCGCGCAGAAAACTCATGCGGTCGCTCATGGCAAGGTTTTGAGAAACGGCTTGACCGCGACTTTGGCGTAGACACCGGCTGTCATATAAGGATCGGCGTCGGCCCAGATCTGCGCCTCGCTGAGCGAAGGAAATTCCGCGACCACCAGGCTGCCGGAATAGCCCGCGGGGCCGGGTGCCGGCGCGTCGATCGCGGGATGCGGCCCGGCGAGCAACAGCCGGCCCTGCCGTTGGAGTGCTTGCAGCCGCTCGACATGCGCAGGACGTGCGCGTGCGCGCTTGGCCAGGCTGTCGCTGACGTCTTCAGAAAGAATCGCGTACCACATCAGGAAGTCTTCTCGGTCTGCATATGCCGGCTCATGTACAGCGCCTGTGCCACCACGAATACCAGCATGGCGCCGGTGGACCACCACACCTTGAATCTCACCCAGTCGGCGGTGTCGTAGTGATAAATCACGTAAACGTTGGCGCTGCCGAGCAGCAGGAAAAACGCCGCCCACAGCAGATTCAGCCGTCGCCACACGATGGCGGGCACGTGGATCTGCGCCCCCAGCATGCGTTCAATCAGCGTCTGGCGCATGAATTGAGTTGCGAAGAATACCCCGCCGAACAGCCATTCGACGATGGAGAATTTCCATTTGATGAACACGGCGTCGTGAAAGGCCAGGGTCACAGAGCCCAGCACCAGCGCCAGAATGGTCACCACCAGCGGCAGGGGCTCGAGCTTGCGGCTGCGCCACCAAGAGGCCGCCAGCACCAGCACGGCGCCGGCCATGAGCACGCCGGTGGCGAAGAAAATACCTTTCCATAGGTAGCTCGCAAAGAACGCGGCGAGCAGCAGGAATTCCAGGGCGGCAGACATACGAGGTTTGACGGCGAAGGTTCGTTATCATAACCCATCCCTGCGACAGGCTGTCGCCGCAATCGGGAATTTGCGCAAGCGCATGAGTCAGTTTTTCAGTATTCATCCACAGACGCCGCAACTGCGGCTGGTGCGCCGCACCGTGGCCATCCTCAAGGCCGGCGGCGTCATCGTCTATCCCACCGATTCCTGCTATGCGCTGGGCTGCGTGCTGGGGGACAAAACCGCGATGGAACGCATCCGCCGCATCCGTGCTGCCGGTCCCGGACACAATTTCACGCTCGTGTGCCGCGATTTGTCGGAAATCGCTACCTATGCACGCGTGGACAATCCCACCTTCCGGCTGCTCAAGGCGTACACACCCGGGCCCTACACCTTCATCTTGCCTGCCACCCACGAGGTACCCCGGCGACTGCAGCACCCGAAGCGCAAGACCATCGGCATCCGCGTGCCGGGTCATCCGATTCCGCAGGCGGTACTCGCGGAGCTGCGTGAACCCATCATGAGTTCAACCCTGATGCTGCCGGGCGAAACCGATCCGCTTACCGATCCCGAAGACATGCGCGCGCGCCTCGAACATGCCGTGGATTTGGTGATCGACGGCGGGCCTTGTGGCTTCGAACCGACCACGGTGGTGGATTTGTCCGGAGCAATGCCGGTGGTGGTACGCATCGGGCGCGGCAATCCGGCGCCCTTCAGTCGCGTGCACTGAAGAGCGGGCAGCGCAACGAGGCGACTCTGTATAATGGGTCGATGGGCCAATTCAACCTCATCCAGCTCATCATCATCTGGGGACCGCCGGTGCTGTTCGGCATCACGCTGCACGAAGTGGCACACGGTTGGGTGGCGCGGCGCTTCGGCGATCCCACGGCCATGATGCTCGGGCGCCTGACGGTGAATCCCCTCAAGCACATCGATCTCGTGGGCACCATCATCGTTCCGGTGCTGCTGCTGGTGCTGCATACGGGATTCATCTTTGGCTGGGCCAAGCCGGTGCCCATTTCGCCGCGCAACTTCAAGAACCCGCGCCGCGACATGGCCGTGGTGGCCGCCGCCGGCCCGGTATCCAACCTGATCATGGCGATTATCTGGGCGCTGATTGCGCGCGCGGCCGAGCTGCTGACTCCGGCCTGGCCCTGGATTGTGCCGCTGGCCTACATGGGACTGGCCGGGGTGCTGCTCAACGTGGCGCTTTTTATCTTCAATCTGATTCCGATTCCGCCGCTTGACGGCGGGCGGGTGCTGGTGGGCATCCTGCCGCGCGACCTTGCCAACAAGGTTGATAGCATCGAGCGCTACGGCTCCTTTATTCCCCTGGTCATTCTCATGCTGGTGTTCTATCTTTTTCCGGGCGTGATCGCCATGATCCTGGGCCCGCCGGTCAATTGGCTGTCGCAACTGCTCCTCGGTGGTTAGCGTGAACAAGCTTGTGCCGATGAATTCCCTGGGCTCCGAAAACCAGCGCGTATTGTCCGGCATGCGGCCTACCGGGCGTATGCACCTCGGACATCTGCACGGCGTGCTCAAGAACTGGCTCAAGCTGCAGCACGAGTACGAGTGCTTCTTCTTCGTGGCCGACTGGCACGCGCTGACCACCAATTACGAGCAATCCCGCGACATCGAAGCGTCCATGTGGGAGATGCTGGTGGACTGGCTGGCGGTGGGCGTGGATCCCGGCCGGGCGCGCATCTTCATCCAGTCGCAGATTCCCGAGCATGCCGAACTGCATTTGCTGCTGTCCATGGTGACGCCGCTCGGCTGGCTGGAACGCGTGCCCACCTACAAGGAGCAGCTTGAGCAGATTACCGAAAAGGATCTCGCCACCTACGGCTTTCTCGGTTACCCAGTGCTGCAAGCCGCGGATATCCTCATGTACAAAGCCGGCTGGGTGCCGGTGGGCGAGGACCAGGTGCCCCACGTGGAACTGACCCGCGAAATCGCGCGGCGCTTCAATTTCATGTTCGGCCGCGAACCGGGTTTCGAGAGCAAAGTGGAAGCCGCCATCAAGAAACTCGGCAAACGCAACGCCAAGCTGTATCGCGAATTGCGCAAGCAGTATCAGGAGCAGGGCGATCAGGCGGCTTTGCAAACCGCGCGCGCGCTCATTGCCGGCAACCAGAACCTGCCGCTCGGCGACCGCGATCGCTTGTTGGGTTCGCTGGAGGGCACCGGGCGTACGATCCTCGCCGAACCGCAGCCATTGCTAACCGAGGCGGCGCGCATGCCGGGGCTGGACGGTCGCAAGATGTCCAAATCCTACGGCAACACCATCGGCTTGCGCGATGATCCCGAAGAAATCGAGCAAAAGCTGCGCACCATGCCGACGGATCCGGCGCGCGCGCGCCGCAGCGACCCCGGCAATCCCGAAAAGTGCCCGGTGTGGGAATTCCACAAGATTTATTCCGATCAGAAGACGCGCGACTGGGTGTGGAAGGGCTGCACCACCGCCGGCATCGGCTGTCTGGAATGCAAACAGCCGGTGATTGAGTCGGTGCTCAAGGAACTCAAACCGATCCGCGAACGCGCCGCAGAGATCGAGGCCAATTCCGACATGCTGCGCAACGTCGTCAGCCAGGGTTGCGACGCCGCGCGCGAAGTCGCGCACGACACCATGGACGAAGTGCGTCAGGCCATGGGCCTGAAATACCGGTGAGTACGCCGATGCCGCCGCCCGAGACTCCCGGCGAATCCCCGCAGCAGGCGGAAATGCCGTTCGCCATCGTCCAGGGCGAGCCGGTCACCAGCCTGCCGCGGGATTTGTATATCCCGCCGGATGCGCTCGAAGTGTTTCTCGAAGCCTTCGAGGGACCGCTGGACCTGCTGCTCTACCTGATTCGCCGGCAGAATCTCGACATCCTCAATATTCCGATTGCCGAGATCACGCGCCAGTACATGGAATACATCGAGCTGATGAAGGAGCTGCGCCTGGAGCTCGCCGCCGAATATCTGGTGATGGCGGCGATGCTGGCGGAGATCAAATCGCGCATGCTGCTGCCGCGCCCGCCGCTGGCCGAAGGCGAGGATCAGGATCCGCGTGCGGAACTGGTGCGCCGCCTGCAGGAGTACGGACGTTACAAGCAGGCCGCCGAGGATCTGGATGCGCTGCCGCATGTGGGCCGCGACGTGCATGCGGCGACCGCGGAAATGGGCGGCCACAAGGTGGTGCGCCTGGTGCCGGAGATCGGCATGCAGGAACTGCTCATGGCCTTCAAGGATGTGCTGCAGCGCGCCGCCATGTACTCCCACCATCATGTGCAGCTTGAGCCCTTGTCGGTGCGCCAGCGCATGTCGGAGGTGCTCGCGGGATTGCAAACCGCGGATTTCCGCGAGTTCAGCACGCTGTTCACGCCGGTGGAAGGTCGCCGCGGTGTGGTGGTGACCTTCCTGGCGCTGCTGGAGTTGCTCAAGCAGCAGCTCATCGAACTGGTGCAGGCGGAGACTTTCGGCGTCATTCATGTCAGGGTCACGGGTTCCACTCACCCGGACCTGTCGCTGGTGCGGATCGAGGGAGAAGATGCATGACGATGGCAGCGAAGCAGCTTCGCAACATCCTGGAGGCCGCGCTGCTGGCGGCCGGGCGCCCGCTTAATCTCGATGAACTCATGGCGCTGTTCGAGGACGCCGACCGGCCGGCGCGCAACGAGATTCGCAAGGCGCTGGAGGAGTTGCAAAACGGATTTGCCGACCGCGGCATCGAACTCAAGGAAGTTGGCAGCGGTTTCCGTATCCAGGTGAAGGCCGAGCTGGCAGCGTGGATGGCGCGCCTCTGGGAAGAGCGTCCGGCGCGCTACTCGCGCGCGCTGCTGGAAACCCTGTCGCTCATCGCCTACCGCCAGCCGATCACGCGCGGCGAAATCGAAGCCGTGCGCGGCGTCACCGTCAGCCCGCACATCGTGCGCACGCTCGAAGAGCGCGGCTGGATCCGCGTGGTGGGCCATCGCGACGTGCCCGGGCATCCGGAGATGTTCGGCACCACCAAGGAGTTCCTGGATTATTTCAGCCTCAAAAGTCTCGACGAATTGCCGACGCTCGCGGATATCCGCGATATCGCCAGTCTCGAAGCGGAACTCGACTTTGAGGGCACGGCGCCGGCACCGCTGGCGCCCGCCGCGGCGGATGCCGAGGCTCAGGCCGGGGAAGCCGAGGCGGAGTAAGTCGCATCAAATCCACGCACAGCAAAATTCCCGAGCCCGCGGAACGCATTCAGAAAGTGCTGGCCGCGGCCGGTTTCGGCTCGCGCCGCGAAATCGAAGGCTGGATCGTCGCCGGGCGCCTGAGCGTCAACGGTCATACCGCCCGACTCGGCGATCGAATCATGCCCATGGATCGGTTGGCACTCGACGGCCGGCTGTTGAAACTGGAGCGCGCCATTCCGGCGAAGCGCCAAGTGATCCTCTATCACAAACCGGAAGGCGAACTCACCACGCGCAAGGACCCCGAAGGCCGGCCCACCGTCTTCGAAGCCTTGCCGCGTTTGCGCCGCGGACGCTGGATCAGCATCGGTCGGCTGGATTTCAACACCTCGGGATTGCTGCTGTTCACCAACGATGGCGAATTGGCGAACCGTCTCATGCATCCGGCGCATGAGATCGAACGTGAATACGCGGTGCGTGTGCTGGGCAAGATCACGGACGAACAGCTAGCAGCTCTTACCAAGGGCGTACGCCTAGAAGACGGAATGGCGAAATTCGATGCAGTACGCGATGCGGGCGGCGAAGGCGCCAATCACTGGTACCACGTCACGCTGAAAGAAGGCCGCAATCGTGAAGTCCGGCGACTGTGGGAAACGGCGGGCGTCACCGTCAGCCGTCTAATCCGCATTCGCTATGGCACGCTGTCACTGCCGCGCAACCTGCCGCGCGGCGGCTGCCGCGAAGCGACTGAAGAGGAACTGCACGCTCTGCTCGAGCTGGCCGGCGTGGCCCCATCCCCAGCGGCTCCCGCCACAGCGAGGCACCGAGCGCGCGAATTCAAGCGCCATTCTCGGCCCACCAGGAGACATCATGAAAAAAATCAACATCGATAAAGCTCCGACCTGGCACGGCAGCGGCTACCCCGAGCCGTACGACCAGCCCTGTCGCGCGCGCAGGCGCTGGCAGCTCGGCAATGCTGCCGGCCTTACACAATTCGGTGTCAATCTGCTGCGGCTGCCAGCCGGGGCCTGGTCAAGCCAACGTCATTGGCACGTGAGTGAAGATGAATTCGTTTACGTTCTGGACGGCGAAGTGGTGCTGGTAACAAACAGCGGCGAAGAAATCCTGCAAGCGGGCGATTGCGCAGGTTTCAAGGCGGGAGACGCGGATGGCCACCACCTTCAAAACCGCAGCGGCAAGGAAGCGGTGATTCTTGAAATCGGCACGCGCAATCCGCAAGGCGATGGCGTGGATTATCCCGACATCGACTTGGCCATCCGCAGTGGCTCAAGCGGCTACATTCACAAAGGCGGCAAACCGTATCCGCCGCAAGCACGCAAATAAAAAACCGCCGCTCTTTGAGCGGCAGTTCAGCTTTGCTGCTTGATTTTCAAGCCGGCGAGTTGGTCGGTACTTTTTCGGTGGTGGTGAAGAACGCCACCGTCTGCATGATCTCGCCAATCAACATCACGATGAATCCAAGGCCAAAGACAACTGCGGTGATTGCACCGATGAAGATCAGCAGGCCTCCGGTCTTGTAAAGACCAACTCCGGTGCCATCGGTCAGTGGAATTGAAGCCTGATACCAGAACCAGGCTCCGACGATCCACAGGATCCAGGCAATCAAACCGCTGAGTACTGCGCTACCGCCGAAAGCGGCCATGCCGGCACCACTGTTGTGCACCAGCGCGAGCACCGCTGCGCCTACCAGGAAGATGAACAACAGCGAGGCCACGATGTACAACACGATGGCGATGCTGATATTGGTCTGTATTTTGGGTTGGTTGAGTTCCTTGCCGGCTCGGAAAAATGCAATCAATACACAGATGATGCCGGCGAGTGCCACCAAGTGGAAAATGAACATCAACGGGCCGAGACAGCTGCCAACGATCAACAAGATATAGCCCCATCCCCCGAGGAGCTTGGTTGCCTTTTCCATGTCTTGTCTCCCATGAGTGTGTGTGTGTGTTGGACCGCGAGACTGTACACAAGCGGTTCGGGCCATGCCAGCGGCAACCCGGATGGCCCGGAGAGCTTGTGCGGCGCGGTGCGGGTGTGACCACGCGGCGAATGGCGGCAAGGCAAGCAACGGCCACCCGCGGCTGTGCTTGGCTGCAGCTGACGCTGCACCCGGGGAGGCGTTACACTTCACTGATGATTCGCAGCGCCACAACGTATCTGTTGCCGGCTGCCGCTTTGGCTTTCGCCGCCGCGGCGCTTGTGGCCGGTGGTTGCTCGCAGAAGAGCGCGCCGCCGGCCGCCGAGCAGGCGGCGGCCAATGAGCAGGCGGCCGCGCCGGACCTGGCGCTCTATCAGAAGCTGCTGGCCGAGCAGAAGCCCAAGCTGGCGGTGCTGGTCGGTCAGCAAATCGTCAGTCAATATCCCGGCACCGCGGCCGCGGCTGAAGTGCAAAACGCTTTGCCGGCACTCGAAGCCAAGGCCGAACACCAGCGGCTTGCGGATCTGTGGCTGTACCAGACCGTGACACAGGACGGGCTGCAATACACCGCGATCGTGGATTCAAGCGAGCCCTCCGGAACGGAGAACCAGGTGCAACTCATCTTGCGCAGGCATGTCGGTTGGCCGCAGGCGGTGTACCTGTACGGCCATGGCCAGGGTTTTGCCTGCAAGGACAACTGCGACATCGTGATGCGCTGGGACGGCCAGCGTGAAGTATGGAAAGGGCACCTCCCCGAGACCGGCGAGCCTGCCATGTTCATCAATGCCGACCGGCGTTTTATTGCCGCCCTGTCCAAGGCCAAGATCATCGAGATGGACGTGACCACCGTGAACCAGGGTCCGGAAACCCTGAAATTCGAAGTCGGGGGTTACGACCCGTCGAAGTTCCGGCAACTGCCCAAGCACTAGCTGTCGCGGTGTGCCGCTTGCCGGCAGACAGGCGCCGGTTCAGGCCTCGAATTGGCGGCCGCTGATGCCGTGGCTGTCCGGTCCGAGTAGATAGAGATAGGCGGGCAGCAACTGTTCGGGCGCGGTCAAGCGGCTGCGATCTTCGGCGGGAAACGCCAGGCGCCGCATTTCGGTGCGCACTGCGCCGGGATTGAGGCTGTTGACACGCAGCGTGCCGCGGAACTCGGTTTCATCGGCGAGCACCGCAGCCAGCGCTTCCATGCCGGCCTTGGAGACGCTGTACGCGCCCCAATAAGCGCGCGGCTTGCGGCCCACGCTGCTGGCGGTGAATACCACGGAGGCGTCGGTGGATTTATACAGCAGCGGCAGACAGGCCTTGGTGAGCAAGAAGGGCGCAGTGAGGTTGACCTGCATCACCTGCTGCCAGATTTGCACTTCGTGATGTTCGATGGGCGCGCGCTCACCCAGAATTCCGGCGTTGTGCAACAGACCGTCGAGCCGGCCATATTCCTTGTCCAGCACCGCGGCCAGATCCTGGTAATCCTTGAAGGTGGCGCCGCGCAAATCCATGGGATAGATGCCCGGCATCGGTCCGCCGGCCTGCATGATTTCGTCATACACTGATTCGAGTTTCTTGATGGTTTTGCCGAGCAGCACCACGGTAGCGCCATGCGCTGCGAGCCCTTTAGCCGCTGCACGGCCGATGCCGTCGCCCGCACCCGTCACCAGGATGACGCGGTCCTTGAGCAAATCTTTACGCGCGGTGTAGTTAGCGGGAATGGTATCCACGGTTTGGTGCAATCCTGTTTTTATCACACGTCACGTCGTGCGCAGCGCCAAGCGTTCCACAGTTGCGCGAAAGGCGACAATTCTACCGGCGGCAATGTGGCATCGTAATTGAGTGCGGCAAATTTTTTCAGGTGCGCACAGGCCAGGCCGCTCACCACCCGCGCAGCGACCAGGGCGTCAGCATCGGCCGGCGGCGCTGCGGCAGTTGCAAACGCACGGGCGCGCCCAGAGTAGTCGGCAAGCAGCGCCGTGAGGCCGGTGTTGGCGTGCACTCCGGCGACGATGTGCCGGTCCACAGAGTGCTTGTGCAAATCCGCACTCGCGAAATACACACGCCCTTGCTCGGCATGTTCGCCGGCCTGCAGCACAAGCTCCGCCAACTGCCAACCGCTTCCCCGGCTGCGTGCGGCCACAAGCGCCTCACTGTGACGCGCGCCGCCAAGCGCCGCGCTCAGTTCCAGCAGCGCGCCGCCGCAGCCTGCACAGTACCGCTCCACGTCCGCGAATTGCGGGAACGCGGGCAAGGCCACGTCCGTCTCGACGCTGGCGACGATTGCCAGCAGTGCGGCTTGCCAGGCAAATTCATCCGGCAGAAAGGGCGCGAGATTCGCGCTCAGCGGATGGCGCGGGCGATACTCGGCGAGCAAGCCGATTTCCTCCCGCCACCAGGCAAGTTTGCTGTGCGCCACGCCTTTGTCGGAGCACTCCTGCAGGACTTCACGGATTTCGAGATACACCGCCAGTAGTGCGGTGAGCGCGGCACGCTGATTGCGGGGAGAAAACAGCACGGCGAAACGCAAATCCGCAGGTGCGGCAACGAGTTTGCGCCGCGCATCCTCGGCCCCGGTCATGGTTTGTCGTTGTGGTCGAGGCGCGGCGCGGTATCCAATGGATCGAGCCGTGGCAATTCTTTTTTGGACTGCACGCCCAGCTCGGTGAAGCGGCGCGCGGCTGGCAACACTTGGCGCTCCAGCGAGCCCACGGCCTTGTTGTAATTCTCCACGCTCTTTCCCAGTGCGTGGCCCATCTGGTCGAGATGCTCGCCGAAGATCGCCAGCCGCTGATGCAGGGTCGCGGCCAGATCCCGTATCTGTTCGGCATTTTCCGCCAGCGCGATCTGCCGCCAGCCGTAAGCCACAACCTTGAGCAGCGCCATGAGGCTGGTGGGCGTGGCCAGCAGCACCTTCTGGCGCAACGCTTCCTCCTGCAGTTCATGCTCCTTGTCGAGCGCTGCGGACAGGAATTGATCGCCGGGGATGAACAGAATCACGAAATCCGGGCTGCTCTTGAACTGATCCCAGTAGCGTTTGCTGGCCAGTTCCTTGATACGCTCGCGCACTTTGCGTGCGTGCTGGGCCAGATGACTTTCGCGCTCCTCGGGCGTACTTGCTTCCAGTGCCGCGATGTAACTGTCTAGCGGCGTTTTGGCATCCACCACCAGCGTGCGGTTTTCGGCCAGATGCACCACCATGTCGGGGCGCAGCGCCCCTTCTTCGGTTTCGGTGTGCACCTGTTCCTCAAAATCGCAGCGCTCCACCATACCGGCGAGTTCCGCCAGCCGCCGCAAAGTCATCTCGCCCCAACGCCCGCGCACCTCGGGTCGGCGCAGCGCGTTCACCAGATTGCGGGTTTCCGACTGCAATTGTGTCTGGGCTTCCTGCATGCTGGTAAGGTAGCGGCTGATGTTGCCGTGATCTTTCTTGATCTCTCCGATCTGTTCTTCGGTTTTCCTCAGAGTGTCGCCGATGGGCTTGATCAGTTCGGCGAACGCCTGCTGGCGTTTTTCCAAATCGCCCTTGGCTTCGGCCTGGAACTTGCCGAGATTCTGGCCGGCGAGTTCCAGCAGCGACTGGCTGCTGGCACGCAGCGCATCGCCGGCGAGCGCCTTGAAGGTGTTTTCCATCTGTTCGCGCGCACCGCTGAGCGCTGCAGTCTTGGCCTGGAGTGCCGCAAGTTCCACGCGCAATTCGCTGTTGCGCTTGTGCGCAAACAGGGTGGCCGCAGCGTAGCCCGCGAGCATACCGACAATCAGCGCGATGACGATGTATACCGCGATCATGACGCCATGCCGTCCAAAACGGGTTCTGCGGCTGCCTGCGCGCGCAGCCAGTCGAGCAAATCACCGGGCGCCGCGAGCAGCGCGTCAGCCCGCCAGCTTTCCGGGTGCTCATCGCTGCCGATGTAGCCGTACAGCGCCACCAGCGCGCGCATTCCGGCTGCATGCGCGGCTTGCACATCGCGCTCGGCGTCGCCCACATATATGGTTTCCTGCGGCTGCGCTCCGGCAAGCACGCAGGCGTGCAGCAGCTGGTCAGGATGCGGTTTGCGCCGCGGCACGCTGTCGCCGCTGACTATGCAGGCGGCACGTTGTTTCAAATCGAAGGCTTCCAGCAGCGGCAAGGTGAGGGCCCCGGGCTTGTTGGTGACCACACCCCAGCGCAGCGCGTCGCGCTCCAGCGTGTTCAGCAACGTGTCCACTCCGCTGAACATCCGGGTTTCGCGGTGCAGACGGCCACGATAGATTTCCAGAAGGCGGGCGCGCATCGTCGCGTAGCGCGAATCATTGGGTTCGACGCCAAAACCGAGCTTGAGCAGCGCCGGGGAACCGTGCGACACCACCGGGCGGATGCGTTCCTGCGGCAGCGGCGGCATCCGGTGCTCGGCGCGTTGGGCGTTCAAGGCGGCACCCAGGTCCGGAGCCGTGTCCAGAAGCGTACCGTCTAAATCGAAAAGTATGAGCCGCATGGCGTTCAGTCCGGCCGGCGGAAGTGCAGGAAGTAATTCACGTCCAAGTTCCCGCCGAGATGGTACACGCGCGTGAGCGGGTTGTAGTGCAGCCCGGCGCTGCCGAGCAATTCCAAGCCCGCGCACCGTGCCCACTGGTCGAGCTCGGAAGGCCGGATGAATCTGGCGTACTCGTGGATACCGCGCGGCACCAGCCGCAGTGCGTACTCTGCAGCGAGGATCGCGAGCAGAAAAGCCTTGGGCTTGCGGTTTAGCGTGGAGAAAAACACTTGGCCGCCGGGGCTGACCAGCGTGGCGCAGGCGCGCACGATGGATTCCGGATCCGGGACGTGCTCCAGCATTTCCATGCAGGTCACCACGTCGAACTGCGCCGGCGCTTCCGCCGCCAGCGATTCGGCGCTGGTTTTGCGGTAATCGACCTGCAGCCCGGATTCGTGCAGGTGCAGCCGGGCCACCGCCAGGGACTCCTCGGCCATGTCGATGCCGGTGACTGCGGCGCCGCGCGCCGCCATGGCTTCCGCCAACAAGCCGCCGCCGCAGCCGACGTCCAGCACTTTGTGATTTTTTAGGCCGGTGCGGCGCTCGATGTAGTCGAGCCGCAAGGGATTGATTTGATGCAACGTGCGGAATTCGCCCTGCGGATCCCACCAGCGTGAGGCGAGCGCGTCGAATTTGGAAATCTCGCGCCGATCCGTGTTGGCATGCAACGTAGTCATGCGCTCACCGCCGCGCGCGTTTGCGCACCGATACGTTGCTGCCAGCCTGCGGCGCGCGCGAGGATGGCATCCGCGTCCAGCGTCGTCAGCCGGCCGGAGCGCAACAACTGCCGGCCGGCCACCCACACGTCGCTCACCTGTTGGCGCCCGGCGTGGTACACGAGCTGCGAAAGTGGATGGTAGAGTGGCTGGCACTCGGGTACCTGCATGTCGATGGCAGTGACGTCGGCCCATTTGCCCGGCAGCAATGAGCCGACGTCCTGCTCCAGACCGAGAGCGCGCGCGCCATTCAAGGTGGCCATGCGCAAGGCAGCCGCGGCCGGCAGCGTTGTAGCATCATCCGCCACGGCTTTGGCGAGCAACGCGGCACACTGCATTTCGGCCAGCATGTCGGTGCCGTTGCCACCGGCAATACCGTCGGTACCGAGCGCCACATTCACGTCCGCCGCCAGCAGCTTGACCACCGGACAGAAGCCGCGCGCGAGTTTCAGACTGGAGCGCGGGCAGTGCACCACGTGCACGCCGGATCGCGCGAGCAGAGCAATCTCGTCGTCAAGCAATTGGGTCATGTGCACAAGGATGAAATTCGAACTCAGCCATCCCGATGCCGTCAGGCGCGCCAGCGGACGTTGGCCGGATTGTTGCAGGCTGCGTTCGATCTCGGCGCGGCTGGCATGCAGGCAGGCATGCGCCGGTACGTCCAATTCGTCAGCGAGCACCATGATTTCCTTCATCCACGGCTCGGCCAAGGCAGGCGAGCGGCGCAGTGCGAACGTAAAACTCAGCAGCGGATCGTCCTTGTAGCGGTCACGCAACGCGATGCCTTTGGCGAGATATTCCTGCCTTGTGCCGGCCCAGGCGGACGGCGTATCCGACACGCTCATGCCCAGACAGGCACGCAGTCCGCAGCGTTGCACCGCTTCGGCGATGGCATCGGGGAACGGACTGGCGTCATTGAAACAGGTCGTACCGCTGCGCAGCATGCCGGCCATGGCCAGTTCGCCGCCATCGCGCACGAACTCGGCAGTCGCCCAGCGAATTTCATTGTGCCCGACATCCTGCTCGGGCACGGGCGGCGCGTCATCTGCAAAGCCACGCAGCAGACTTGCGGCGGCACAGGTATAGGCGTTGACAAAACCGGGGATCAGCACGTGGTTCGGCAGTTCGACGCTGGCTGGCGCCTGGAATTGCCGGCGCGCGGCGTCCGAGGGCAGCAACGCCTGGATGCGTCCGTCGCGAACTACCAGCGCGTGATTTTCGAGAATTGCACCATCGGGCTCGACCGGGATCACCCAGCGCGCATGCATGACGAGATCAGCGGGCGTCATCGGGAACCATCAATCCACGGACACTCAACTGGCCGGCACGCGCACCACCACTTCAATATCCACATAGCGATTATCGGCGGCGGTGTGGGCATGCACGCGTGGCTCCGTGCTGCCCACGCCGCGGATTTGAATACTGCGCGGATCGGCGCCCAGGGACAGCAGGCGGAGCTCGACGGATTTGGCACGCATCAACGACAGCCAGTTATTAAAACGCGCAGGGCCGCTGTGATCGGTGTGCCCGGTGATGCGCAGGCTCACCAGGCCGCGATACTGTGCCAGCGAATTGATGAACGCCGTAAGCGCAGCCGTATTGGCGCGTGCCAGGTGTGCGCTGTTCAGCTTGAACGGCAGCGCGGTAGTGAAATGCAGGGTCTTGGTCACGTAGCGCGCCACAGTCGGCGTGACTGCGGCAGCGGCTGAGGGCGACGCGGCCGGAGAGGGCACTGTCCAAGCGCTTGCCGGCGTCGGCGCGAGCGAGGCAGTGGCTGCAATTAGCGGCATGGGTTGCGCCAACGTTGCCACCGCCGGCGGTGGCGGCGGAATCTGCACCGGCGCCAATTTGGGCTCGGGCTTGAGTGCCGGGAACAGGTAGCCGAATTCGTCCAGCGGCAGTGGTTCGACGTGTTCATCGGCAGGCGCGGCCGCCAACGCGTAACACGAGGCGTCCTGGGCGGCGGAATTCGGCACGCCGATTTGCACACACACGCCTTGGGGGTTGCCGAGCGGCCGTCCGCCGTTGGCCAGACGCAGGTCCGGTTGCGGCGGCGGCGCGGTGCAACCTGCGCCGAGTGCCACCATGGCCAGCGTGATGCCGCGACGCAGCGTTTTCCCCAGACTGTGTTTTTCTGATTTGGACATTCACTGACTGCAGGCGCGCGCCGTTGACGCCGACTCACTATAGCAGACTTGTCGCGCCCGGGATTTTGCCGTTTTGCATGCACGCACGCACTCGTCAGCAGCGGATAAACACGCCCTCTATGGTAAAATTTGCACTTTAATTTTCCGCTTCCGGCGGCCCAAAATCCTTTCCAAAAAGCCCTTCCCGCATGGCCGAATTTGCCCGCGAGCTCACCCTCGTCAACCTTGAAGAGGAGATGAAGCAGTCCTACCTGGATTACGCCATGAGCGTGATCGTGGGACGCGCGCTGCCGGACGTGCGCGACGGGCTCAAGCCCGTGCACCGGCGCGTGCTCTACGCCATGCGCGAGCTGGGCAACGACTACAACAAGCCCTACAAGAAATCCGCGCGCATCGTCGGCGACGTAATCGGCAAATACCATCCGCACGGCGACGTGGCGGTGTACGACACCATCGTGCGCATGGCGCAGCCGTTTTCCATGCGCTACGTGCTGGTGGACGGGCAGGGCAATTTCGGCTCGGTGGACGGCGACGCGCCCGCGGCCATGCGTTACACCGAAGTGCGCATGGCCAAGATCGCGCACGAGATGCTGGCCGATATCGACAAGGACACCGTCGATTTCATCCCCAATTACGACGAGTCGGAGCAAGAGCCCACCGTGCTGCCAGCGCGCGTGCCGAACCTGCTGGTCAACGGCTCTTCCGGCATCGCCGTGGGCATGGCCACCAACATCCCCCCGCACAATCTCGGCGAAGTGATCGCCGCCTGCGTGGCCCTGATTGACGATCCGGCGATCAGCATCCAGGACTTGATCAAGCAGCTGCCGGGGCCGGATTTTCCCACCGGCGGGCTCATCAACGGCGCGCGCGGCATCCATGAAGCCTACTTCACCGGACGCGGCCGGGTATTTTTACGCGCCAAGAGCCACGTGGAGGGCAAGGAAGGAGCCAAGCAGTCCCTCATTGTGACCGAGCTGCCCTACGCGGTGAACAAGGCCAAGTTGCTGGAACGCATCGCCGAGCTGGTTAAGGAAAAAAAGGTTGACGGTATCACCGAGTTGCGCGACGAGTCCGACAAGGACGGCATGCGCATGGTGATCGAGTTGCGCCGCGGCGAAAACCCCGACGTGCTGCTCAACAATCTATATCAGCACACCGCCCTGCAAAGCGTATTCGGCATCAACATGGTGGCGCTGGTGGACAACCAGCCGCGGCTGCTGAACCTCAAGCAGGTGCTCGAGGCATTCCTGCGTCACCGCCGCGAGGTGGTCACGCGCCGCACGCTGTTCAATCTGCGCAAGGCTCGCGAGCGCGCGCACGTGCTCGAAGGCCTGGCGGTGGCGCTTGCCAACATCGATGACATGATCGCGCTCATCAAACGTTCGCCGGGCCCCGCCGAAGCCAGGACAGCGTTGATGGCACGCGAGTGGCAGCCGGGAGTGGTAACGGAGATGCTCAAGCGCGCCGGCGCCGAAGCTTCACGCCCGGAAGGACTGACCGCGGAATTCGGTTTGCGCAATGCCAAATACCGGCTGTCCGATCCCCAGGCGCAGGCAATCCTGGATCTCAAGCTGCAGCGCCTGACGGCACTCGAACAGGACAAGATCGTCGCCGAATACAAGGAACTGCTGGCGCTCATCGGCGAGCTGCGTGCCATCCTCGCCAGCCCCGAGAAACTCCTCAAGGTGATCCGCGATGAATTGACCGAGTTGCGCACTCAATACGGCGATGCGCGGCGCACCGAGATCGTCTCCGACCACGAAGACCTGACCATGGAAGATCTTATCGAGGAGGAGGACGTGGTGGTGACGCTGTCGCACGCCGGCTACGCTAAATCACAACCGGTCTCCACCTACCGTGCGCAGCGCCGCGGCGGACGCGGCAAGAGCGCCACGGCGGTCAAGGACGAGGATTTCGTGGACAATTTGTTTGTGGCCAGCAGCCACGACACAGTGCTGTGTTTCTCCAGCATCGGCAAAGTCTATTGGCTCAAGGTGTACCAGTTCCCGCAGGCCGGGCGCGGTGCCCGCGGCAAGCCCATCGTCAATCTCTTGCCGCTTTCGGAGAGTGAGCGCATTACCGCCGCGCTACCGGTGCGCGAGTACACCTCCGACAAACATGTGTTCATGGCCACCAGTCGCGGCACGGTCAAGAAGACTTCACTGGATAATTTCTCGCGGCCGCGTGCCAGCGGCATCGTGGCGCTGGAGCTGAAGTCCGGCGACGAACTGGTGGGCGCCGCGATTACCGACGGCCAGCGCGACGTCTTGCTGTTTGCCTCCAACGGCAAGGCCATCCGTTTCCGCGAAGCCGACGTGCGCGCCATGGGCCGCAATGCCGCCGGCGTGCGCGGCATCCATCTCGCCAAGGACGAACGCGTGATCGATCTGGTGATCGTGGGCGAGGGCGATATTCTCACGGCCACCGCACACGGTTACGGCAAGCGCACCCCGGTGGCGGACTATCCGGTGCAGGGTCGCGGCGGGCAGGGTGTGATTTCCATCCAGACCACCGAGCGCAACGGTCGCGTGGTCGGCGCCATCCAGGTGGCCGCCGACGCCGGCATCATGTTGATCAGCAGCCACGGCACGTTGGTGCGCACGCCGGCAAGCGAGGTGTCGGTCATCGGCCGCAACACCCAGGGCGTGCGCCTGATCCGGCTGGACCAAGGCGAACAACTGGTGGGGGTGGATCGCATCGAAGCCGATGACAGTGACGACAATGGCAATGGGAGCTGAAGCCGCTCCCCAGACAATGACGCCACCGCTGTACCACTTCGGCGCGGGCCCCGCGATGCTGCCGGCCGAAGTGCTGGCCGAGATCCGCACGGAATTGCCGGATTTCCGCGGCAGCGGCATCTCCATCCTCGAATACGGCCATCGCAGTCCGGAATTTCGTGCGCTTATGCGGGAAACCGAGGCGGATTTTCGCGAGCTCCTGGAGATTCCCGCCGATTACCATGTGTTGTTCATGCCCGGCGGCGCCACGCTGCAATTCGCCATGTCGGCATTGAATCTCGGCGGCCGCGGCGCGTATCTGGTGACCGGCCAATGGTCGGCCAAGGCCCTGCACGAAGCCGAGCGTGTGGCGCAGGCGCAGGCCGTGTGGGATGGAAGCCAGAGCGGCTATACGCGCTTGCCGGCGGACACGGAATGGCAGCTGCCGCCGGACACCGGTTATCTGCACTACACCGTGAACGAAACCATCGCCGGCGTCGAGTTTCACCTCACGCCCGCGAGCCGCGGCGCACCGCTTGCGGCCGACATGACTTCCATGATCCTGTCGCGGCCGGTGGCCACTGCGCAACACGCGCTCATTTACGCCTCGGCCCAGAAGAATCTCGGTATCGCCGGCATCACCGCGGTCATCGTGAATCCCGCGGCATTGCAGACGCCGCCGCGCGCGACGCCTTCGCTGCTGGATTACCGGGTGTGGCTGGAGGCCGAATCGCTGCCCAACACGCCGCCGGTGTTCGCCTGGTACGTGCTCGGCAAGATGCTCAAGTGGACCAAGGCGCAAGGCGGTGTCGGGGCGCTCGCGGCGCGCAACCAGCGCAAAGCGGCGATGCTGTATGCCGTGCTGGACGCTTCGGATTTCTATGTCAACAAGGTGCACCCCGCCAGTCGTTCCCTGATGAACGTGCCGTTTCTCCTGCATGACCGCAATCTCGAAGCCGTGTTCCTGCGGGAAGCGGTCGCGGCGGGCTTGCAAAATCTTGCCGGACATCGCAGCCGCGGCGGCATCCGTGCGAGCATTTACAATGCCATGCCGGAAGCCGGCGTGGCGCGGCTCGCGGAATTCATGCGCGCCTTCGAGCGCCGTTACGGCTGAACGGGAGTCGCGGGCATGCGGGATTTCAGTTTCGATCTCATGGACATCTGTGCACCGGGAGTGAAGGCCTTGAAGCCCTACGAGCCCGGCAAACCGATCAGCGAATTGCAGCGCGAATTCGGCGTGCGCGACGTGATCAAGCTTGCGTCCAACGAAAACCCGCTGGGACCGAGCCCCAAGGCGCTGGCGGCCGTGCGTGCCGCGCTCGCGGGACTGGCGATCTACCCCGATGGCAAGGCGCACGAACTGCGCCAGGCGCTGGCAGCCAAACACCATATTGATCCGGCCTGCATTACGCTCGGCAACGGCTCCGAGCAGAATCTGGAGTTCATCGCCCGCGCGTTCTTGGAGCCGGGCAAGAACGCGGTGTTTTCCCGCTACGCATTTGCGGTGTATCCCATCGTCACGCAGGCGGTGGGCGCGGTCGCCCGCGTGGCCGAAGCCTGTGCGCCGGAGCACCCCACGACGCCCTACGGCCACGACCTCGAGCAACTGCGAGCGGCAATTGACGCCGATACCCGCGTGGTGTTCATCGCCAACCCCAATAACCCGACCGGCACCTGGCTGGCGGCGCGCGACTTGCGCCGGTTCCTGGAACAGGTGCCGCCGCGCGTGCTGGTGGTGGTGGACGAGGCTTATCTCGAGTACGTGAACGAGGCGGAGTATCCCGATTGCGGGCAGTGGCTCGGCGAGTTTCCCAACCTCGTAGTGACACGCACCTTTTCCAAGATCTACGGGCTGGCCGGCCTGCGTTGCGGCTATTCGCTGTCGCATGCGCGCGTGGCGGAACTGTTGAACCGCCTGCGTGCGGCGTTCAACGTCAGTAATCTTTCGCAGGCGGGCGCTTTGGCGGCGCTCTCCGACCAGGCGCATGTGCGTCTCAGCACGGAATTGAACCGCTCGGGGCAGGTGCAACTGCAGGCGGGATTCCGTACACTGGGATTGAAGTGGATTCCATCGATCGCCAATTTCCTGACGGTGGATTTCGTCAAACCTGCAAGTGCGATGTATACCGCACTGCTGCACCAGGGCATCATCGTGCGGCCGCTGGTCAACTACGGCTTGCCGAATCATTTGCGCATCACCATCGGCCTGCCGGAACAGAACGAGCGCCTGCTGCTGGCGCTTGAGCGGGCGCTCACGGCGTGAGCACGGCTGCCGTCGTGGGCAACGCCGGTGGCTGCGATTTTGTGGTGCAAGCGGGCGGCCGCCTGCAGGGGCGCATCCGGGTGCCGGGTGACAAATCCATTTCACACCGCGCCTTGTTGCTGGGTGCCATGGCCCACGGCGAAAGTCATATTTCGAATTTCCTGGAAAGCCAGGACTGCCTAGCGACGCTGAACGCCCTGCGGCTGCTCGGTGTGCGGGCGTCACCGGGACAGGCTCGCGATGTGCACCTGCGGGGCGCCGGCCCGGAAAATCTGCATGCGAGCGCGCGCACACTGGACTGCGGCAATTCCGGAACGAGCATGCGCTTGTTGAGCGGCGTGCTGGCAGGGCAGCCGTTCGCCACCACGCTGGACGGAGATGCTTCGCTGCGGCGCCGCCCGATGCAACGGGTGATCGAGCCGCTTACGCAAATGGGCGCACGTTTCGAAAGCACTGATGGACACGCACCCTTGACGGTGCACGGCCGGCGGCCGCTCACCGCCCGGCGCCACGAGTTGCCGGTGGCGAGTGCGCAGGTGAAATCCGCGATCATGCTCGCCGGACTGCAGGCCAGCGGTGAAACCTGGCTGCGGGAACCGGCACCGAGCCGCGATCACACCGAACGCATGCTTCAGACGTTCGGCTGCCGTGTGCTGCGTGACGGACCGTGGCTAGGGGTGCGCGGCGGCAGCGAGCTGCAGGCCGCGGACATCACGGTGCCGGGCGATCTGTCTTCCGCGGCGTTCTTCCTGATCGGCGCGGCGATTTGTCCGGGCACCCGTGTGGTGGTGGAAAGCGTGGGCATCAATCCGACCCGCGAGGGCGTACTGCGTTTGCTGCGCCGCATGGGCGCGGAAATCCACCTGCAGAATCCGCGTGAGCTGGGCGCGGAACCGGCAGCCGATATAGAAGTGCAGGGTGGACATTTGCATGGCATCGAAATCGCGGCGGCGGATGTGCCGCTGGCGATCGATGAATTGCCTGCGCTCATGGTGGCGGCGGCACTGGCGCAGGGACGGACCACGTTGCGCGGGGCCGCGGAACTGCGCGTGAAGGAGAGCGACCGGCTGGCCGCCATGGCGGCAGGCTTGCGTAGCCTGGGCGTGCCGGTGGAATCGTTTGATGATGGCCTGCAACTCACCGGCGTCGGTGAATTCAAAGGCGGCGAGATCGACAGTTGCGGCGACCATCGCATCGCCATGAGTTTTGCCATGGCGGCATTGCGCGCTGCCAAACCACTGCGGATCCGCAATTGCCGCAACGTGGACACTTCCTTCCCCGGGTTTGCCGCGGTCGCCCGCAGCACCGGCCTGGATTTGCGCGTGGAAGAAACCGCATGAACAACGCTCTGCCGCCGGTCATTGCCATTGACGGGCCGAGCGGCTCGGGCAAGGGCACGGTCGCGAGCCGCGTGGCGCTAACGCTCGGCTGGAATTTGCTGGATAGTGGCGCGTTGTACCGGATTCTGGCGCAGGTGTCTCGGCAGCGCGGCAAGTCCGGCGACGATCCGGCACAACTCGAAGCGCTGGCGCGCGGCTTGCGCGTGGATTTCAAACAGACAGCGGCTGGTGACGAACAGATATTGTTGGAGGGGCGGGACGTGACAGCCGCCCTGCGCAGCGAAGACAGCGGCAAGCGCGCCTCCGAGTTGGCAGTCATTCCCGAGGTACGCCGGGGCCTGATGGCGGTGCAGCGCAATTTCCGCCGCGCGCCCGGCTTGGTGGCCGATGGCCGCGACATGGGCACGGTGGTTTTCCCGGACGCCGGCCTCAAGATTTTCCTCACCGCGAGCGTCGAGGAGCGGGCGAAAAGACGCTATAACCAGTTGAAACAAAAAGGATTAAATGCTAACCTGCCCGCCCTTTTTCAGGACCTAGTCGCCCGGGACGAACGTGACCGCAACCGGTCCGTCTCACCCCTGAAGCCGGCGTCCGATGCCGTGGTGCTGAATACCACCGGCACGGCGGTCGAGGCGGTGGTCGACCAGGTTCTGGATTTGGCCCACCGCCGGTACGGCAAGGCGGCGGCGGGCAGTCGGCAGGGCGGATAGGACGCACCGCCCCCTTGTCCAACCAACCCGCGTGCTCCGGGAACGGAAGCGCGGCCACCCAAAACGGCCCCCGGCGACGGGGATCAACAGGATTCAACCCACAATGTCCGAGTCTTTCGCTGAATTATTCGAAGAGAGCATCAAACAGCAACAGATGCGCAACGGGGCCATTCTCAAGGCCCGTGTCGTCGAAATCCGGCCCGATGTAGTCATCGTCAACGCCGGCCTGAAATCCGAAGGCGTCATCCCCGCCGAACAATTCAAGAACGAGAGTGGCGAATTGGAAATCGCCGTGGGCGATGATGTGGAAGTGGCGCTGGATGCCGTCGAAGACGGCTTCGGCGAAACCCGGCTGTCACGCGAAAAAGCCAAGCGCGCGCGTTCCTGGACGCGGCTTGAGGAAGCCTTCAACAAAGGCGAGATCGTCAAGGGTTTCATCAGCGGCAAGGTCAAGGGCGGCTTCACGGTCGAAGTGGATGGCGTGCGTGCGTTCCTGCCGGGCTCGCTGGTGGATGTGCGCCCGGTACGCGATCCGGTGTATCTCGAAGGCAAAGAGCTCGAATTCAAGGTCATCAAGCTGGACCAGCGCCGCAACAACGTGGTGGTGTCGCGACGCGCGGTGGTCGAGCAGGAATACAGCGCCGAGCGCGATCAGCTGCTCGGCAATCTGCAGGAAGGCGCGGTGGTCAAGGGCATCGTCAAGAACCTCACCGAGTACGGCGCTTTCGTGGATCTCGGCGGCATCGACGGGTTGCTGCACATCACCGACATGGCCTGGAAGCGCGTCAAGCACCCCTCCGAAGTAGTGAGCGTAGGCCAGGAACTCGAGGTCAAGGTGCTCAAGTTCGACCGCGAGCGCAACCGCGTATCGCTCGGGCTCAAGCAACTGGGCGACGATCCCTGGGTGGATATCACCCGTCGGTATCCCGCGGGCACGCGCCTGTTCGGCAAGGTCACGAATCTCGCGGATTACGGCTGCTTCGTGGAAGTGGAACCGGGCGTGGAAGGCCTGGTGCACGTCTCGGAGATGGACTGGACCAACAAGAACGTGAATCCCGCCAAGATCGTGCAAGTGGGCGACGAGACCGAGGTTATGGTGCTAGAGATCGACGCAGAGCGCCGCCGCATCTCGCTCGGCATGAAGCAATGCAAGCCGAATCCCTGGGAGGATTTTGCCGCGAGCCACAACAAGGGCGACCGCATCCGCGGCAAGATCAAGTCGATTACCGATTTCGGCATCTTCGTGGGGCTGGAAGGCGGTATCGACGGCTTGGTGCATCTCTCCGACATCGCCTGGGATACTCCCGGCGAGGAAGCGGTGCGTAATTACAAGAAGAGCGACGAGGTGGAAGCCGTGGTACTGGCAGTGGACGCGCAGCGCGAACGCATTTCCCTCGGCGTCAAGCAGTTGCAGAAAGATCCATTCTCGAACTTCCTGGCCGATCATCCCAAGGGCAGCATCGTCAAGGGCAAGGTCACCAGCGTGGACGCCAAAGGCGCGGTGGTGGACTTGGGCAATGGCATCGAGGGTTATCTGCGCGCCTCGGAGCTGTCACGCGACCGCGTTGAAGACGCGCGCACCGTGCTCAAGGAAGGCGACGAGGTGGAATCACGCTTCGTGGGCGTGGACCGCAAGAACCGCAGCATCAGCCTGTCGGTGAAGGCCCGGGAAATCGAAGAAGAAGCCCAGGCGCTGGAAGATTACAGCCGCACTGCGGTGTCCAGCACCACGACCTTGGGTGATGTTCTCAAGCAGCATATCGGCGGAGACAAGGCCGAGTGAGTGCTGGACCGCGTGCGCGTGCTTGCCGCTGCAGACGGAGAGTAGCGGCCACGTGCCTGCCGGTGCCTCATGGGTCGGGCAGCGTGTGAGGCGGGCCACTCGAACCGGGGGATTGAGCCATGACAAAATCCGAACTCATCGAGATCATCTCCAGAAAGCAGAGCCATCTGCACGGCAAGGACATCGAGCTTGCCGTCAAGACGATCCTCGAGCAGATGAGCGTGGCGCTGTCCACCGGGCGGCGCATCGAAATCCGCGGGTTTGGAAGTTTTTCCCTGCACTTTCGCCCGCCGCGCATGGGCCGCAACCCCAAGACCGGCGATTCTGTGGCCCTGCCCGGCAAGCATGTGCCGCACTTCAAACCCGGCAAGGATTTGCGCGACCGAGTCAACGAGAGTCTCGCTGGCTGACACGGATGGCCGGGGATGACCATCCCCCGATGTGAACGGAGCTGGCAGTCATGTTGCGTTGGATCGCCGTCATTATCCTGCTGTGCATCTTCGCGTTCGCGCTGCTGCTGGCCTACGCCAACGGCGCGAGCGTGACCATTGATTACCTGGCCGGCAGCCTGACGGTGCACTTGTCCTCGGCGCTGCTGGCTGCGGCCATCCTCGGCTGGCTGCTGGGGATCCTGAGCAGCCTGCTGGTCATTTTCCGCCTCAAGCGCGAGACTTGGCGGCTGAAACGCTCGGTGCGCGATGCCGAAGTGGAAATCCGCAATCTGCGCAATCTGCCCCAGAAGAATGACCACTAGCACCGCCGCCCTCGTCATCCTGCTGGCGATCGCCGTCGTGGTGCTGGGCGCCATCCTCATACATTGGACGCTGCGCAACCGACACACCGCCCGGTTTCGCTTCGTAAGCACGGAATATTTCCGCGGCCTGAACTTCCTGTTGAACGAGCAGCCGGACAAGGCGCTCGAAGTCTTCATCCGCGTCGCGCAAGTGGACTCGGACACCGTCGAGACGCACTTCGCGCTGGGCAGCCTGTTTCGCCAGCGCGGCGAGGTGGACCGTGCCATTCGCATTCACGAGAACTTGATTGCGCGGCCGAATCTGAACGGCGAATATCGCCGCCAGGCGCTGTTTGAGCTGGCGCAGGATTATCTGCGCGCCGGCCTGCTGGACCGTGCCGAAAGCCTGTTGCTGGAATTGCTGGATGCCCCGGGTTACAGCGAAGCGGCACTGCGCAATTTGATATCGCTGTACGAACAGCAAAAAGACTGGGAGCAGGCGATTGCCATGCGCGGGCGCCTGCAGAAGCTGAGCGGCATGCCGCAGGAAGAGACGATTGCCCAGTATTACTGCGAGATGGCCCAGGCCGCACTCTCCGGCAAGAACTTGGCGGCGGCACAGCGGCTGTTGAAGCGGGCGCAGTCGCAGGATGCGCAGTGCGTACGCGCCAACCTGATGCTCGCACAGATCGCCGAGACCGAGGAGCAGTGGGAACGCAGCCGCCAGTACTATGGGCGTGTGCTGGAGCGCGAGATCCGCTATGCCACGGAAGTGTTGCCGGCATTGGCGCGCGTGACCCGCAAGCTCAATGGCCATGCGTCGCTGGAAACGGTTACCGAAAAGCTGCGCCGCGACAATCCCAAAGCTCCGGGTTACCTCGCGATTGCGGCGATCATGGATCCGGAGTTGGATGACCCGGTATCGCGCGGCTGCGTCGCCGATTATCTGCGCAGTGAAACCAGCCTGCGCGGTTTGTATGAAATGTTCGCGGCCTTCGCCGAACGCCAGGGCGTCGCGGCGGTGAGCGATCTCGAGCCTTTGCAGCTTGCCGTGCGCAAGCTGTTGAGCAACGGCCCGCGCTACCGCTGCGAGGAATGCGGTTTCCGCAGCAAGACGCTGTATTGGCAATGCCCGGGCTGCAAGGCCTGGAACCGCATCGTGCCGTTCCATGAAATCACCTTCAGTGCGGCGAGTGCAGCGAGCCCTGCGTGAGCGCGGGTTGCCATGCGCGCGCATAACGTATGACGAGGAACACATCCCTATGAAAGCCACCCCTATCCGCAAAGCCGTGTTTCCGGTCGCCGGCCTGGGTACGCGTTTCCTGCCGGCGACCAAGGCCAGCCCCAAGGAAATGCTGCCGGTGGTGGACAAGCCGCTGATCCAGTACGCGGTGGAAGAAGCCGTGGCCGCCGGTGCCGAAGTGCTGGTGTTCGTCACCAGCCGCACCAAGCGCGCAATTTCCGATCACTTCGACCGCGCCTACGAACTGGAAACCGAGATGGCCTTGCGCGGCAAGCAGGCGCAACTGGAACTCGTGCAAGACATCGTGCCGTCCAGCGTCACCTGCGTATATATCCGCCAGGCCGAAGCCCTGGGCCTGGGTCACGCGGTGCTGTGCGCGGAGCCCGTGATCGGCAATGAGCCGTTCTACGTGGTGCTGGCCGACGATTTGATCGATGGCGGCGGCGGCCGTTCCGCCTTGCAGCAAATGCGCGATGTCTACGCGCGTCACCCGGGCAGCGTCATCGGCGTGGAGCAGGTGGCGCGTGCCGAAACCCCGCGTTACGGCATCATCACGCCGGAAACCCTGGAACCGCGCTTGTACCGGATCCGCGGCATCGTGGAAAAACCCAAGCCTGCCGAGGCGCCGTCCACCCTGGGTGTAGTGGGGCGCTACTTGCTGACGCCGGGGATCTTCGAGTGTCTGAAGCGCACCGGCAAGGGTGCGGGCGGCGAAATCCAGCTGACTGATGCCATTCAGGCTTTGCTCGCGGAAGAACCCGCGTATGCCTGCGAGTTCCAGGGCGTGCGCTACGATTGCGGCAGCAAGCTCGGGTATCTGCGGGCCACGGTCGAATACGGATTGAAGCACACTGAACTGGGCGATACCTTCCGGGACTATCTGCGCACCCTTACCAAGACACTCGAGGGCGCGCGTCGCTGACTTTTTTCCGGGAATGGCGCGATGCAACTGAGTAACACCGCCGCTTGGCTGCTGCTGATATTCGCGGGCCTGTTCGAGGTCGCTTGGGTCGTCGGTCTCAAGTACACCAACGGTTTCACACGACTCATACCGTCGCTGCTGACTGCGGTGGCCGTCATTGTGAGCATGACTTTGCTGGGCTTGGCCGCGCGCAGTCTGCCCATCGGCACTGCCTATGCGGTGTGGACAGGGATCGGCACGGTAGGTGCTGTGCTGCTGGGAATATTGCTATTCGATGATTCCGCCAATGCCTTGCGGCTCGCCTGCATTGCGCTCGTGTTAATCGGCATTATCGGATTGAAGCTGGTCAGCCGCTGACGCCTGCAACTCCTGGCGATACCGCAAGCTCTCACTCATCGGTGCGCCACGCAATACGAACTGCAGCAGACGGAACGGCACTCTGCCCAAGAGCACGCGCCGCAGCAGCTTCGCAGCTACCAGCACACGGAAGACAAACGCGTAGGCCAGGCCGTGGTGCTTACGCAGATAGCGAAACAAGCTGATGTAATACTCGCGTTGCAAAGCCGTTGGCAAGCCGCGAGCTTTGGAACTGGCGCCGCCCGCATGGCGTATTTGGGCCTCGGGGACGTGATAAGCCTGCCAGCCAGCCTGGCGGATGCGCCAGGCAAAATCTTCTTCCTCGCAGTACAGGAAATACCCAGTGTCCAGACCGCCCAAAGCCTGCAGCACCGTCGCGCGCACGAACATGGCGGCTCCGGTTACCACGCTGACTTCGACGGGCTGCCGATACGTCTTGCGCCTGCTGGGATAGCGCCGCGGGTGGAACAGGCGCAGCACGCTGCTGCCAAACAGCGCCAGTGGCAGTGACGGGAAATAGCCGAAACTGGAGCGCGGCTTCCCCTTGGCATCAAACATGCGAGCGCCGCAAAGCGCGACCTGCGGGTGCGTGTCCATGAACCCCGCGAGCAGGGCGAGTACGTCGTTCAGGAATTCACAATCGTTGTTCAGAAACAGGTAATAGTCCGCCGCCAGCGCGTGCGCGCCCAGCATCATGCCGCCGGCAAAACCGAGATTGCGCTCGGACCACACGCAAGTCGCCGTGTTCCGGGGCAACGATTCCAGCAACTGCCTGTCAGCGGCAACCGAATGGTTGTCCACGAGGATGACCGCGACCGCGGCGCGATCAGCAGTGCATTGCTGCAGCGATTTCAGGCAGCGCAGCGTGTAAGTGGCGGAGTTGTAGTTCAACACCACCACGGCGATTTTGGCGTGCACTGTCATGGGGAGCACCGCACCGGGCGGCCGTCGATGGCAAGAGCGGGCAAACCGGAAGATATATGAGAATTGGCTCCCCGGGCCGGACTCGAACCAGCGACCAACGGATTAACAGTCCGTCGCTCTACCACTGAGCTACCGGGGAACGGCTTACGGAAGGCCGCATATGGTAATGAAGCCTTCCCGGAGGGTCAACGGCAAACTGCATCAAGCAAACGCTTGGCGCAGAAAATCTTCCAGCCGGCTCATGGCAGCTTCGAGATTCGCCATGCTGGTGGCGCAGGACAGCCGCAAATGGCCGGGTGCTCCGAAAGCGCTGCCAGCGACCAAGGCGATACCGGCGTCGTTCAGCAGCCGCTCCGCGAGCGCGTTGTCATCCGCGAGCTTGAGCCGGACGATGACCGCGGACAGATCCGGGAAGGAATAGAAAGTGCCGTCCACCGGCAACACGCGCACACCGTGCATGCCGCTCAGCCGCTGGTACACGAAGGCGTGGCGCTCCTGATATGCCCGGCACATTTCACCGACGCAGCGCTGATCACCGGTCAACGCCGCTTCCGCAGCGGCCTGCGATATGGAAGCCGGGTTGGAGGTGCTTTGTGATTGCACATTGGTCATGGCGGCGATCAGCCATGCGGGGCCGCCGGCGTAGCCGATACGCCAGCCAGTCATGGCATACGCCTTGGAAACGCCGTTCAATACCAGGGTACGATCGTAAAGGTCGGGGCACACCGCCAGGATGTTGCAGAACGGCCCACCCTGCCACAGCAGGTGTTCGTACATGTCGTCGGTCGCGATGAACACCTGCGGATGACGGCGCAACACCTCGCCGAAGGCGGCCAACTCGGCACGGCTGTACAGCATGCCGGTGGGATTGGAGGGGCTGTTGATTACCAAGAGCCGCGTGCGCCGGGTGAGGGCGCGCTCCAGCTGCGCGGCGCTGAGTTTGAAATGCTGTTCCGGACCCGCATAAGGCATCACCGGTGTGGCCCCGGTGATGGCCACGATTTCGGGATAACTGACCCAATAAGGCGCCGGTATCACCGCCTCATCGCCATGATTGAGCAGGGCCTGGCAAAGATTGAAAAAGCTTTGTTTGCCGCCACAGGAAACCAGTATCTGGTTCGCCTGGTATGCCAGGCCGTTTTCGCGGCGAAATTTTTCCATCACGGCGCGCTTCAGTGCCGGCGTGCCGCCCACCGCGGTGTACTTGGTCTGGCCCGCGCGTATCGCACGGATGGCTGCTTCTTTTATATGTTCGGGCGTGTCGAAGTCGGGTTCGCCCGCTCCGAGTCCGATAATGTCGCGGCCCTGGGCTTGCAATTCCGCGGCACGCGCAGTCACGGCAAGCGTGGGGGAAGCTTGCAGACGCTGAACGCGCTCGGCGAGCGCAGCGGCGGTATTCAAATCGGGCTCCATGACCGGCGGATGGCGCTATCATCATAAACACGCATATGGAAAATTACCAATGAAGGATGACCTGCATTTCAAGCTGGCGGCCGAGTATGCGCCGGCCGGCGACCAACCCGAGGCGATTGCCAAGTTGACGCGCGGCCTGCGCGATGGTTTGGCGCAGCAAACCTTGCTCGGCGTGACCGGTTCCGGCAAGACTTTTTCCGTGGCCAACGTGATCCAGAACCTGCAACGCCCGACGCTGGTGCTCGCGCCCAACAAGACACTCGCCGCCCAGCTGTACGGTGAGTTCAAGGGCTTCTTTCCCTACAATGCCGTGGAATATTTCGTTTCCTATTACGACTATTACCAGCCGGAAGCCTACGTGCCTTCCAGCGATACCTATATAGAGAAAGACGCCTCCATCAACGAGCACATCGAGCAGATGCGCCTGTCGGCCACCAAGGCGCTGCTCGAGCGGCACGATACGGTGATTGTCGCGACGGTGTCCGCGATTTACGGCTTGGGCGATCCGGAATCCTATCTGAGCATGGTGCTGCACCTGTCGCGCGGCGAGCGCATTGAACAACGCCAGATGCTGCGGCGACTGGCCGAGATGCAGTACACGCGCAATGAACTGGAGCTGGTGCCCGGCAGCTACCGGGTGCGCGGCGAGATCATCGATATATTTCCAGCCGAGTCCGAGCGCGATGCGTTGCGGGTCGAGCTGCTCGACGACGAGGTGGAATCTTTGCGCCTGTTTGATCCCCTGACCGGCGCCATGGAACGCAGCCTGCCGCGCTACACGGTTTATCCGTCAAGCCATTATGTGACGCCTCGGGGCAAGGTGTTGACGGCCGTGGAAAACATCAAGCTGGAACTCAAGCAGCGGCTGGCCGAACTGCGCCGCTTGAACAAGCTGGTCGAGGCCCAGCGCCTGGAACAGCGCACGCTGTTTGACTTGGAGATGATGGCCGAGGTCGGTTACTGCAGCGGCATCGAGAACTACTCACGGCATCTCTCGGGACGGCAGGCCGGCGAGCCGCCGCCCACGCTGTTTGATTACCTGCCGCCCGATGCGCTGCTGGTCGTGGACGAGAGCCACGTGACTATTCCGCAGCTCGGCGGCATGTACCGCGGCGACCGCTCGCGCAAGGAAACCCTGGTGGAATACGGCTTCCGCCTGCCGTCGGCGCTGGACAACCGGCCGCTGCGCTTCGAGGAATGGAAAGCGCGCGCGCCGCAGCGCATCTATGTATCGGCGACGCCCGGTCCGTACGAGAAACAACACTCCGATCAGACGGTCGAGCAGGTGGTGCGGCCCACGGGGCTGGTGGACCCGGAAGTCGAAGTGCGTCCGGCGCGCAGCCAGGTAGACGACCTGATGTCGGAGGTCCGCGCGCGCGCTGTACGCAACGAGCGCGTGCTGGCCACGACGCTCACCAAACGCATGGCCGAGGATCTGACTGAGTATTTTGCTGAGCATTCGGTGCGCGTGCGCTATCTGCACTCCGACATCGAAACCGTGGAACGCACCGAAATCATCCGCGATTTGCGGCTCGGCGCGTTCGACGTGCTGGTCGGCATCAATCTCCTGCGCGAGGGACTGGACCTGCCGGAGGTCTCGCTGGTGGCCATCCTGGACGCCGACAAGGAAGGTTTCCTGCGCTCCGAAGGCTCGCTTATCCAGACCATCGGACGCGCGGCACGCAACGTGCACGGCAAAGCGATTCTTTACGCTGAGCAGATCACCGGATCCATGCGGCGTGCCCTGGACGAAACCAACCGCCGCCGCGCCAAGCAGATGGCCTTCAACGCGCTGCACGGCATCACGCCGCAGGGCATTCGCAAAGCCGTCGCCGATGTCATGGAAGGCGCGCGCAGCAGCGCGGCCGGCAGCAACCGGGTGACTTATCTCAGGGTCGCAGAAGACGGCGCCCGATACGCAGTCATGTCGCCGGAGAAGCGCCTGAAACTCATCAAGCAGCTCGAGCAGCGCATGTACAAGCACGCCCGCGAACTTGAATTCGAGGAAGCCGCACGCTTGCGCGATGAAATCCGCCGCATCCAGGAAATTGATATGGGTCTGCCGCCAGTCAAAACCGGCTGAAACCTTGCCCGTTTGCACGGGTTCCGGTATCGTTTGCAGCCCGCAGGCGCGTAGCTCAGCTGGTTAGAGCACCACCTTGACATGGTGGGGGTCGTTGGTTCGAGTCCAATCGCGCCTACCATATGTATATAGACGAGTAGCGAACCACACCCGAAACATGCGGCCCCTCGTACAGGCCGCCACTGTAAGGAAAGTCCCATGCCCACGATCACACTCCCCGACGGCTCCACGAAGCAGTTCGACAATCCGGTGACGGTCGCCCAAGTGGCGGCCAGCATCGGCCCGGGTCTGGCCAAGGCGGCGCTCGCCGCCAAGCTGGACGGCAAGCTGCTGGACACTTCGCGGACCATCACACAGGACGCTGCGCTCACGATCGTGACCGACAAGCATGCGGAAGGGCTGGAGATCATCCGCCATTCCACCGCGCACCTGCTGGCGCAGGCGGTCAAGCAATTGTTCCCCGATGCCCAGGTCACCATCGGTCCGGTGATCGAGGATGGCTTTTATTACGACTTTGCCTACAAGCGGCCGTTCACCGCAGAGGACCTCGCGGCTATCGAGAAACGCATGCAGGAACTCGCAGCCAAGGACGAACCGGTAAGCCGCAGCGTGATGCCGCGTGATGAGGCCGTAAAATTCTTCCGCAACATGGGGGAGAACTACAAAGCGGAAATCATCGCGAGCATCCCTGCGAACCAGGAAATCTCGTTATATCGGCAGGGCGATTTTATTGACTTGTGTCGTGGTCCGCACGTGCCCTCCACCGGCAGGCTCAAGGCTTTTCATTTGACCAAAGTGGCCGGTGCGTACTGGCGCGGTGATTCGAAGAACGTAATGCTGCAGCGCATTTACGGCACCGCCTGGGCGGACAAAAAATCGTTGCAGGAATATCTGACAAGACTGCAAGAAGCCGAAAAGCGCGACCACCGCCGGATTGGACGCGAACTGGATTTGTTTCACATGCAGGAAGAAGCGCCGGGGCTGGTGTTCTGGCACGCCAAGGGCTGGACCCTGTGGCAGGTGCTGGAGCAGTACCTGCGCGGAGTGTATCGCCGCAGTGGTTACCAGGAAGTCCGCTGCCCGCAGATTCTGGACAAGAGTCTGTGGGAAAAAACCGGCCATTGGCAGAACTACCGCGAAAGCATGTTCACCACGGCATCGGAAAACCGCGATTACGCGCTCAAGCCAATGAATTGCCCTGGCCACGTCCTGACTTATAACCATGGGCTTCACAGCTATCGCGAGTTGCCGATCCGCTACGGCGAGTTCGGCGCGTGCATCCGCAACGAGCCCTCCGGCGCGCTGCACGGCTTGATGCGGGTGCGCGGCTTCGTGCAGGACGACGGGCATATCTTCTGCACCGAGGACCAGATCGAAAGCGAAGTCGTCGCCTTTCACCGTCAGGCCATGCAGGTGTATACAGATTTCGGTTTCCACGCCATCGGCGTGAAACTCGCTTTGCGGCCGAGCGCCGACAAGCGCATCGGTTCCGACGCTGTCTGGGACAAGGCCGAGTCGGCGCTGCGTCAGGCACTGCGTGCCTGTGGTGTCGCGTGGCAGGAATTGCCCGGAGAAGGGGCCTTCTACGGTCCCAAGATCGAGTACCACATGCAGGACTCCATCGGCCGGTCCTGGCAGGTGGGCACCATGCAGGTGGATTTTTCCATGCCGGGGCGGCTGGGAGCGGAATACGTAGGCGAGGACGGCACGCGGCACGTGCCGGTGATGTTGCATCGCGCCATCGTGGGTTCCATGGAACGCTTTCTGGGGATTCTTATCGAACACCATGCCGGGCGTTTTCCGGCCTGGTTGGCGCCGGTACAGGCTGTGGTATTGACGATTACCAGCCGGCAGGACGATTACGTGCAAAAAACAGCTGAAACCCTGAAAAATCAGGGGCTTCGGGTGGAATCCGACTTGAGAAACGAGAAGATCGGCCTTAAAATCCGCGAGCACACGCTCCAGCGCGTTCCCTACCTTTTGGTGGCGGGCGACCGGGAGCAGGAATCAGGTTCCGTGGCGGTGCGTACCCGCGAGGGCAAGGATCTGGGCAGCCTCAAAATCGAGGACTTTGCCCGACAGCTTGCCGCCGAGGTAGCAGGTCACGGAGTGTCGGCCTGAACGCCGCCCCAAGGACAACATGAGGCGGGTTCAGGTTTCTTTTTGGAGGATCGGCTAATCAGTTCGGAAAAACGTGCTCGGCGCAACGGGGAAATCACCGCGCCCAAGGTCCGGGTCATCGGCCCGGATAATCAGCAGATTGGCATCATGTATACGCGCGAGGCAGTCCAGTACGCCGAACAGGCAGGTCTGGATCTCGTGGAGGTGTCACCCACGGTGGATCCGCCGGTCTGCCGCGTAATGAATTACGGCAAGTACCTGTTCGAGCTCAACAAGAAGCAGCAGTCGGCGCGCAAGAAGCAGAAACAGATACAGGTCAAGGAAGTGAAGTTCCGGCCCACCACGGATGAGGGCGACTACCAGATCAAGTTACGTAACTTGACGCGCTTTCTGGCGGAAGGCGATAAAACCAAGGTCACGGTGCGTTTCCGCGGCCGCGAAATGCTGCATCAGGAGTTGGGCGCCGGCTTGATTGATCGCATCAAGGGCGATCTCAGCGACCACGCGCAGATAGAACAGTTTCCAAAACTCGAAGGCCGACAGCTCGTCATGGTGCTGTCACCCAAGAGAAAGTAAGCCCTGCCAGGGCTGACGTAAAAGCGGAACGCCAAGGCCTTCCGCCGTCTGGCAATTAAACAACGCCGCGCAAGCGGGGCCAGACCTTAGTACAACCAGCACAGGAGTTACGGCAATGCCGAAGTTGAAGACCAATCGCGCCGCGGCCAAGCGCTTCCGCGCCACCGCCAGCGGCAAGTTCAAGCGTGGCCAATCGCACAAGCGCCACATCCTCACCAAGAAGAGCCCCAAGCGCAAGCGTCAGCTGCGCGGCGGCGATCTGGTGGTGGCTCAGGATCAAGGTCGGGTGCAGCAAATGCTGCCCTGGTCGTGAGGAGGAATAAGCCATGGCACGTGTAAAACGTTCAGTCACCAGCCGCGCCAAACACAAGAAGACTCTGGGGCGCGCCAAGGGCTATTACAACGCCCGCCGCAAGACCATCCGGGCCGCGAAACAGGCGGTCATGAAGGCCGGCAAGTACGCCTTCCGGGACCGGCGCGCGCGCAAACGCGAGTTTCGCGCGTTGTGGGTGGCACGCATCAATGCCGCGGCGCGCCTTAACGGCTTGTCCTACAGCCGCTTCATGAGCGGGCTGAAGCGTGCGCAAATTGCCCTCGACCGCAAACTGCTCGCGGACATCGCCGTCAACGATCACGCGGCATTTGCAGCACTCGTGGCGCAGGCCAAAGCCAGCCTGGCCTGATACAGCCGCGCGCTTCAGCGGCTGTCGGTGAACACGCGAGGGGAGGGGCCCGGCGGGCTTTTCCCCTCTTTTATCTGTGTTTTACGGATACTCACTGTGCAGAAGTTCGACCAGCTCATCCAGGAAGCACAGGCACGCATCGCGGCAAGCGGATCGCTCGTGGCGCTGGACGAGGTGCGCGTTCACTACCTCGGCAAGAAAGGCGTGCTCACTGAGCAACTGAAGGCGCTGGGCGCCCTGCCGGCCAGCGAACGCCCCGCGGCCGGTCAGCAGACCAACCAGGCCAAACACGCCGTCACTGCCATGCTGGATGCACGGCGGCGCGAACTGGAAGCTCAGACTCTGAGCGCGCAGTTGACCGCCGCGACGGTGGATGTGACGCTGCCCGGGCGCGGCCAGGAGCCCGGCGGCCTGCACCCGGTGACGCAAATTCTGGAGCGTGTGCAGGCGCTGTTTGCCAGCCTTGGCTTCGGTGTGGAGGAGGGGCCGGAAATCGAGGATGAATTCCACAACTTTGACGCCCTGAATTTCAAGCCCGGGCACCCTGCACGCGCCGAAATGGACACCTTTTATCTAAAAGATTGGCCCTTACTGCTGCGTACCCACACTTCACCGGTGCAGGTGCGCGCGCTGCTCAAACACGGCGCCCCGCTGCGGATAATCGCACCCGGACGCACCTTTCGCCATGACTACGACGTCACCCACACGCCCATGTTCCATCAGGTCGAAGGCCTGTTGGTAGACAAAGAGGTGAGCATGGCGCACCTGCGCGGGGTACTCACGGACTTTCTGCAGCGCTTTTTCGAGCGTGATGACTTGCGCTTGCGTTTTCGCCCATCGTATTTCCCGTTTGTGGAACCGGGCGCCGAAGTGGACATCAATTGTATCTTCTGCGACGGCGCCGGCTGTCGTGTGTGCAAGCACAGCGGCTGGCTGGAGGTTCTGGGCTGCGGGCTGGTGCATCCCAATGTGCTCGATGCCTGCCGCGTTGACCCGCGCCGTTACAGCGGCTGGGCATTCGGCGTCGGCATCGAGCGCCTCGGCATGCTGCGCTACGGAATCAGCGATATCCGCATGAATTTTGAAAACGATCTGCGCTTCCTGCGCCAGTTTCGCTGAGCATCCAGCATGAGAATCAGCGAGCAGTGGCTGCGCGAATTTGTGGACCCGCCGGCGAGCACTCGGGATCTGGCCGAACGGCTGACATCGGCTGGCATAGAAGTCACGGCTATCAGTGAGGGATTGCCTGCGCTTGATCATGTACTGGTAGGCGAGGTGCGCAACGTCGAGCCACACCCGCAAGCGGACCGACTGCGCGTCTGCACGGTTTTCGTAGGCAAAGGCAAGTCGCTGCAAATCGTTTGCGGCGCCGCCAATGTAAATACCGGCATGCGTGTGGCGGTCATTCTGCCTGGCGGGCACTTGCCGGATGGCAGCGAGATTCATACGACGCAACTACGTGGCGTGAAGTCACAAGGCATGCTGTGCTCGGCGCGCGAACTGGGCCTGGGGGATGACGATGCCGGCTTGCTGGCATTGCCTGCCGAGGCAAAGGTCGGACACCTATTGATCCGGGAACTCGGTGGTGCCGACAAAGTTCTGGAAATCGAGATCACGCCCAACCGCGGCGACTGCCTGAGTGCGCTGGGCGTCGCACGCGAGCTGGCCGCACTTTATGGTCAAAAGCTGCGACTGCCGGATTGCAGCCCGGTCAAACCGGGCATCAAAGACCGTTTGACCGCACGGATCGAAGCGTTGGCTGCCTGCCCGGTATTTGCCGGGCGCATAATCCGCGGCCTGCGCGCGGATGCGGTCACTCCAATGTGGTTACGTGAACGCTTGCGCCGTGCCGGATTGCGCAGCCTGCACCCGGTGGTGGACGTAACCCAATACGTGATGCTGGAGCTCGGCCAGCCGTTGCACGCTTACGATCTCAAGCGCCTGTCCGGCGGCATCCAGGTGCGCATGGCGCGCTCCGGTGAGTCGCTGAAGCTTCTGGATGGCAACAAGCACACGCTGGAACCGGACATACTGGTGATTGCGGATCACAAGCATGTGCTGGGCGTCGCCGGCATCATGGGCGGCAGCGATTCGAGCGTGCAGCCGGGCACTGCCGACATCTACCTGGAGGCGGCATTTTTTTCGCCCGATGCCATCAGCGGGCGCCAACGCAAGCTCGGCTTGCAGACCGAAGCCGCTTACCGTTTTGAACGTGGAGTGGACCCGACGGGGCAAACGCGGGCGCTGGAGCGCGCCACACGATTGCTGCAGGAGATTGCCGGCGGTCAGGCGGGCCCGATAACCAAGGTTGCTGCGACACCGCGCGTACGCGCCAGACTGCGGCTGCGCCAGGCAAAACTTGTGCAGTCATTGGGCATGTTGATCCCTGGAAAGGCCGTGAGTGGGATCTTGGCCGGACTCGGATTCATGCCGAGCAGACACGGTCACAACTGGCAGGTGTCTGCGCCGGCTCATCGTTTTGATATCGAAAGGGAAGAAGATCTGGTCGAGGAGGTCGGCCGGATATTCGGCTACGACAAGATTCCCGCCATTCCTTACCCGGCGGGGCAGCGCATGCTGCCGCTTCCTGAAGAACGGCTGCCGGTGTCACGCCTGCGGGATACGCTGGTCGCCCGGGGCTACCAGGAAGTCATCACCTACAGCTTTGTTGATGCCCAGCTGCAAGTGCGTCTGACGGGCAGTCCGGGCATTGCGCTGGCCAACCCGATATCCGCCGAGATGAACGCAATGCGGCAAAGTCTCTGGCCTGGGCTGATCCAGACGCTGCGTTACAACCTGAATCGTCAGCAGCAGCGTGTTCGAATCTTTGAGTGTGGCATGAGGTTTATTCAACAACACACTGAAATAAAACAGGAAAATGTAATTGCTGGATTGATATTCGGACTGCAGGATCCGCTGCAATGGGGGTTGCCGCAGAGGAACAACGATTTTGCGGATTTGCGCGGGGACGTCGAAGCGCTGCTTGGGGCAGGTGGTCATACCAAGCGTGTCGACGCGGTGGCGGACACACACCCGGCGTTACACCCCAGCCAAGCCGCCAAGCTCATGCTGGGGGGGATGAACATTGGCTGGTTGGGGGCATTACACCCAGCCGTAGCACGCGAACTGGACCTGAACGGCCCGGTATTCATGTTCGAGCTAAGTCTGGAACCTTTGCGCCAGAAGCGCATAACGGAAGCTGCGCCCATAACCGCATTTCCGGCACTGTCACGCGATTTGGCCTTGGTGGTCGAAGAGACGATACCGGCCGGCAGGATCCTGGATTTGACCCGGGAGGCCGGGCACCCCTTGGTATCAGAGGTCAGAATATTTGACATATATCGTGGTAAAGGGATAGATTCTGGACGAAAAAGTGTCGCTTTGAGCTTGATTTTACAAGACTCTTCGCGCACTCTAACGGACGAGGCTGCCGATGCCACCATGAGAAAAGTGGTGCAACGGCTGCAGGACGAACTGGGCGCAACAATACGAGACTAAGCATGGCGCTGACCAAGGCGGAGATGGCCGAGGCCTTGTTTGAAGAGCTGGGGCTCAACAAGCGGGAGGCCAAGGAGCTTGTGGACCTGTTCTTCGAGGAAGTCCGCCAAGCCTTGGCAGGGGGGCGGCAGGTGAAGCTGTCTGGATTCGGCAACTTTGACCTGCGCAGCAAGAATCAGCGCCCGGGCCGCAACCCCAAGACCGGGGAGGAAATCCCCATTACCGCCCGGCGCGTGGTGACGTTCAGGCCGGGTCAAAAGCTCAAGACACGGGTCGAAACCTATGCTGGAAGCCGGGAACAATAACGAACTGCCGGCCATTCCGGGCAAGCGCTATTTCACCATTGGTGAAGTCAGCGACCTGTGCGGCGTAAAGCCGCATGTCCTGCGTTATTGGGAGCAGGAATTTCCGCAACTCAAACCCGTCAAACGCCGCGGCAACCGTCGATACTATCAGCGCCACGACGTGCTCGTGATCCGTCAAATACGCAGCCTGCTCTACGAGCAAGGCTTCACCATCGGCGGTGCGCGTCAGCAATTATCCAGCGACACGGCGAGACAGGACGTCTCGCAAAGTCAGCAAATCGTCCATCAGCTGCGCACTGAACTGGAAGACCTGCTGCAACTTCTGAAACACTGAGCGTCTCGGTATTCCCCAAGCGTGGGCTGCGCGTTTCGGTTATCATGCCTCCATGGCTTGAATCGCGACGTGATTTATACGAGCGGGGCGTAGCGCAGCCTGGTAGCGCACTTGCATGGGGTGCAAGTGGTCGGAGGTTCAAATCCTCTCGCCCCGACCAAACTCAAACGGATTCCCCAATCAGAGACGAGGCTTGTCCCGGCCGGTCAATCGTCCAGGCCGCGGCCTCCTGCGAGGCCTTGATACAACACATGAAATTTCACCGTAGTTCAACTGCCAACAACGCCTCGTTGCACCGGGCGCAAATGATATTCGCGCTGGCGCTGGCAATACTGATCGCACTGATAGTCATGGGCGTTGCCGGAGTGCATTGGCCCAAATGGCTGTTGGCACTCACGACTGTTCTATGAAAATTACTGCCGGCCGGATCAGCGGCGATCCATGAATAGAATCCGGGTTCATCCGGAATCAAGCGGAAACTACACGCCAACGCAGCACTTCATGCCTTCGGTGGTCTCAAGGCAGTCAAATAGCGGTCGACTTCATTCGCGGCAAACGGTTTGGAGAAATAATAGCCTTGGCCGCGACGGCAGCCGAGGGCGCGCAACAGTTCCAGTTGCCGCGCGGTTTCGATGCCTTCGGCAACCACATCCATCCCCAGGTCTGCCGCCAATACCGTAATCGTGCGCACAATCGCCCGGTCACTGCGGTTTTTTTCAATACCGGCGATGAACGAGCGATCAATCTTGAGCGTATCCAGTTTGAAAGTGCGTAAGGCGCTGAGCGATGAATAGCCGGTACCGAAGTCATCCATCTGCAAGTTGACCCCGATGGTACGCAAGCGGCTGATGGTTTCGGCCGCCAACTCGGGATTGTCCATGAACACGGTTTCGGTGATTTCCAGGCACAGGTTCTTTGCCGGGATGCCGCTCATGTCCAGAACCCGCGCGACACGTTGCGGCAGCACCCAATGGGCGAACTGGCGATTGGCGATATTGACGCTGACGGTAACATCGTCGCCAAGATGCTTGTGACGTTTGCGCCACTGCGCCAGTTGCGCGCAGGCGGTTTCCATCACCCACCAGCCGAGCGGAATAATCAGCCCGGTTTCTTCGGCAACCGCGAGGAATTGTTCGGGTGCCACCAAGCCCCGTTCCGGATGCGCCCAGCGTACCAGCGCCTCGAATCCGGTGAGGCGGCCACTGGCAAGATCAATGACCGGCTGGAAGAACACGCGAAACTCATTGCGCTGCAACGCATGGCGCAGCTCGGTCTCCAGCTTGAGATTGGCCTTGACGTGCTGGTGCATGGCGTCGTCAAAGACCACATAGCCTGCCTTGCCGGCGGCTTTGGCGCGATACATGGCGGTGTCCGCGTCCCGCAGCAATTCATCCGGATGCCGGTAGTGGGGCGCGTTGGTAACGATGCCGATGCTGGCCGTGGAAAACACATCGCGCCCGCCGATGTTGAAGGCGCGCGCCAGTTCCTCGTGAATGCGGTCGGCAACTGCGGTGGCTTCATCCATGTTCTGCAGGTGCTCCAGCAGTATGGTGAATTCGTCGCCTCCATACCGGGCCATCAAATCCGCGGGCCGCAGACAGGTGCGCAAGCGCTTGGTGATCGCTACCAGCAGGCGGTCGCCAAAACTGTGGCCGAGGCTGTCGTTGATCAGCTTGAAGCGGTCGAGGTCCAGGAATAACAGCGCCAATTGGCCGGATCCCGAGGCTTGATTGGCTTCCAGGGCCTGGCGCAGGCGCTCCATGAAAAAGCCGCGATTGGGCAGGCCGGTAAGCGCATCGTGATAGGCGCTGTGCACCAGGTCCTGTTCGACCTTCTTGCGCTCGGTGACATCGCGCGCCGTACCCATGATCGCCGGTCGCCCCCGCCAGGAAATGCGGCTCAAGGCAACCGCCGCAGTGATGCGTTGCGCGGGCTGCTTGCAGCGCAGGCGCATTTCATGCGGCACCAGTGCGTGTGCATCTACCGCATCCGCGGCGATTTGTTTCGTCAGACTGTCCTCGGCGGATTCAATCACTTCGGCAAGAGGCGTGCCGGGGATCTCCTCGGCCGGGTAGCCAAGCATCCGCGCAAAGGCGCGGTTGGCATAGACGAGCACGCCCCCCTGGCAGAGAAATACGCCGTCCTGGCTCATGTCCACCAGCAGCCGGTACTTTTCCTCAGAGCGCAGCAGCGCCTCCTCGGCGCGTTTGCGGCCGGTAATGTCCTGCAGGCTGCCTTGGTAATGCAGAATGCGGCCGCTCTCGTCTTTAACCGCGCGCGCACTGTCGCAAACCCAGATGGTGGTCCCGTCCCGCCGGAATATCTGGAATTCCTGGTCGAAGTAGTGACCGTCTTCCTCGAGGCGCCGCAGCAGCTCGCGGCGTTGTCCGGCATCCACGTAGATACGCGAGGCGATGTTCAGCTTGTCCGCGATTAAGTCCCCCGGCGTGTCGTAGCCAAGGATGCGAGCCAGCGCCGCATTGGCGCTGACAATCTGTCCTGCGGGTGTGGATTGGTATATGCCTTCGCTGGCGTTGTCGAAAAAATCCTGATAGCGATGTTCAGCAGTTGCAGGCGCATTGCTTGCGCGGCTGTCAGCGGGTTGCCGCTGACACCACAACATGAGTTCACGCCCGGGCTGCCGGGCGTACAGCCGGGCCTGAACCTCGCACGCCAGCAGGCTTCCGGCTTTGCTGCGCAGATTCAGTCGCAAGGCTTGCGCTTGCCGGGATGGTGTCGCGGCCATGACTTTGGCCAGATCACCGGAATCCATAACTTTGTCGCAGGCAAGTTGCAACAATTCGCCGCGGGTATAGCCGAGCAGCTTGCAGGCGGCATCGTTCACCTGCGTGAACACACCGCTGGAACCCTCCAGGAGCGGAAAGCTACCTATGAGAATTGCCTGTTGCGCGTTGCCAAGCAGCGCGTCCACCGTGGTGCTCAAGTTTTGCAACTGGTCCAGCGCCGCCACAGTATCGGTAACATCGGCAAGACCGAACAGTACGTGGGCTTGTCCGCCGAATTCGGCAGCTTCCGCCGACAAGCGCGCGCGGCGCAGCGTGCCGTTGTGCGCGCACAAGGCGACCTCACGGTTCACGACTCGGCCTCCGGCCTTCAACTCTTGCAGCAAATCGTCGCGAACCTGCGGGTTGGCAAACAGCTCGGCACGCAGCAGACTCTGGCCGATCAGCTCCGCCGGACTGAAACCGAGCAGGCGCTCGACCGAGGGGCTGATGTCGGTAATATGAAAATTTTCCAGCAAGGCGGCGCCGACGATTTCCGGAGTGATGCGGAACAGACTCGCAAGTTTCGTCGCCGTGAGCCGCTGGATATCGTCCAGGCGTTGGCGGCGCAACTCGGCGGCAGTGCGGGTCGCAAGCATGTGCAGCACCGCGAACAGCTCGGTGTCCGCCTGCAGCGGCTGGCGCGCCATGACCCCAAGGTGCCCGGTGGCGCGGCCGTCCACGTCCTGAATGGCCACGGCACAATAGGCACGTACCCCGTGTTTGCGCAGCCAGCGGTCTTTGGGATACTGGCTGGCAACTTCGTCTTCGTGCCACAACTCGGACTCGGCAAGGGTGCGCGCCGCTGGGGTGCCCTCCAAGAGCAGCGTGCCATCCACAGCAGCGCGATTCACGTGCCAAGCCGCGATGATGTGCAAGTACGGATTGTCATGCGGCTGGCGCAGGCTGACGAAGGCGTATTCGACGTCGAGCGCCAAGGCCAGGCGCCGCACGGCCTCGCGGAAAAAATCCGTGCCGGTGACCCCCGCCAACTGCTCGGCGAGCGTGCGGAACGCTCCCGACGGCGGAAGATGCATGGCGTTTTCGGCTTTCATGGTGGCATCGTGGCGTGGCCCAACAAACCGGACCAGTCCGGCATCTTCGAACAGATCTCAGATAATATCAGGTCTCGACGTATTTAGTTTGTCTAAGCCGATGATATGTATATGGATTCTTCAGCCTTGCGGCCAGTTGCCGCTGAAATTGAAGCTGTGTTTCCCATCCGTGCTGCCGGGAAGGTAGCTCAGCAGATCATTGAGCGCAGTGTTCGCCGCGTCCCGGGATGCCAGCACGCCGTTCACCTGATAACGGCCGTCCGGCACGAGCAGCAAGCTGCCCTGCAGCATGAGGGGGCCGGAGGTGTCCAACAGACTTCCATGAATGCCGTCAGCTTGGGTTTGCAGCTTCAGCTGATAATCCCCCAAGGTCAGCGTCTGCGGCCATGTCAGGCTGAGACCGGTCAGCGTGATAACGCCCGATGCCGCGGTGGGCCGCGCATCCACGAAAACCAACTGCTGCATCATTATATCCAGCCGTCCGTCAACGCTGCCGGCGGGCAACGGTAACCACGGCTGCAAATGGCGCAGCGCGAGGTGTCCGGTCGCATTGTCAAGCACCCATTTGCGGCCACTGCCGGCGACACGGGCCTGCAGCTCGGCATCCGGAGCGCGAAGGTCGAGTTGATAAGCCAACCGGCCCGAGAACAATCCCAGCCAATCAAAGCGCCAGTGCAAGACACCCAGGGACTGCCCTTGCCAGTCAAGCTCCTGTGTGCTTCCCGCCCAGACGCTGCCGCGCGTGCCCGTCAACCGCAGCTCCGGAATGCGCGCCTGTAACCAGCCGACCGCATAATCCGCCGGGAAGATCGCCACCAGAAACAGCAGGTACAAACTGATGCCGGCCAGCCACCAGCGCCATATGCGCCAGCTCACGAACTGGAATCCTGCAGCTTGATGCGGGCGTCCACCTGACCCGCTACCGATGCGCGCGTCACCGTGACGTCGCTGGCAACGACCCCGTAGCTGCGCTGCAGTCCCGCGATCCAGCTCACCAGGCTGCCAAAATCCGCGCTCTTGAACTGCACCCGCACCGAGCCATCGTCGGAGGGTTGCGCTTGCTGCAAGGCTCCGGCCAGACCGGCACTCGCAATGCTCGCGTTGACGGTACCCAACAGTGATCCCGCCGTTGGCACGGCAGGCTGACTGCCGTGCAAGGCTTCAATCTGGCTGGCCACGGGCCGCATCCAGGCAAGCAGCGCTTGTTGGCTTTGCACTTGCGTGATCAACGCGCGTCGATGGCTGAGGTAGGGAGCAACCAGCGCCAGGTAGACGATGAATATCACCAGGATGGCCGCGCCGCATGCCACCATCCCGCGTTCCCGCTTTTCCAGCGACAGAAACCATTGGCGCAACTGCTGCAGCGCGTTCATAGCGCCTTCGCCTGCAGCGTCAAACGCGCCGTGGTGAGTCCGGCAGCACTGCTGACGGAATCCAGCTGTGCCTGCAGCGCCGGGTTTTGCGCCAACGCCGCTTTCAGGTTATTCAGCGAATTGATGTTGCCGGCCTGGACCTCGAGTTGCAACACGCCGGCATGAAAACTGAAGCCCTGCAGCTGCACATCGCTCTGCGCTCGCAAGGCCGCACCGGCACTCGCCAGCATCGGCAGCAATGCCCCGGCACTGCCGCCATCGCCGGTGAGTTGGCTGAGGCGCCGCTGCATCTGCACGCGTGGCTCGACCATGCGCGTTACGTCCGGAAGCGCCTGGTGAAAGAGCGCGGCGATTTGTGCTTGTTGTGCTGCGGACTGGCGCCGCAAACTGACTTCCTGCAGCACCTGGTCGGCAATAAACACCGCGACCAGAACCGCCAACAGGATTGCCGCCACACGCCAGCGCAGCCAATATTGCGCCACGCCGATGCGCTGACCGAAGTCGCCCTGCAGCAGGTTGATGGCCCGGGATGCGCGTACATCGCCGGCCATCAGTCCGATTGCGCCTGCATTCTGATGGCTATAGCTAATCTCAAGTTTGAGGCCGGCGAGCAGCTCTGCGGTTTCCTGCTGTGTGGCCTCGTCGGCCGCATACACCAGTGCATGTGTGCAAGCTTGTGATTGCGGCAGCTTGGCCAGTTGCTGCGCAATCAGCAGCGGCGCCAGCGCCCGGTCCGCAACCATGCCGCTGTCGTCGGGAAAGCGCATCAGGATTTGCGCACCGTCGGACGCCAGCACCAGGGTGTGCTCGCGCACCGGCAGACTGAGCACGTCCACGACCAGCTCCGACGGCGTAATACCCGCGGCGGCCAACTGCGCCAACCACTCGCGCATGTGGGCCTGCGTCACCACGACGGTCGGATAACCGCGCGCGTCACGCGCGCCGATGGCGAAATGCAGATGGTCCACGTCGTCCGCGAGCTGGTCCTCGAGCGCGAAGGGCAACGCCTGGTGAATCTTGCGGCTGTTATGCGTGGGCAAATCGGCATGCAGCAACAGCGTGCTCGCGCCCGGCACGCACACGCGCACCCGCCGACCGCTCGCCGCCGCCGCGACTTCGGCCAAAGTGCCGCTGGCCGGCTGGCCCATGCGATTGCCGAACGCGTCCACCACCAGCCAGGCGGCAGGACGGCCGGCATCAGGCATGCGCAATACCAAGGTTTCGCTCATAAGCTTCCAAAAGTGCGCCGCACGGCCATAGTCGCGCCGCTGCCGGAGCGGTACAGCAAACTGTACAGGGTCACTTGCGTGCTGCCAATCTTCACTTGTGCGGTCAGCCGGAAGAAACTGCTGGTCAGCGTGGTATTCGGCAAGGGCGCCGTGTTTTGACAGCCGCTGCTGCCGGCACAGCTCACGCTGACGTTCAGCAATTGCTGCAATTGTGAGCTGTTCTGGAACGGCGCTTGCAGCCGGGACTGCACTGCGCCCGCGGCGGCTTCCAAGCTGATCCCGCTATTCAGCGAAGCGATGACCGGAGCGGGCGCGGTATTAATGTTGATGGCGGTGGCCGCACGCACGCCATTCGGCGACGACCCGGGCGCCTGCAAGGGCAGGGCGCACACATAAGGCAGGAGCGCTGCGTACACCTGCGGCGTTACGCCCTTGACCAACAGCAATTCGCTGATGCTGGTCATGGGCTGTTCCGCCGTGAGATAGGCCGGACTGAGGCGCGAGTAATACTCGTCTTTGGCGCCGCCGGGGAAATGCGCCTGGCTTCCGGCATTCACCCAATCCAGTGTCGCATTGGCTATTTCGGGATCGAGATTGAGCATAGCCAGCAGGCGCTGAAACTGGGCCAGCGCCGCGCTTGCCTGTGCCGCGTTGCTGCTCGCGAGATTGTTGACGTTGAACAGGCCCTGCAAATCTTCCAGGTGGCCGGTAATGGAACCGCCTTGAACCGGCAATGGCGGCAGTTGCATGGCCCAGCCCTGGGTCAAATTGGTGTTGTTGGGGCTCGACAGGTAATCGCGGCGCAATATCTGCTCAGCCCAGGCTTCGGCGCCCAAGGCGTATTCCATCGCCTGATCACCTTGAGTGATATTGGCGGTGCGGCGTATGTCCAGTTCGCGGTTCCAGATCATGCCGGTGGACAGGGTCGCGGCAATCGCCACCACCACCAGGGCGATCAGTAATGCCACGCCGCGCTGCCGCGAACGCTGGGCGGACAGCTGCGTCACGGCGACGCCACCTCGACGATGCGCGTGATGCGGCCAAGGTCTTTCAGCGTGACATCTATTTCCACGGCGTGCGGCAGTTGCGCCAGATACGCGGCACTGTTGACATTCAGTGGCGGCCACTGGGTCTGCCATTGCCCGGTATTGTCCATGAAGCGCAAGTCGAATTGCGTGACGTTGGCCAGCAACACCTGCTTGACCGGCTGCGTTTGTGCGGGGACATCCAGTTCCGGCCACGACAGGCGCAGCAGCTGATCGTTGTCCAGCTGATAAGCCACGCGCTCTTCGGTGCTGCGCACGTCGGCGAGCGGATTACCCCACCCGCCACGCGTGAAAACCAGCGGCGGCTGGTTTTGCGGAGCGCTTATGAAGGCCGCGAGCGGCATACCGCCTAAGGGATCACGGACCGGTCGCGGCTCAAGCTGACTGAAATCACGCGTCATGATGGCGAAGGCTTGTTGCATCAGGCGCAAGTGTTGCATGCGGGCTGCGGTTTGCTCGCGCTCGCGTATCAGTCCGTGCAAGCCGCCGTAGGCGAGCACGCCGATGATCGCCACGATCACCATGGCTACCAATATTTCGATCAGTGTGAAGCCGCCGCTGCGTTGCTTCATGGCGGGGTACCTGGGCCACCGGGCGTGGGCGGCAACAAGGACTGGCTGGCTGCGACCGGCTGCGACCGGCCGATGAAACCGACAAGACTGGCACTCACCGTGTCCGGCGACGCAGCGTTACTCACGTCGATATCCACGCGCAACAGATCCGGATCCTGGGTGGTGCTTACCGCTGTCTGCCAATTCCATTTTTGGCCGGCCATTTCGGCGTTGCCTTTTTGCGTGCCGACCGCCGGCCAGGCGGGCGCCAAGCGCAGCGTGGTCAACTCGTTCATCGCCACCCAGTGCGCGAAGGTTTTGTCCTGCAACTCGGCGGCGTTGCGTATGCTGACGCCGACGGTGGCGATGATCGCGCTCATGGCCAGCGCCAGAAACACCAGCGCAATCAGCACTTCGATCAGCGTGAAGCCGCGCACACGCCGACCACAAAGCGGACGGGGGTCAGCCGGCATTATTCTGGTCCGGAGGAACATAGCGGATGCCGTGTTGCAGATCGCCGGTGACACGGTAACTGTATTTGCCGTCCGCACCCTGCAGGGTGATGATGAACGGCGTGAGTTCGCCGCTGGAGAGCAGCAGTATCTGCGGTTTTATTTCAGTCTGATTGTCGCCGGCATCTCTCGCCAGCAAATCGTCGCCCACGGGTTTGCTCACGGGCAGGTGAATGGCTGTGCCCTGCAGCTCGAGCGACAGTGTCACGCTGCTGTCGAGCTGACGCGGGTGCAGCAACTCGTCATCGCTGGCGGGCGACCATTTGCTGCCGTCGTACACCAGAAACTCGTACGCGTGCGGCGAAACCCGCAAGCCGTACTGCTGACCACGCATCACCGCTTGTTGTGCCACCAGATCGGTAATCGCGGCAAGTTTCTGCGCGGCGTTCTCGGCAGCGGGATTGACCCCCAAAGACCCCAGCGACAACAAGCCTACGGCGGTGACGATACTGATGATAACCAGTACCACCAGTATCTCGATCAGCGTGAATCCCCGGATGCGTGCTGCTGCCATACCGCGCTCGCCCGCGCCGGGCTTCAGCCGCCGCTATTGCCGGTGCTGGTACTGCCGTTGCCTTCCAGGTTCCAGTTGCCGATCACGCCGGCACTACTATTGCTGCCTCCCGACGAACCTTTCGGACCGTAAGTCCAGATATCGATCGGACCGTGCACGCCGGGGTTCAAATACTGGTAGGGATTGTCCCAGGGATCCACGGGCAGGCGGTCGAGGTACTGCTTCCAGTGCGCCGGAACGGGATCGGTGGTGGGCTTGGTAACCAGCGCTTGCAGGCCCTGGTCGGTGGTGGGATAGACAAAATTATCGAGCTTGTACATCTCCAGCGCCGACTGGATGGCGCGTATGTCCTGCTTGGCCTTCACGATGCGTGCCTCATCGGGCTTGTCCATGATCTTGGGCACGATGATGGACGCCAGGATGCCGAGGATGACCACGACCACCATGACCTCAATAAGCGTGAAACCGGAAAGCTGCTGACGGATGCGCATGGCTGATTTGGGGGAAGCGGTTGGGTTAAAGTGTGGCCTGAAACCAGAAAATCAATCATACAACAACGGCTTGGCCTCATTGACGACGACCCAATCCAAATCCCGGGGTTCCTGGCTCAGTTTGCGGCGCTTGTGGCCGATGCTGGTGATTGTGCTGCCCTGTGTGTTGCTGGCCTTCGGCGGAGAGGCAGCGCGGGCAGGGCTGCAATATGACCGGGTGGCCATCCTCGACGGCCAGATCTGGCGCCTGTTCACCGGCAACTGGGTGCATTTGGGCTGGGGTCACCTGGCCGAAGACATGGCCGGCTACGTGTTGCTGTGGTTGCTGTTCGAACAGGAGTTACCGGGCTGGCGTTGTCCCGTGCTGATCACCGTGGGTGCCATCGGCGTGGGTCTCGGGCTGCTGCTGGGCGATCCGGAGTTGCGCTGGTACGTGGGAATTTCCGGCGCATTGAACACGTTATGGATGGCCGGCGCCATGTTGCTGATGACGAAACGCGATTGGCTGGGCTGGGTGCTCGCGCTATTTCTGGTATTGAAATTGGTCTATGAGCAATCGCTGGGGCCGCTGCCCTGGTCAGTGGCCACGACGGGTGGCCCGGTAGTCGTGGATGCCCACCTGTGGGGGGCCCTGACGGGTGCGACTCTGGTAGCGGGCGTTCTGCTCGGGTCACGCTGGAAGCATCGCCGGGACTCGGCGAACCCGCAGGTATAATTCGCTGCCGCAGAGGAGACCCGGTGCATGAGTTTCGCTGCCGTATTTCCCGGCCAAGGCTCGCAAGTGGTGGGCATGCTTGCCGAGCTGGTGCCGCAATATCCGTTGATTGGACAGACCTTTGCCGAAGCGTCCGAGGTCTTGCATTACGACCTGTGGGAGTTGACCCAAACCGGGCCGAGTGAACGGCTGAATGCCACCGAGCGCACCCAGCCCGCGCTGCTTGCTGCGGGCGTCGCACTCTGGAGAGTATGGCAAGCAGGGAATGGCCCGACGCCGGCCTATCTGGCCGGCCACAGCCTAGGCGAATACACGGCACTGGTGTGCGCGGGCGCCCTGGATTTCAAGGCGGCCGTCGGGCTGGTCGAATTTCGCGGCCGTGCCATGCAGCAGGCTGCTCCGGCCGGGGCGGGGGCCATGGCGGCCATTCTGGGCCTCGAGGATGAGGCCGTGCGTCTGGCCTGCACCGAGGCGGCCCAAGACCAAGTGGTGCAGGCGGTAAACTTCAACTCACCCGGCCAAGTCGTTATTGCCGGAGAAAAAGCCGCAGTGGAGCGTGCCATCGCCGTGTGCACTGCCAAAGGCGCGAAACGTGCCGTGCTCCTGCCGGTGAGCGTGCCGTCGCATTGCGCGCTGATGAAACCCGCGGCTGAGCAACTGGCGGCCAGATTGGCCGATATCCCGCTACGCTCGCCGCAAATTCCCGTGGTGCACAACGTGGATGTCGCCGCGCACAGGGAAGCCGACGCGATCCGGCGGGTGCTCAAAGAGCAACTCTACAGTCCGGTGCGTTGGTCGGAGTCCGTCCAATTCCTCGCCAGCCGACAGATTTCCAAGCTGATTGAATTCGGACCCGGCCGCGTACTGACCGGGCTCACCAAACGCATCAACAAGTCGGTGGAGGCTTATCCCGTGTACGACTCCCAAACCTTGCAAGCCGCACTGGCGGCAGCAGGCAAGTCATGAGCCTGTTGCAAAACGAGATTGCGCTTGTCACCGGTGCCACCCGCGGCATTGGCCGTGCGATTGCGCTCGCACTCGGCAAAGCCGGCGCCACGGTCATCGGTACCGCCACGACCGCGGACGGGGCGACGGTCATCAGCAGTTATCTGGCAGCGGCGCATATCGTCGGTCGCGGCTGGGTGCTGGATGTAGCCAATTCCGAGGTAGTGGAGCAGACGCTGGCCGCCGTGACTTCAGAAACCGGCAGTCCCACCATCCTGGTGAACAACGCCGGGATCGCACGCGACACACTCTTGATGCGCATGCAGGAAGAAGACTGGCAAGCTGTGATCAATACCGATTTGAATTCCGTGTTCCGCCTGTCGAAAGCCTGCATCCGCGGCATGCTCAAGGCGCGGCATGGCCGCATCATCAATATTTCCTCGGTAGTAGCCGCCACCGGCAATCCCGGGCAAGCCAACTATGCCGCCGCCAAGGCCGGTGTGCTCGGCTTCACCAAGTCCCTGGCACGCGAGATCGGTTCGCGCAACATCACCGTCAACACGGTGGCGCCGGGCTTTATTGATACCGATATGACGCGCGCACTGAGCGATGCACAGCGTGCGGCATTGTTGAACCAGATTCCGCTCGGCCGGCTTGGCCTACCTGACGATGTTGCGCAAGCCGTGCTGTTTCTGGCCTCGCCGGCGGCTGCTTATATAACCGGTGAAACCCTGCATGTAAACGGCGGCATGTACATGGCTTGAGGCGCCGGCCGCGCTGGCATGGGGGGGCGGATTTCACTACAATACCGCCCCCAGTTTGGCCGGCCACTCCGGCCAACGCCATTATTGTCACTTCGGGAGGTTCCGATAGTCATGAGTAGCATCGAAGAACGCGTCAAGAAGATCGTCGTGGAGCAACTGGGCGTCAAAGAGGAACAAGTGACCCCGCAGGCTTCCTTCGTGGACGATCTGGGTGCTGACTCCCTGGATACCGTGGAACTGGTCATGGCGCTGGAAGAGGAATTCGAGTGCGAAATCCCGGACGAGGAAGCCGAGAAGATCACCACCGTGGGCCAGGCAGTGGACTACATCAAGGCCCACCTGCCCAACGCCTGAGCCGCCCCGTTCCCTGACAAATGCGCCGTTGCTGCCGCAAGGTGGCAACGGCCTTGTCTTTTCTTATACTCTCGCGACTAGCATACACAGAGGATAACCCGGTGTCCAAGCGACGCGTGGTGGTGACGGGCCTAGGAATCATTTCCCCGGTCGGCAACAGTGTGGACGAAGCCTGGCAGGCCATCGTGGCAGGCAAGAGCGGCGTGGGCCCGATCACCCAATTCGACGCTCGCAACTACCCGACGCGCATCGCCGCCGAGGTCAAGGATTTCGATCCCGCGCAGTACATCGAACCCAAAGACATCAAGAAAATGGACCCGTTCGTGCACTACGGTGTGGCCGCGGGCATGCAGGCCATGAGGGATTCCGGTTTTGAAGTAACCGATGCCAACCGGGCGCGCATGGGCGCGGCTATCGGCGCCGGCATTGGCGGGCTCACCAATATCGAAAAGGCCCACGCCTCGATCCTGGAGAACAAGGGTCCGCGGCGAGTGTCGCCGTTCTTCGTGCCTTCCAGCATCATCAACATGATCGCCGGGCACCTGTCCATCGTGTATGGCTTCAAGGGACCGAATATCGCGGTGGTCACCGCCTGCACCACCGCCAACCACAACATCGGTTTCGCGATGCGCTGCATCCAGTACGGCGATGCCGACGTGATGCTGGCGGGCGGTGCCGAGATGGCGGTGACGCCGTTGGGCATGGGGGGATTCTGCGCGGCGCGCGCGCTGTCCACGCGCAACGATGCGCCGGAGAAAGCCAGCCGCCCTTGGGACAAGGATCGCGACGGCTTCGTGCTGGGCGAAGGCGCCGGCATCCTGATGCTGGAGGAATACGAATTCGCCAAAAAACGCGGCGCCAGGATTTACGCCGAACTTATCGGCTTTGGCATGAGCGGCGATGCTTACCACATCACCGCGCCACCCGAGGACGGCGAGGGCGCGCGTCTGTGTATGGCCAATGCGCTGCACGACGCCGCACTCAATCCCGAGCAGGTGCAGTACATCAACGCGCACGGGACTTCCACGCTGGTGGGCGACAAGGGCGAAAGCAACGCCATCGAACGCGCCTTCGGTGCGCACGCCAAGAAGCTTGCCGTCAGCTCCACCAAATCCATGACCGGCCACTTGCTGGGTGCTGCTGGCGGCGCGGAAGCCATCTTCAGTATTTTGGCACTGCGCGACCAGGTTGCGCCGCCCACCATCAATCTGGATCATCCCGACGAGGGCTGCAATCTGGATTACGTGCCGCACACTGCGCGCAAGCTGCAGATGGACGCGGTGCTGTCCAACTCCTTTGGCTTCGGCGGCACCAATGGCACGCTGGTGTTCCGCCGTCTGCATTGATTTCGTCGCGCGCCCCACAGTCCTCGCGCCGGCGCCACTGCGCGCGTTGAACCCATGAGCAAGCTGCGCCGCGGCTTTGTGTTGCTGATCTTGCTGGCCGCGGTGCTCGCAGGCCTCGTCGTCTGGCGCGGGTACTTAAATCCCGTGGTCAGCGGTACCCGTGCCGTGGATGGCGAAGTACCTTCGGGCGCATCCTTGCGCGAAGTCGCGGCCGAATTGCACCGGCAGGGAGTGCTACCGCAGCCGCTGGATCTGGTATGGCTGGCACGCTTGCGCGGAGATGCGCATTCGCTGCGCGCAGGTGAATACCTGGTGCCGCCCGGCACCAGCGTCGCCGGCCTGATTGACCTGTTGAAAAGCGGCAAAGTTGTGCTGCATTCACTCACGCTGGTGGACGGCTGGACTTTCAGGCAGGTGATGCAAGCGGTGGACGGCAATCCGGCGCTCAAACATACACTCGCCGGCAAAACCGACGTGGCCGTGATGGCTGCGCTCGGCCATCCCGGCAAATCGCCGGAAGGCCGGTTCTACCCCGATACCTATCAGTTTCCCAAAGGCACCAGTGACCTGGCCTTTCTCGCGCGCGCCTACCGCGACATGCAGGCGCAGCTGCAAAGCGCGTGGCAAACGCGGGCTGCCGGCTTGCCGTATCAGACGCCCTACGACGCGCTGATTCTGGCCTCGATCGTGGAAAAGGAAACTGCACAACCGCAGGAGCGCGGTGAAATCGCCGGCGTGTTTGTGCGCCGTCTGCAGAAAGGCATGCGCCTGCAATCCGACCCGACGGTGATTTACGGCTTGGGCGACGCTTACACTGGGAAAATCACCTACAAGGACCTGCGCACGGATACGCCTTACAACACCTACACGCGCAACGGCCTGCCGCCCACGCCGATTTGCCTGCCGAGCCTGGCTTCGCTGCAAGCTGCTCTGCATCCGACCCCGGGCGACGCCTTGTATTTCGTGGCGCGCGGCGACGGCACTCATCAGTTTTCCGCGACGCTGGCCGAGCAAAATGCCGCTGTGCAGAAATATCAGATCAAGCATCACCAACCATGACCCGATTCGGCCAATCGAAACGCACACGCTTCATCACGCTCGAAGGCATCGAGGGCGTGGGCAAGTCCACGCACCTGAAGTTCATCGCCGACTGGTTGCGTGCGCACGGCAGCAAACCGCTGGTCACGCGTGAGCCGGGAGGTACCAGGCTGGCGGATGAGATTCGCAGGCTGTTGCTCACTCCGCGCAGCCAACCCGTGGCGCCCATGGCCGAGTTGCTGTTGATGTTCGCCGCGCGTGCCAGCCACATCGAGCAGCTGGTCCGGCCGGCGCTGATCTCCGGACGCTGGGTGTTATGCGACCGCTTCACCGATGCCAGCTACGCCTACCAGGGCGGCGGCCGGCGCCTGCCGCAGCGCCAGATTGCAGCACTGGAACACATGGTGACTCGCGGACTCAAACCGGACCTGACCTTGTTGCTCGACGCGCCCGTACCCGTCGGCATGACGCGCGTGCGCCGGCGCGGCGCGCGCGACCGCTTTGAACTCGAACGCCAGGCGTTCTTCGAGCGCGTGCGGCGCGTGTATCTGCGACGCGCCCGCAACGAGCCGCGGCGTGTACGCATCATCCGCGCAGACGTTTCCCTGAGCGCGGTGCGTGAGCAGATCCTCAACGTGTTGCAACAATGTGTGTTGCCATGGCTGTGACCGGCACCGGCGCGCCACCCGACTGGCAAGCGGTTCCCTTGCCGTGGCAGACAGCGCTCTGGCAACGCGCCGGCGCGTGGCTGCAAAGCGGCCGCCTGCCGCATGCGCTGCTGCTGACGGGCGTGGCCGGCAGCGGCAAGCAGTTGTTCGCCAGCGCCTTTGCGGCGCTGGCATTGTGCCGGCAGCCGGCGGACGGGCAAGCTTGCGGTCAATGTCCGTCCTGCCGGCAGTTCGCGGCAGGCGTACACCCTGACTATCACTTCGTCACGATCCCCGAAGACAAGACTGCCATCCTCGTGGATCAGATACGCGCGTTGGGCGCGACGCTGGCGCTCACCAGCCTGCACGGCGGACGCAAAATCGCGGTGCTGTCTCCGGCCGATGCCATGAACAGCAACGCGGCCAACAGCCTGCTCAAGACCCTGGAAGAGCCGGCGCCCGGCACACTGCTGCTGCTGGTGAGCGCACAGGCTGCGCACCTGGCGGCCACGGTCCGCAGCCGCTGCCAGAAGCTCGCCATGACGACGCCGAGCGTGCCGGACGCGCTTGCCTGGCTCAACGGCGTCGAGTCCCGATCCGACTGGCCGGCACTGCTGGGTATCGCGGGCGGTGGGCCGCTGCTGGCCCTGCAACTTGCGCCACTGCGGCTGGTGCGCGAGCGTCTGGATTTGTACCGCATGCTGGCGGAACTGCGCAGCAATACGCGCAATCCGTTGCAGTCTGCGGCGGAACTGGCGCGCGAACCGCTGCCGCTGGTGCTGCGCCTGCTGCAGACTTGGGTCATGGACCTCGTATGCATGGCTACCTCGGGCCAGGCAGCGCCCGCCGCGCTGATCAACGCGGACGCCCGCAGCCAGTTGCAAAGCGCTCTCCCGGGCTTACACTTGCGCGCATTACATGCGTATCTGGGGCGGCTCAATCGGGCGGTGATGCTGGCGGCCACTCCGGTCAACGGCCAGTTGCTGCTCGAGGATCTGCTGCTGCAATGGGCCGACGGTCTGCAATGTTTGAACGCCGCGCCGCTGGCGGCAGCTGGAGGTTGAAACCATGAGTGCACCGCGCCAACAGGCGATCCACACCCTGGTGATCAAGGACAAGAGCGCCTTGTACAGCGCCTACATGCCGTTCGTGAAAAACGGCGGCATGTTCATACCGACCGACAAACCCTATCAGCTCGGTGACGAGGTGTTCGTGCTGTTGCAGCTCATGGATTCACCCGACCGCCTGCCGGTCGCGGCCAAAGTCGTGTGGATCACGCCGCGCAGCATCAACCGCACGCGCGCCACCGGCATCGGCGTGCAATTCAGCGAGCAGGACGGCGGCAACACGCAGCGCAAGATCGAAGGTCTGCTGGGTACGGCGCTGCGCGCCGATCGGCCCACGCACACCATGTGACTACTTCGAACATCGCACCGCCCGTGGGCGCCGAGGCACGCGACATTGCCCAGCTCGCCGACGCCGCCCGTCGCAGCGCCCAAGCCAACGAAACCCGTGCCGCCGCCGAGCTGTATGCGCAGTTGCTGCAGCGGGACCCGGGGCACGCCGAAGCGCTGAGTTATCTGGGTACGCAAGCCATGGCGGCGGGCGACCTGACCCGCAGCCTGGAGCTGTACCAGCGCGCGGTGGCGGCACATCCCGAGGACGCCGCGCTCTTCAAGAACCTGGCTTTGGCGCAGCGCGCCTGCGGGGCGTTACCGGAAGCGCTGGCCACGCTGGATGCGGCGCTACGTCTGCAACCGGAATACCCCGTGGTGCATTTGCACAAGGGCATGGTGCTCGAACAGCTGGGGCGCCGCGGTCAGGCGTTGAACAGTTTTCTTGCGGGGCTTACCCAGGCCGGGGATCTCGGCCTGATGGTCCAGGCCGAGCGCCTGCCGCCAGGATTGCGTCAGGCCTTGCAGCATGCGCGCAACACGGTGCAGCAGGCCCGCGAGGCGCACCTTTTGCAAGCGCTCGCGCCGCTGCGCAATGGCCAGCCGGCGACAGATTTCGCACGCGTGGACCAATGCCTGCGCATTTTCTTCGGGCAGGAACCGCAGCCTGCCGGCGATCCGCTGCAGCGCTGCACCTTCATGACCTTCCCCGGACTGCCGCCGCGCGCCTGGTTCGAGCGTAGCCAGTTTCCCTGGTTCACCGAAATCGAGCGGCACACCGACGCAATCCGCGGTGAGCTGCTGGAAGTTTTGCGCGGCGACGAGGGCTTCCGGCCGTTCATCGAAATGCGCCGCGACCATCCCGGCTCAAAGTATTGGGAGTCGCTGAATTACTCGCCCAACTGGAATGCGTTTTTCTTTTACCGCGACGGCCATCGCTTTGACGACAACTGCGCGCGCTGCCCGGTTACCGCGGACTTGCTGGATACACTGCCGTTAAGCCGCGTCGCGGAGCATTCACCGGAAACCTTTTTCTCGGTGCTCAAGCCGGGCGCGCATATCCCGCCGCATACCGGCGTGATCAATACCCGTCTGGTGGTGCACCTGCCGCTGATCATTCCGCCGGACTGCGGCATCCGCGTCGGCACCGAAACCCGCGGCTGGAAGGAGGGTGAGTGCCTCGTGTTCGATGATACCTTCGAGCACGAAGCCTGGAACAAGAGCGGGCGCACGCGCGTGGTGCTGATCTTCGACGTCTGGAACCCGTATCTTACCGACGTCGAGCGCCAAGCCATGCGCATCGTGGTCGAAGAACTCGGCCGCTTCAATACCGCGCACGGCCAGATTGAGCATCCCCAACCCTGACGCCTGCGCTTGCCGGCATGCCTTCGCCAAGTCCTTGATTGTCTGTGGGTGTGCCATCCCGGCATTGTCCGCGGACTGGCGTTACTGTATAAAGCGCTGCCCGTCAGGCTATAAAAATATTGGGGGACTCACCGTGGCCGCCAGATTTCAGCGTGTTCAACGCCGGATATTCCTCAGTGTTTTCGCATGCGCATTTTTCCTGGCAATCACCAGCATGGTGCGACCCAGCCTGGCCGCGCCGGCGCCAACCGCGATGGGCGCATGCGGACCCGTTACGCAAACGCACGACATCGTCGAGCCGCCGGCCGTGGACATGTGGAGTGCGCCGCTGGACGCTTCGGGCGAGCCTGAACTGATACTCGCCGTGCACACGGACGACGGCGGCAACCGGTTTTGCTACGTTTATCATTGGAACGGCGCCGTGCATTACGTCGCGCCGGCGATCCACGTGCGCCGCGGCGAGCGCTTCACGATCCGCATCGTGAACGACATCGGCAGTCAAAGCCCCGGCGAAAGTGTCCCGTCCACCGCGATTCCCGCCTGCAAACCGATGCCGATGCCGGCGGCACCGGTGCACCACTGGGTCGGGTATCTCAATCACGTCATTGACGATCGCGACTTCGAGATGAAGCCGATCGACACCAACCTGCACCTGCACGGCTTCGAAGGACCGGCGTCCGAGGAGAACGTGTTTCTTTCGACACTCAGCACACCGATGCGCGCCTGCGAATATGACATCAGCATTCCGCGCAGCCAGCCGCCCGGTACCTACATTCTCCATCCGCATGCGCACGGCGCAGCGGACGCGGAATTGGGCGGCGGACTTGCCGGAGTGTGGATCGTGGAGCCGGATGAGCCGCAGATCCCGCGCGCTGACCAGCACGTGCTGCTGCTGACTTATCAGGTGGGTGAGCCCGACGACGGGCCCAGTCCTTCCCGCTCCGAGCGTCTTGCCCGCGGGAAAGCGGCGACGGCACATGAAGCTGCCCTCAAGCCGGCCCCGCCTGTTGCTTACGACCCGTTCAATCCGCCGCCTTGGCCGTCGGCCGCGCCACTGAGTGCCGGCGGAATTGTGCTGAACGGCTGCAGTGGCCCTTTCCCGGAGACGCGGATCAGTATTGATGGGGCCAACACGCCGACCACGCTGCCCATACAGGCCGGGCGTACCCAGTTGCTGCGCATCGTCAACGGCACCGCCGACTCGCCCAAACTTCTGCGTATCCGTGATGCACAAGGTTACACCTTGCCGTTCGAATTGGTCGAACGCGACGGCGTGCCGGTTTCCGGCGACATGCAACAGCCCTATGCGCACTACCTGCCCATGCGGGAATTGATGCTCTCGCCGATGTCACGCGCCGCCATTTTGCTGACCGCGCCGGCGGGTGCCAGTCTCATCCTGTCCAGCGAACCCTGGTGCGAAGGCCTCGTGCGCGAGAGGCATCATGACTTGCTGCGGATCACGGCAGTCGCCAATGCCGGCGATCATCCGCAGGTGCTGCGCTCGACACCCATCAGGGTTTCCGACACGCCGGCCGCACGGCTTGTCGCCTGGGTGCATGCGCATCCCTCGCTCGTCCATCGGCGCGCGATCACCTTTACCCAATACCCGTTTCCCAAGCAAGGCAAGATCCCGCCGCACCTGGGCTTCTACATCACCGACACTACCCATCCGGACTTCCACGAGCATCCGTTCTGGCCGGTGTTCCGCGCCGGCGCAACCGTGCCGTCGAACCCCGACATCGTGGTCAAACAGGGCACGGTCGAGGTGTGGTATCTGATCAACGCCACGCTGGAAAACCACGACTTCCACATCCACCAGATGAAATTCGTGGAGGAGCGCAACTACAGCGGAATACCGATGACCGTGGACACCGCGTTCCAACCCGTCGGCAAGCCGCTGCCGAATCCGCGCGACCCGAACTATCCACTGATCCAGCCGAGCATCACCAAGGTGATCCTGGATTTTCGCGACGTGCCGAAGGGTACCTTCGTATTCCACTGTCACATGCTGTTTCACGAGGATCACGGCATGATGGGCAGCATCCGCGTGGAGTAGTTTTCGCGTGAGGAGACAAGCCGTGAAACGATCCGTTTTCCGTTGCCTGTTGCTCCTGATCCTGGCGTTTCCGCTGATCGCGGCAGCGGCCCCGGTTGCCAGCCACTATCTGTTCGTGTGGGCGATGGAGGCCAACCATCCTCACGCCGCTGATACGGCAATGACTCCGGCTGATATCGCTGCCGAGCGTAACCACCTCGGGTTGGGTAAGGACTTCCTCGCCGTTTTCGACGTGCAGCCGGGGCCGTCGTTCGGGAAGCTTGTGGCGATGTTACCCGTTGGCGAGGCGGTGATGGCCCATCACACGAACTACACGGAGCCACCTGACGACGTCCTGTATGCCAACGACTGGCTCGGGAACAGCACCTACGTTTTCAACCTGCGTGATCTCGCGCATCCGCGCCTCGCACGGAAATTCGGCAGCGTGGGTACATTCGGTTATCCGCATTCGTTCGTTTATCTTGCCAACGGCGATACGCTGGCGACCTTCCAGTATTCCGGCGGATTCAATCATGCCGCGGGTGGACTGGTGGAGTTCGATCCGCAAGGGAAGGTCGTGAGGACCGCTTCGGCAGCCGTGCCCGGACATCCCGCCATTCGCCCGTACAGTCTGGCGGTTGATGAAAAACTCGACCGTGTCGTCACCAGCAGTGCGGACATGATGGGCGCGCAGGCCAGCCATGCAGCCCAGGTCTGGCGGCTATCCGATCTCAAGTTGATCCGGACCATGCCGTTGCCGCCGCAACCGGATTGGTTTTACGACACGGCGGCCGACTCGTCGGAGCCTCGTGTGCTGGCGGACGGCAAGACGGTCGTCGTGCCGACGTTCCACTGTGGTCTGTTCCTGGTCCGGGATCTGGCAAGCGACCATCCGTCGCTGCAGCATATTTATGACTTCGGCTACCGCGGGTGCGAGGTGCCAGTGGTCGTGGGCGATTATCTCGTGGAGACCATGCAGAGCGGGCACGCGGTCGTGAGTCTCGATATGCGCGACCCGGAACATCCGCACGAGGTCAGCCGCATTCTGCTGCCGCCGGACGAATATCCGCACTGGCTGGCGCTCGATCCGGGCGGTAATCGCCTGGTCATCACCGGTTACGGCGTACTCGACACCAAGGTCCGCTTCGCCACGATCGATCGCCAGACCGGAAAACTGACGCTTGATCCGGCAACCATCGACATGACACGCGTCTGGCCGGATGGCTGGAACGGCAGCGCCATGCCGCACGGCGCCGTTTTCAGCAATCCCTGAGCGGTACGGCCGGATACGCCGCCCCAACGAATAAAGCCTGGCTAAGCGGACGACCCTGTCTTGGCGATCGGCACCGGCCGGCGGTTCGTGCCCACGCGCACGTAAGTCATTTGCGCGGTGGCCACTTTCACGCAGGTTTCGTGCTCGCCGTCGCTGCGCTGCGAGAACACGGTCACGTCAATCGCGAGCGAGGTGTGGCCGACGCGCGCCACGTCGGTGTA
>JAGXAL010000107.1 GCA_018971605.1 Natronospirales bacterium | reverse complement strand
TGCGCCTTGGCATAGTCCTGCGCTACGCCTTCGCCGTTGAACAACAGCGTGCCCATGTTGTATTCGGCATTGGCCACACCGGCATTGGCCGCTTGCTGGTACCAATAGGCCGCCTGCTTATAGTCGCCGCGGCTTTGCAGCATGATGCCGAGGTTCGCCTGGGCTTCGGCATCGCCCAGCTTCGCGAGTTCCAGGGCATCGTTGATGTCGGATTGGCTGAAAGGTCCGGATCCCGGCGGCCGGTCCAGATAGGGCGGCTGGTGCATGTGAATCACCAGCACCCCGGGGGGCAATTGGTCGGCGTGTGCCGGATTGGCCCACACGACCAGGAAAGCCGCAGCGAGCAGCCACGGTGAAAGCCACGTGATTTTCGGGAGTAAACGTTTCATAACTTGCCTCCTTCGCACTGCGAAGCTGCTGGCAGGTATAGCGCATTTCCGCGGGCAGCGCCCGGCATTACTATGAAATTACCCCGATTCATTTCTTATATATCGGTTGGGAACCGCCGGTCCGCCGGTCGGCCGCGGAAGACTTGCCGGTTCAGGAATCCGCAGAACATTTCAATCGTCGTAATTTATGCCGCGCTCGCAATCGTTCACGTCGTGGCCTTCGATGACCGCATAGGGCTTGAAGGCCGGCAAACTGGCAACCAGTGTTTCCTGGATCTGTTTCAGCGTCTTGGCGTCTTCGCAGATGGGCAGGGCTTTTTGTGCGAAGTCGTGGGCGCGGCGATGCGCCTGCTTGTCAATTTGGTCGCTGTCGCCGCTGAACAGCCCGGCCATCACGTCGCCCACGATGCCGGCGGCAAAATCGCCAGCCTCGCCGGCGAGCGCCAGGCCTTTGGCCTGCATGTCTTCCACGGTCGCAACGTAGCGGCGTAACTGCTGACGTTGCGCGCTGGTGACGATTTGTGGTTTGCCGGCGATGTACAGGGCGCCATCCGGCATGATGCGGGCTGCGGTACCGTTGTTGCCGTGGATGACCGCATCACCGTGATCCAGATTGATACTGTTGTGCTCGTATGACCAGGAATCGGTGTTGGTGGTGCCGGCCGTGGCGGATAGCGAGCCGAGACCAAGCATTATGGCGGCGATGGCAGGAAGTAAATTGATTCTATTCATGACGAGTTTCCTCATTTACGATTTGTGGATGCACTAGCGCAAAGTGGTGTGCAGAAATATCAATAATCTCTGCCAGGGATTTACGTCGGTGAAAGCGTTTCATTAATAGAACCCCCACACCAGCTTCACCACCACGGTGTTGCCGGTGATGGTCTGGGTGCCCTGCAGCAGGTTGGGATTCAGGGTCAGGCCGTGGTTCCACACCAGGTAGAAAATGCGGTCCGGCAGGATGTTCCATTGCAGGATCATGTTCTCCGAAGTGGTGTGGCTGATATTGTTGTACTGGGTGAGCGTGGAGAGCGTCAGATCCGGCGTAAACGAATAACCGAGGTTCAGTTCCGAAACGCGCAGGACGCCGTTGCCCTGGGGCGTGTAAAGCCAGAGGATTCCAGTCACCAGAGTGGAGGTGAAGTGGCCGCCGGGTGCTGACCAGGAAATTTGGGGGAAGAAATCCTTGTAATGGCCGCTGTAGATGTCGCCGATTTCGGAGCTGAAGCCGTAGGTCAGGTCATCGGCTGACGGCGAATTCATGTTGATGTGCGTGGTGGTGAAATTGTAAGTGCCGGCCGGAATGGTCACGCTCGGCAGGATCGGATAAGGCGAAGCCAGCACTTCGTGGTTTATGCCGATCTGTGTATTCCATTGCCAGCCGCCCTGGGTGGTGAGATGCAGCGGGTGCACGTTCCAATCGTCGCTCTGCACGCGGTTGTTCAGATCGGTAACGTAGTACCAGCTTCCCTCGAAGAAGAACTGCCGCACCCAATCGAAGGCGCTGCCGGCAGCCGGCCGCGGCTGGTAAACCAGGTCCATCGAGGTTTGCTTGGTGCCGGGGCGCTGAATGAAACCCAGTGCCGGATTCAGTGCATCGCCGAAGAAATTGTAATTGACATCTGCGTACCACAGATCGTTGGGGTATTCGGCATCGAAGCCGTAACCGTTGGGCGTGCCCGCAGGCACATCGCTTCCGGAAGAGCGCGCCGCCCAGCCGGAGAGATTCAGGTTCTTGTCGCCGCTGAAGGTTGAAGTGCTCCAGGTGCTGTCGAAACTGGTGAGCGTGTTGTCCAGCTGGCCGAGCGGGTCGCCATGAGTGACAAGCGCACCCACGCGCCACTGATCATTGATGTTGTAAACCGCGCGGCCGGCGAACAGATTGGTACCGTCAGAGATATTCGACCCGGCCATCTGCGTGTCCAGCAATCCAAGCGTCCAGCCATCGGTGTGGCCGAGCAGTTTCACGCCTTCGTCCAGCGGTACGGGTTCGCCGTTGATCAAGCCGATGCTGCGTGAATAGAACGGAATGAAGTTGTTGCCGAGGTTATGGCTGAAAGTAAAGATGTTGGCGCCTTCCAGAAAAAACGCTCGGGTTTCGGGGATGGGCTGCGCGTAGGGCGAGCCGTTGACTTGCAGGCTGTTGGCCTGGGCTTCGGAGAAATCCGTGTGGTAAGTGAGACGTCCGGCCAGCTCCGGGGTGAAGTTGTACTTGAGATCGAAGCCGGTCCAGCTCGCGGTGTCGTGCTTGGTGTCGCTGTACTCGGTGACCGCATAGGGATCGAATTCGAAACCGGAACCCTGGTTAAGGCCCTGGACACCAGTGAGCGAACCTTCCCATTGCAGATTGGTGACCGAGGCGTTGAGGTTGATGCCCGACCAGGCTAGCGTCAGCAGCTCGCGCGGCACATAGCGGCTGATGTCCAAGCCCCAAATCGCTTTTTGGTTGTTGAATTGCAGGCTCTGGGTATCAATGCGGACCTCCGCAGTCCAGCCGGTCGGGGTGCGCTTGACCTCTGCTTCCCAGTAGCCGTTCCAGCTGTAATCCACGGCGGGCGTGTTGCTGTTCATGTTCATGTAGCCGGGCGAAATCAGGCCGTCGGCCATGGCGCCGCCGGCATTCACCTGAAACACGTAGGCGAGTTTGTGCTGGCCGAAGGTATCCAGCACGATCATGACGTTGTCATCGCCCGATTGATCGGCGTCGCGCTGCAGCGTGTGAATGGCGATCTTGCCCGGATCGGGGTCGGTACAGACGATGCCGAAATACAGGTGGCTTTTACCGCGCAGGATGCGCACCGTGGTGGTGAAGGGCGTGGGCTGGCCAGGATGTGGATTCTGTTGGGTCAAGGTGATGACCGGCGCGGTTTTCCAGGTGGGCTCGTCGAGCACGCCGTCGAGCGTGATGGGGCCGGTTTTGACGCCGGCCTCGACCACCGGCCCCTGAAACTCAGGCGGCTGCGCATGCACGGTGGCGGCGGCGCAGAGCGCGGCAAGCATTAAAGGCAAAGCGGGTCTGTTGAAGCGAAGCATCAGGCTTCCTCCGGATTCAAAAGCTGTTCAGAAAAGGATGCGTGGCGACGCCGCGGCGTCGCATCAGCGGTTCAAGGCGGCGAAGTGCAACGTGGCGGGTTGTGCAACATGGCTGTAATCCTCGTCAATCCGTCGGACACTTCGGCAGGGTCACGCCGCTCGGCGCATCGCCGCTGAACTTGACCGCGGTGGCGCCCTGCACGGCGTGGATCACTGCGCTGTCGCTCACGTAGAGCTGGCCGGGACGCTCGAAAATGATGCTGCCGCCCACGATCGCGTGCGGACCAATCACCACCACCGGCGGCGGGTTATTCCCGGAGCTGCCTTTGGGTTGTTTGGCGGTGATGTCGCCCTGAACACTGCTGCTGTCGGCCAGCCATACTGTGCCGTTGACGAAGCTCAGATGCCCGGATACCACCGTGCCGCACAGCGCCATGTCGCCGTTGACGACGGCTGCCGAGCCCTGGATGCGCGTGCCCGGCGCACTGCGCAGGTCGCCGTTCACGATGGCGACATCCGCACCGATGAGTGCGTTCTTGCCGAGCGTGACCGCGGTGTTCACGCCTTCCAGTTTCCCGGCGTGCGCGCCGTCGGCGAGCGCGATGCCGCCGTTGACGATGGTCAGGTCCCCGGTCTGGGCACCGGCGCCCAGGCGGATGGCGCCGTTGATGGTGCGCAAGCCGCCGTCCACCACCGCGCCCGCACCCACGGTGATCACGCCGTTGATGGTGCTGGTGCCGCTCGACCAGTGCGCGTCGGCGGGCACGTCGATGTTCTTGTTGACGTTGCAGCCGGCGAGTGCTACGGCGCTGAGCAACAATGCGGGATACAGCTTGCGAATCTTCATGTTCCAGTCCTCGTCAGGGTTGGGTGACGGTGATGTCGCCACTGCCTGTGGAAATTGTGCCATGGCCCTCGGCTTGGCCGAAATCCGCGCTGAACGAGCCGCGATGCGTGACCACGTTGCGCATGTCCGGCAGGTTGATGTTGAGGTCGCCGCTGTCGGAAGAGGCATCCAGGTGCAGCAACAGGCCCGCCGTAGTATGCAGCGTGGCGTCACCGGAGCCCGTATCTATATAGAGCTTGCGCAAGGCGGAGAGGTCGCCCGCCAGGTTGACATCGCCCGAACCGGTATTGGCCCAGACGTTTACACCACTGGTGTAGTTCTCCGCATGTACTTCACCGGAGCCGGTATCGGCATGCAGCGAACCGGCAGCGTCCTTGATGCGCACGTCGCCGGAGCCGGTATCGAACTGCATGTCGCCGATGGTGTGGTTCAGGAACACGTCTCCCGAACCGGTATTGGCATACAGTGTCTGACCGCTGCCGTTGCTCATGTGCACGTCGCCCGAGCCGGTGTCGGCATGCACGCTGCCTTTGAAGCCGTCGGCGAATACATCGCCGCTGCCGGTGTCGGCGCTGAAATCGCCGCTGAGATTTTTTGCATGCACGTCGCCCGAACCAGTGTCGGCATCAAATTTGCCGGCAATGCCGGTGGCGAACACGTCGCCGCTTGAGGTCTTGACGCGAAGATCATTCTGCAAGCCCTGCAAATCGCTGCGGCCGACGTAATTGACCAGTGCGAGTTGCATGTTGGCCGGCAGCTGCACGCTGAGATCCACGTGCAGCGGTGTGCCGCGCTGGCTGCCGCGATAGACGTGCACTTCGCTACCCTGGTAGGACAAATTGTTGCCGCCGCCGTTTACGCAGAACACGCCGAGGAAACAGAAATTGTCATTGTTGCCGCCGGTGTTATCCGCGTGCTCCGCGGGGTACTGGTAGCTGTCGTATTGGTTGACCGGATAGTGCACGTGTAGCGTGAAGCTGTCGCCGGACTGGGCGGTGTCGAACTTGACCGTCTGGGCAAGGGCCTGGGCCGCGGTCTGGTCCGCACCACTGGCCACCACGGTTGCGGTCACCTCAAAACGGCTGCCTTGGGTGACGCTCACGTGACCGGCAAGGTTTTCCACCTTGAGGGCGGTGATGCTGGCCGGCAACGGGCCGGTGTAGGTCAGGGTGGTTTGCACCGTGGCCGCGCCGGCCACAGGCGCCGTCAGGGCCAGGATGGCGGTCAATATCCCGCCGGTCAGGGCCAGCCACCACGGCTTCGAATAGTTACGCTTGCTCATGACAGGTCACGC
>JAGXAL010000010.1 GCA_018971605.1 Natronospirales bacterium | reverse complement strand
AAAAGCGTCACGCACTAATCCAGAACGTTCACAGGCGACAAGAACACGCATTACAAACTCTCCAGACATAACTATCCCGTCAAGCAACGCAAAGAGCATTGCTTATTCGGCGTCCGATGGTGCAGCTAACGCCGGCCACCGATGTACCGAATACCGAACTGCAGCTGTGTAAAAACAACGCGCTGCCGGGGTTCACAGGTCCCCGCCCTGCTCACGAACTTAGTCAGGTTGCGCAAAACCTTCCGAGAGAACCGCCGAATTCGATTTCACCGCCTTTGACAACGTACTTGCTGACATAGGCAGAAACCGCACAGCGCTCGTTGGCAGTGAAAATGCGAGCAAACCCCGGGCCCTTGGCAAGTGAAAGACCTGCTCGCCCGTTGACGCAATTTCCTGCGCTGCCGTCTTGACCGAATGAGTGCCACAAATCCATAAATCGGAGACGATTCGCCCTGTGGTCGAGATGAGTAAGAGGATTGCCGATGAGTGCATGCATGTGAAGCGCACCCGATCGATGTCTCTCATACGCCAGACACCAATAAACCTGCTTGCCGGTCTGATACCAATGGACGCCATGGACAACTCGATTGAGGCGTGACAACCAAAGGCCGTAATACTTGCGCGCGGCCTCAGGATGCGTCGATACCCTAAAGGTGAACGTACAAAACCAATCCCATGAGTATCGAGCGAGAAAGGAGGCGTATGCATCGCGCAGGCAATGAAAAACTGGCTCAGAAGAGTCATCCGCGATCCTAAATCGCTGAAGCTCGAGCAACACGGCTCAGCAATCGCAGCCATGCAGCACCGAACAGGAGAGGCAAACATCGCCTTGAAAACCAAGAATTTCGTCAATGCGAACAGGACTAAAACCGCAAATACAGCACTTCAACAAACCGTGGGACGCAGCGTGAAAACGAAGAAGACGGGAAAACGAAGCCCGCGCAAACGAGGAGCACTCGTCGGCAAGAACGGGCCTCAAACCAGGACAAGGAAAAGAAATTTGCTCCACAACCCATTGAGACCAACAGGAGGCAACGCCTCAATGGGTGCGTAAGGTATGTATATTATGTGTCATTAAAGATGCATCTTCAGGCCGGCCGAGACCTCCTGTGCTCCCCTGCCGTCATGCTCCACGATTTTATAGTAGTATCGATATTAGTATTCTAAGTAGCTGTATCCCCAAGTAATACTCCCTGCTTTGATAACCGGGTGCCGCCAAACGTACCTGACAGAAGTACAGGTTTGCGTAGAATCCATTCTTCGCGAGCCGAAAGGAATGAAATGCAAGTAGAAAAACGCACCTTCCGGCGGATCGCCGCTGACCATTCTGTCCGGATTCTTGAGTCCGACGGCACGACTTTTGCGGCGGTCGCGGTGGACGTATCGCTGACCGGGATGCAGATCCTGTGCGACGGGCCCACGCTGGCCCGTATCACCCCGCACGGCGTTCAGACCAATGCCGGCCACGGGGTGCGCATTCACGTACGCGTGATGCTCTCGGATTTTGCCCTGGGCAGCGATCGGCTAGGGCTTTACGGACGGGTGGTGGACGTAAGAAAGCGGGGCGACGACGAGTACCGGGTGGGGATCCAATTCACGGATTTCGAGCCCGGGACCTACAACGTGCTGGAAAACTACATCGACAGCCACCTCTAGGCTGCCTGCTTCCACGTCATCCAGATCGATTTACTGCGTGCCCGGTTTCAGGGCAGCACCTTGTCAATCAACACGTTGACGGGCCCCTTGTCGCCTGCCCGCCAGGCAGCTTGACCCTCGAGATCGCCGGATTGAGGAGCGGGGGTGCCGTGGCGCGCAATCCGCGCAATCACAGTGGCGCGCCTGAAGCCATTCAGACTCTGGCCGGGAACGACGACATCGGCACCGCTTAGCGTCATCGCCAGCGGCAGGTTCCGCACCTCAAAACGCCGCGCAAGCAGAGGCGGGCCACCGCTCTGCCCTGCCGCTACCGCGAACACAAACAAGGTTTCATCCGGAGACACTTTGTCGCGCAAGTTTGGCGCCAAGGTCACGCGTACATGGATTTCAGCGCTGCCCGCGGCAACTGCGCTGGTAGCGGGCACACGCGGCGTTGCGCTTCCGCCTATGGCAGCAATCGATTTCTCAATGACAGCGCGATATTCGGCCGGCGGATCTTGCGCGAGCAATGCCTGCCAGCGGCTGACCGCCAGAGTCTTGTCGCCACGCTCCAGCGCGCCGAGCCCGCCGTACCAGAGCGCCTGTGGATTGCTGGGCGCCAGCACCAGCGCCTGTTCGATGGCCGGCATGCCCAGCGTCATGAACTGCTTGGGATCGGCCAGCGCCACGGTCTCGCCGTAGCCAGCGAGCACCTCGGCATCCTTGCCGTCTGCCAGTTTCAGTGCGTGTCCGTAGGCATCTTCGGCATCGGCGTAGCGGCCCATCAGCAGATAGGCATGGCCGAGCATTTTCCATCCCTGCAGGTCATTCGGATCTTGCGTGTGCAGGCGCGTGGCCAGCGTTGCGACCATCTGGTCAACCGACGCCACGCTGGCCTGCTGAACACCCTGCACGCCCGCGCGCCAGTTGCCCAGTTGCCAGTAAAGTATCAAGGGCACGGCGACAAGCAGACAGGCAGCAATGATCGCGAGTACTCTCTGCCCGCGCACGTGGCTTGCGCGATCCGCCTGCCGCTGTACCTCGTCCAGATTTGTCGCCAATTCATGTTCCAAATCGCGCCGCGCCGCCGCAAAATCACCGGCGGCCAACCTCCCCGCCGCGACATCACGTTCCAGCTCTTCGAGGCGCGCCGCGTACACAGCCTGATTGGCTGCGCTTGCCGTCAGCGATGCTTTGTTCCGTCCGCGCCACAACGGCACCGCGATACACGCCGCAGCCACCAGCGTCATGACAATGGCGACAACGATAAAAGTCACGCGTTGTCTCCCTCGACGTTGTGCATGCGCGCACGCCGCCGCAGAATGAAAATCAGCGTCACCAAACCGATCACCAACAGCACGAATGGCCCGCCCCACAAGACCCAGGTGCTCGGCTGCAGCGGCGGCTGGTACAAGATGAAGTCGCCGTAACGCTTGATCATGAAAGTCTTGATTTCCTGGTCGCTCTTGCCATCGGCGACCATCTGATGCACCTGGTGGCGAAAATCCGCGGCCAGATCCGCATCGGAGTTAGCGATGCTTTCGTCGAAGCACACCAGACAACGGAAATCGTGAATCAGGCCTTCATAACGTTGCTGCAATTGCGGATTGCTGAATGGAGCTTCGCTGTCCACCGCCCGCGCACTCGGAAGCCACAGGCAAAACAGCACTGACGTCGCGAGCGTCACCCACAGCAACTGTCTCATGTGCCTTCGTGCTGCAGCGCCTGAATCCGCGGCAACAAATCGTTCTGGATCACGTCCGGAGTCAGCGGCCCGATATATTTGTAGCGGATGATGCCGCGCGCATCGATCAGGAAGGTTTCCGGTGCGCCGTATACCCCCCAGTTGATGGCGGCATCGCCGCTGGCATCGAAGGCCACCGCGGTATAGGGATCACCGCGCTGCGCCAGCCAGGCAAGCGCCGCCTGCCGGTCATCCTTGTAATCCCAGCCGTAAATCGGCACGACGTTTTGTCTCGAGAAGGCCATGAGCGTCTGCTGCTCCTCGCGGCAGGCATAGCACCAGGTGCCCCAGACATTCACCAGTGAAACATGGCCGATCAAAATCTGCTGTGTAAGGGGACTGTCCGGGTGGCGCAGCTCGGGCAGGTTGAATGTCGGTACCGCGTTGCCGATCAGGGGCGAAGGCAGGATGCGCGGATTGAGATACAACCCCCGCCAAAACAGCGCGATCAGCACGCCCAGCACAAGAATGGGCAACAGGTAGAACAGCGAGCGCTTCATCCGCCCGCCTCCACTTCGGCCTTAGCCGTGCCGGGCGCCGGCACGGGCGTCGCTGCGAGCAAAGGCGGGTTTGCCGGCACGATAGCGGCGGATTCCGTGACACGCCGGCGATAGCGCCGATCGGATACCGCGATCACGCCACCCAGCATCATCACCAAACCGCCGAACCAGATGAACCTGACCAGCGGCTTGTACTGGAAGCGTACGCTCCAGGTGCTGTCGCCGAGCGGATTACCGAGCCCCACATACAAATCGCGGAAGACACCAGGATAGATGGCCGCCACACTGGTCACGGTATCGGTGAACGTGCGCTTTTCCGCACGCATCACGGCGATTTGTTTGCCGTCGCGAGATACGTGGAAGGTGACCTGCGTGCCCTGATAGTTGGGACCGGACACATCCTGGGTGCTTGCATAGGTGAATTGGTAGCCATGCACAGTCACGCTCGAACCCGGCTTGACCACCAAATCGCGGGTAATACCCAGGGTGCTGGTGACCGTGACACCAAGTATCAACAAGCCCGCGCCCACGTGCGCGGTGGTCATGCCGAGCACCGAGCGCGGCAGCGAAAGATGCATGCCGCGGGCGCGCTGCCACAATCGGTAGACGGGCTCGCGCAGCGCCGCAACTATCGTCCAGGCACCGAGAAACAAGCCGGCGATGGCCACCATGGTGGTCTCCGCCTGCAGCAGAATCAGTGCGACCAGACCGGCGATCACGGCCAGGAGTATCACCCACCACAGCTTGTGCGCGGTGTCATTCAGCTCGCCGTGTTTCCAGCGCACATAGGGGCCAATGCCGATCAATATAAAGAAAGGAATCATCAACGGTATGAATACCGTGTCGAAGTACGGCGGACCCACAGAAATCCTTTCCAAATGCAGCGCATCCATAACCAGCGGATAAAGCGTGCCCAGCAGCACGGCCGCCGCCGCCACCACCAGAAAGATATTGTTGAGCAGCAGAAAGGCTTCACGTGAAAACGGTTTGAAACCGCCGCCGCTGGATAACGTCGGTGAGCGCCAGGCATAGAGCGCCAAGGCTGCGCCGACGAACACGCCGATCAGGCCAAGAATGAACACCCCGCGCTTCGGATCCACCGCAAACGCGTGCACGGAAATCAAGACGCCGGAACGCACCAGGAAGGTGCCCAACAGACTCAGCGAAAAGGCGGCGATCGCCAAGAGCGCCGTCCAACTTTTGAATGCGCCGCGCTTTTCCGTCACCGCCAGCGAGTGCATGAGCGCCGTGGCCACGAGCCACGGCATGAACGAGGCATTTTCCACCGGGTCCCAGAACCACCAGCCGCCCCAACCGAGTTCGGTGTAAGCCCAGTAGCTGCCGATGATGATGCCAATCGTCAGGAACAGCCACGCGAGAATCGTCCAGGGACGCGACCAGCGCGCCCAGACGCTGTCCATCTTGCCGCTGAGCAAGGCGGCAATCGCGAAGGCGAAGGCCACCGACAATCCCACGTAGCCCATGTAGAGCATCGGCGGATGCGTGACCATCATGGGATCTTGAAGAATGGGATTCAGGTCGCGGCCCTGGGTGACGGGCGGCAACAGCCTCGTGAACGGATCGGACGTGGCCAGCATAAACACCAGGAAGCCAATGCTGATGACGCCCAGCACGCCGAGTACACGGCTGGAAAATTCCTGCGGCAAATGGCGGCTGAAGCGCGCGACTCCGACGGTCCAGATCGCCAGCACGAAAATCCACAGCAGCAGTGAGCCTTCGTGCGCGCCCCATACTGCGGTGAATTTGTAAAACCACGGCAGTGCAGTGTTGGAATTCTCGGCCACGTAGGCCACCGAGAAATCATTGGTGAGGAAACAATACGCGAGCGCGCCGAATGCCAAGGCCACGAATAGCGATTGCGCGACTGCCGCCGGGCGCACGGCGCTCATCCATACCAGCTGGCCGCGTTGCGCGCCGGCCAGTCCGAAAAACGCCTGTGCCAGCGCCAGACACAGGGCCAAAATCAATGCCAGATGGCCGATTTCTGGAATCACGACGGGTCTTTGGCCAAGCGTTCGGCCTGCTGCTGCGCCTGGGCCTTCTTGATATCCGCCTCCACGCCGGGCGGCATGTACTTCGAGTCGTGTTTGGCGAGCACCTGGTTGGCGACGAACAGGCCGTTTTTATCCAGCGTGCCGTACACCACGATGCCCTGACCCTCGCGGAACAGATCCGGCAGGATGCCGGTGTACACCACGGGAATCGAACGCTGCATGTCGGTAATGGTGAAATGCACCGTCATGCTGCCCGGGGCGCGCTGGACGCTGCCCATGGCGACCAGCCCCCCCATGCGGAAGGCTTGGCCCGCATGCGCATCGCCCCGGGCGACTTGGTCGGGCGTGAAGTAGTAGAGCAGGTTCTTGCGAAAGGCCTGCAGCCCCAGGGCCGCGGCCACCGCCACCCCGAGGACCAGCAGCCCGACCACGAGCAGACGCTTGCGCCGCGCCGGAGTCATGGCAACTCCTGGTTGTTCGGGGCGCGCCGGGCAAGCTCTTTCAGCAGCGCCCGCTGCCGGCGAGAGGGCAGCACCGCGTTCAGCACCATCACCCCGAGCGCCACGCCGTAGGCCGGCCACACGTAGGCCGCGTAGCCGCCCATGGTGAGGAACTCGTGCCAGGAGCTCATGGCTTGCCCGCCAGCTCCTGCACCCAGGCGGTGTGCCGCTCGCGGCTCAGGATCTCCACCTGCAGGCGCTTCAGCACGAAGGCGGCAAAGTACAGCATGAAACCGATAATCATGATGAACAGGGGAATGTACATGCTCGGGGCGATATCGGCGCGTGCGCCGAAGAACACCGTGGGGCCCTGATGCAGGGTATTCCACCATTTTACCGAATAATGAATGATGGGGACATTGACGATGCCGACGAGTGCCAGGATCGCCCCGGCGCGATCGCCGCTGCGCTGATCCTCGAAGGCGCGGTGTAGCGCGAGGTAGCCGAAATACAAAAACAGCAGCACCAGCTCCGAGGTGAGCCGCGCATCCCACACCCAGTAGGTGCCCCACATCGGCTTGCCCCAGAGCGAGCCGGTGACGAGCGCCAGGAAGGTGAAGGCCGCGCCGAGCGGCGCGGCCGCAGCCGACACCGCGTGTGCCAGCTTCATGCGCCAGATGAGGCCGATGGCCGCAGCCAAGGCCATCACCACGTAGATGAACAAGGACATCCAGGCGCTCGGCACGTGCACATAGATGATGCGGAAGCCATCGCCCTGCTGGTAATCCGGGGGCGCGAGCCACAGTCCGCCGTAGAGCCCGGCGAGTATCACGATGAGGCTCGCCCACGCCAACCACGGCGCCAGCCTGCCCGCCAGCCGGTAAAAATACGGCGGGGAGGCAAGCTTGTGAAACCAGACGAACATGTGGTGATTCCCTTTAGGATTCGAGACTTACGCGCAAGCCGCCCGCGATGGCAAATGGCGCGAGCGTGACCGCCAGCACCAGCATCGCGGCCAGAAAATATAGCGGTGCAGCCACCGGCTCACCTTGCATGGCACGCTCGGCCGCTGCAGCGCCGAAGATCAATACCGGCACGGTCAGAGGCAATACCAAAATCGGCAACAACATGCCGCTGCGCCGCAAACTTACGGTGAGCGCGGCGCCCACGGCGCCCAGAAAACTCAAGACCGGCGTGCCCAGCAACAGGCTGCCGGCGAGCACGTCCAGGGAGTCGAGCGGGTAGTTCAACAGCAAACCCATGAGCAGCGACAGAATCACCAGCGGCAAACCCGTCACCAGCCAGTGCGTCAGCACCCGCAGCAAAGTCAGCCATTCGAGTGCTGCCGGACTCAACAGCATCTGCTCCAGGCTGCCGTCCTCGTAATCGTTTTTGAACAGGCTGTCCTGACCGATGAGGCTGGCGAGCAACGCCGCTACCCAGATGACGCCCGGCGCCAAGCGCCGCAGCAATTGCGGCTCGGAGCCGAGTGCCAGCGGAAACAGCGCCGTGACGATGATGAAGAAAACCACGGGTGTCGCCAGTTCGCCGCGGCGGCGGTAGGCCAGGCGCAGGTCCCGTCGCACCAGCGCCGCGGAATTCATGCCGGCGTTCCCAATTTCACGGCCAGCACCGGGAACGGAGCCAGTTCCAGCGCTTGATGCGTGGCAAACACCACCATGCCGCCGGCAGCGAGATGCGTCTTGAGAATCCGGTTCACCAAGGCCGCACCGGCGACATCCAGACTGGCGAGCGGCTCGTCCAGAAACCACAGCACGGCTCGCGAGAGTTGCAGGCGCGCCAGCGCCGTGCGCCGCCGCTGCCCCATGGACAACGCGCCGCACAACAGATCGGCGGATTCACTCAGACCCACTTCGGCAAGCGCCTTGTCGATGTCAGCCGATGCCGGCGTATCCATGAGCGCGCCGGCTGCCGCCAGATTTTCACGCGGACTCAAGCCCAGCTTCACACCGTTGTTGTGGCCCAGATAAGCGAGCGCTGCGCGATAGCCCGCGCTGTTGCGCCGCAATGGTTCGCCTTGCCACAGCACCTCGCCCGCATCGCAGCGGCCGAGCCCGGTGAGCACGCGTATCAAACTGGTTTTCCCGGCGCCGTTCGGACCTTGCAAGTGGAGCGCCTGGCCGCCGTGCAATTCAAAAGCCAGATCGCGGCACAGGCAACGATCGCCGCGCCAGACGGCGAGGCCGCGAGCCGCAAGGGTAAGCGCTGGGCTGGGCTGCGCGGTCATGCGCAGTTCCGTGCCATATGACGCATTGCGGTCAAATGGTGCCCGGGGCCGGGTGAGGTCCGCGCTTTCATGCGAGCACTGCTCGCATCGGCCCGAACGCTCCGACAAGGGCGAGGCTGGTGTCTTCGAGCGGAATGCCGGTGGCATTCCGATCCGGCCGAGCGCCCGCACACGAAGTGCGGGCTGGACTTCACACCAAGGATGGTTCTATGCACGTGACGCGTTGAGCCAAACTGGTGCCCGGGGCCGGACTCGAACCGGCACGGCCGTTGCCGGCCAAGGGATTTTAAGTCCCTTGCGTCTACCTGTTCCGCCACCCGGGCAGGAACGCCACTGAAGTGGAGGCTAGGGTCGGAATTGAACCGGCGTACACGGCTTTGCAGGCCGCTGCATGACCACTCTGCCACCTAGCCTTACCCGCAACTGAATAAACCGGTGAAATTTATCACAAACCCCCTGCGCCATCCGCAGGCTGCACGCAGGCAATAAAAAACCCCGGCACGCGCCGAGGTTTGAAGTTGGAGCGGGAAACGAGGCTCGAACTCGCGACCTCAACCTTGGCAAGGTTGCGCTCTACCAACTGAGCTATTCCCGCCTCGACATTGGCTATTTTCCCGGGCCGGTCCCTGCCCTGTCAAGGCGACGGCCTCAGCGTTCGCGGCTGAGTTCCGGCCATGCCGCCAACAGGTACAGGCACATGGACCACAGCGTGAGCGCGGCAGCGATCATCAGCAAGGCGATGCCGATGTTGTAGATCGGCAGCACCCACACCGGGAAGCGATACAGCAGCAACACGATCGCGAGCATCTGCGCCGCGGTCTTGGTTTTGCCGAGCCAGCTGACCGCCACGCGCTTGTGTGCGCCAAGCTCCGCCATCCACTCGCGCAACGCGGAAATCGTGAGCTCGCGGCCGATGATGATCATGATGGGTATGGCCATGGCCACGCGCGGGTCGGCCTGCAGAATCAGCACCAGCGCCGCGACCACCATGAGCTTGTCGGCCACCGGGTCCAGAAACGCGCCGAATGCGGAGGTCTCGTTCCAGCGGCGCGCCAACCAGCCGTCGAACCAGTCGGTCACGGCCGCCAGCGCAAAAACCAGCGCACTGATCGGCGGCGCCCAGGCGAACGGCAGATAAAACACCACCACGAACACCGGAATCAAGGCGATGCGCAGCAGTGTCAGCACGATGGGCGGATTGAACTTCATGCGCGGAGCTCAGGCGTCGTTGTGGAATTGTTCATATATACGTTGCGCCAAGTCGCGGCTGATGCCGCGCACGCTGCTCAGGTCCTCGATGCCGGCCCGGGTTATGCCTTGCAGCCCACCGAACTGTTTGAGCAACTGCTGGCGCCGCCTGGGCCCGAGGCCGGCCACGCTTTCCAGTACCGACGTGCGCCGCGCCCGCGCGCGCCGCTGCCGATGGCCGGTAATGGCGAAACGATGCGCCTCATCGCGGATCTGCTGGATCAAATGCAGTGCCGGCGAATCGGGCGGCAGTATAAGTGGCGTGCCGTGGGCCGACAAGAAAAGCTGTTCCAACCCCGGCCGGCGCGTCGCGCCCTTGGCAACGCCCACCAGGGTCACGCCTTCGATCTGCAATTCTTCCAGAACCTTCTGGGCCTCGTGCACCTGGCCCTTGCCGCCATCGATGAACAGCACGTCCGGCACCAGGCCCTCGCCCTGCTTCAAGCGCGTGTAACGCCGCAGCAATGCCTGATGAATCGCGCCGTAATCGTCACCGGGCGCCAGGCCTTCGATGTTGAAGCGCCGGTATTGCGCTTTCAGCGGCCCGTTGGCATCGAACACCACGCAGGATGCCACCGTGCCCTCGCCCATCGTGTGGCTGATGTCGAAGCACTCGAGCCGCGCCGGAAGCTGTTCGAGGTTGAGCGCTTCCTGCAGCGCCTCATAACGCTGGCGCAGCCCGGCGTCCATGGCCAGCCGCAGATTCAGCGACTGCATGGCATTGGCGCGTGCCAGGCTCAGCAGCTTCACGCCCTCGCCGCGCAGCGGCTGACGGATGCCGACCCGGTGGCCGGATTGTTGCGCCAGAGTTTCGGCAAGCAAGCCCGCATCCTCGGGCTTTTCCGACACCAGAATCTCACGCGGAATGTCGCGACCGAGATAATACTGGGGCAGAAATGCTGCGAGTATTTCCCGCGTTGACGCGGCGCCCGTCGTCTTCGGGTAAAACGCGCGGCTGCCGAGACTGTGCCCGCCGCGCACCAGCGTGACGGCCACGCAGTTCACGCCGGCACGCGTGCTCGCGGCAATGATGTCCTGATCGCCGCCCGCGACGTCCACATGCTGGCGTTCGGCGGTACGCCGCAAGCTGGCAATCTGGTCGCGATAGCGCGCCGCCAGCTCGTAATTGCGGTTTGCCGAGGCGCGTTCCATGCGCTTGACCATGGCATCCATGACTTCGCGCGTGCGGCCTTCGAGAAACAGGATCGCATGCTGCACGTCTTCGGCGTATTCCTCGCGATCGACGAGTTCCACGCAGGGCGCCGAACAGCGCTGGATCTGATACTGCAGGCAGGGCCGCGTGCGGTTTTTGAAAAAGATGTCGTTACATTGACGCAAGCGGAACAGTTTCTGCAGCAGCACCACGGTTTCGCGCGCCGCGTGTGCGCTTGGATAGGGGCCAAAATAGCGGCTGCCCGGACGCTGCGGACCGCGGTACACGGTCATGCGCGGATAGGGCATGTCGGTCTGGATGCGAATGTAGGGATAACTCTTGTCGTCGCGCAGCACCACGTTGTAGCGCGGCCGGTACTGCTTGATGAGGTTGTTCTCGAGCAGCAGCGCCTCGGTTTCCGTGTGCGTGACGGTCACCTCGACCGCGGTAAGGTGCTCGAGCATCGCCCGAGTTTTCGGCTCATGGCCGGTCTTGCGGAAGTAACTCGTCAGGCGCTTTTTCAGGTTGGCGGCTTTGCCGACATAGAGAATCTCGCCGCACGCATCCAGCATGCGATACACGCCCGGCGCCTGCGTGACGTGGGCGAGAAATCGTTGGCTGTCAAACGCGGTGTTCTTGTCCATGGCTGTAGTGACCGGCTGGAATCGCGGCCGGTACGCGCACGCCTTTGCAGTCGCTATTACAGCACCTTTGCCAAAAGGCCGGAACCCGGCATGGCCGGAATCGCCCGAGTCTTGCAATGCACGCGGGGCAGGCGGGCGCGCGTGGATTTACGCGCCGCGCTGCCCGGTTTTTTCTTCAATGACGCCGTAGCGCAGCGCCAGCCGTGTCAGCCCCACGTCATTCTCCACGCCAAGCTTCTCGAACAGCCGGGTGCGGTAGGTGCTCACGGTCTTGGGACTGAGATGCAGCTTCTTGGCGATGGCCTGCGGCGACTGCCCCGAAGTGACCATCAACATCACCTGGGTCTCGCGTTGCGACAGCTGCTCGAAGGGCGAGCCGCGGTTGGCGTCCACTTTGGCGAGTGCCAGTTGCTGGGCAATGCTCGCCGTGATGTAACGCTTGCCGGCTTGCACTTGGCGAATGGCGGTGACGATTTCCTCGGCCGCACAATCCTTGGTGAGATAGCCGTGGGCACCCGCCTCCATCAGTCTCAGGGGATAAGGCTCGGCGGCGTGCACCGAGACCACGATGACTTTTATTTTGGTGTCGCGTGCCAGCAGCCGGCGCGTGGCTTCCAGGCCGCCGATCCCCGGCATGGAAACATCCATCAGCACCACGTCGGGTTTGAGTTCGCCCGCGAGTGCCAGCGCCGTCTCTCCGGATTCGGCTTCGCCGGCCACGCGCAGGTCCGGTGTGTCTTCGAGGATCAGGCGGATGCCGGTGCGCACCAGCTTGTGATCATCCACCAGCAGGACCCGGATCACCTGGGATACCCCTCACCCAAAAAGGCAAAACAAGGTTACGTGAAATTCGCAGCCTTGCCTAGCGTGCTAGCCCATGTGCGCGATCACGGCCTCGCCGAACCCAGAACAGCCCACCAGCGTGGCGCCGGGAATCAGGCTTTGCATTTTCTCTTCGACGTTGCGGCGCCCGGCGATCTCGCGCTTGGAGGCGCGGATCGCCTGGCGCAGGCGCGCCAGGTCATAGGTCATGATCTTGGCGGCAATGGTGCGGGCCACGCCGTGCATGATCAAATCCGCCGCCTCGGTCCAGCCGATGTAGCGCAGCATCATTTCCCCGGAAAGAATGATGGAACCGGGATTGACGCGGTCCTTGCCGGCGAAGCCCGGCGCGGTGCCGTGCGTGGCTTCAAATACCGCATAGCCGTCGCCGATGTTGCCGCCGGGCGCGATACCGATGCCGCCCACCTGCGCGGCCAGCGCGTCGGAGATGTAATCGCCGTTCAAGTTCAACGTGGCGATCACATCGAAATCCTCGGGACGCATCAGGATCTGCTGCAGGAAATTGTCGGCGATCACATCTTTCACCACGATAGCGTGACCGCTCTTGGGATTGCGGAATTTGCACCACGGCCCGCCGTCCACGTCCACGGCGCCGAACTCCTCCTTCGCCACCTGATAACCCCAGTTGCGGAAGGCGCCCTCCGTGTATTTCATGATGTTGCCCTTGTGCACCAGGGTCACGGACACGCGGTCATGGTCGATGCAATAGCGAATCGCCTTGCGCACCAGCCGTTGCGAACCTTCCTTGGACACCGGCTTGATGCCGATGCCGGAGCTGTCGGGGAAACGAATCGCGGTGACGCCCATCTGCTCCTGGAGGAAGGCGATCACCTGGTGCACTTGCGGCGTGCCCGCGGCCCACTCGATGCCCGCGTAAATGTCTTCGGTGTTCTCGCGGAACACCACCATGTCGGTGAGTTCCGAATCCTTCACGGGCGTTTCCACGCCGGGGAAATAGCGGATCGGGCGCACGCAGGCGTACAAGTCCATGGCCTGACGCATCGCCACATTGAGCGAACGGATGCCGCCGCCTACCGGCGTGCCGAGCGGACCTTTGATTGACACCACGTATTCTCGTAGCGCGTGCAGGGTTTCATCCGGCAGGTACGCATCCTTGCCGTATTCCCGCACGGCCTTCTCGCCGGCATACACTTCCATCCAGCGCAGTTGCCGATTGCCCGCGTAGGCTTTGCGCACCGCGGCATCCACCACCCGGCGCATCACCGGCGTCACGTCCACGCCGATGCCGTCGCCCTCGATGAACGGGATCACCGGATTATCCGGCACGCCGAGCGTGGTGTCGCTGTTGATGGTGATGCGCGCCCCGTCCTTAGGCGGCACGATTTTGTCGAACTTCATTGTGTGTGACCCGTTGGCAAATCGAGCGGCGTATCCGGCAAAATGGCGCTGACAACTTATTTCCTGGCTTTCCTCGCCACGATGCGCATGGCCATTTCCAGCGCCTGCTCGTAGTTGAGGCGCGGGTCTACCTGCGACTTGTAGGCGCGCTGCAAATCGGTGTCGGTGAGGCCGCGCGCGCCACCCGTGCACTCGGTGACGTCGTCGCCGGTCAGCTCGAAATGCACGCCGGCCAGAATGCTGCCCAGCTGCTCATGCAGCGTAAACGCGGCTTCCAGTTCTTCCAGGATATTTTCAAAGCGCCGGGTCTTAAGCCCGCTGGCCGTGATCTCGGTATTGCCGTGCATGGGGTCGCAAATCCACAGCACCCGCCGCCCGGCTTTGCGCACCGCCTCCACCAGAACCGGCAACTGCTTGTTGATGCGCGTCGCGCCGAACCGGTGGATCAGCGTGAGCCGACCCAATTCATTGTCGGGATTGAGCACTTCGCAGAGCGCCAGCAACTGCTCGGAATTCATGAACGGCCCGACTTTCACGGCGATAGGGTTGGCGATGCCGCGAAAATACTCGACGTGCGCGCCTGCCACATCGGCCGTGCGCATGCCAATCCACGGGAAGTGCGTCGCCAGGTTGTACCAGCGGCCGGCCTCAGCGACAAATTGCGTCTGCGCCTGTTCGTACAGCAGATGCAGCCCTTCGTGACTGGTGTAGAAATCCACGCTGCCGCTTTCCGACAAACGCTGGCCGGAAATCGTTTCCATGAAATTCAGCGAATCCTCGATGGCTTGCACGATGCGCCGGTACTCCGCCTCCAGCGGCGAGTGGCGCACGAAATCCAGGTGCCAGAGCTCCGGATGGTGCAAATCGGCGAACCCGCCGTCCACCAGGGCGCGCACGTAGTTGAGCGTCAGCGCCGCGTGTTCGTAACCGCGCAACAACAACTCGGGATTGGCGGCGCGCTCGGCGGCGGTGAATCCCGCGCGGTTGATGATGTCGCCGCGATAGCTCGGCAGCGTGATGCCGTTGCGGGTTTCCACATCGGCGGAGCGCGGTTTGGCGTACTGCCCGGCGATGCGGCCGACGCGCAGCACGCGTTTCTGCAGCCCGTGCACCAGCACCAGGCTCATTTGCAGGAGGATTTTCAGCTTGTTGGCTATAGGCTCGGTGGTGCATTCGTCGAAGCTCTCGGCACAGTCGCCGCCTTGCAGCACAAAGCACTCGCCGCGCCCAGCCGCGGCCAACTGGCCGCGCAGCTTGTCCACTTCCCCGCAGGTGACCAGCGGCGGCAAGCACCGGATCGCGTCGAGCACGCGGGTCACCGCCGCGGTGTCGGCGTACAACGGCTGCTGGTCCGCCGCATGCGATTGCCAGCTGTCCGGTTGCCATTTTTGCGAGAGTTGACGTTCCATAAGCGCGCGCCATGCTACACGCGTGGACGCGACGGGAAAAGCGCAACTGGCGTGAGACCTACCAAATTAGTTAAAATTCGACTTCCACGCAGGCGTTCTCCGCTTTTGCGTTCCGCGTTACACGGCGTGCTGCCGGCCAATTTTCTCGGCCGCCACCGGGATTGACAGGAGCTTTCCATGCATCGTGTTCTGGTACTCGGCGCCGGCAAAATCGGCTCGCTGCTCTCGGGTTTATTGGCCGCCTCCGGCGAATATCAGGTGGACCTCGCCGACATGAACGGCCACGCCGCGCAAGCGGTGGCCGCCGGTCACAAGCTCGCAAACATCAAGGCCCACCAGGTGGACGCGCGCAACCCGCAGGCGCTGGAGCAACACCTCAAGGCGCATGCCGTGGACGCGGTGATCTCCAGCCTGCCCTATTTCTGCAACCCGCCGGTCGCGGAAGTCGCCCGCAAGCTCAAATTGCATTATTTCGACCTTACCGAGGACGTGGAAGTCACGCGTGCCGTCACACGCACCGCGGCCGGCGCCGGCACGGTGTTCGCACCGCAATGCGGCTTGGCGCCGGGCTTCATCAGCATCGCCGCCAACGAAATCATGAGCCATTTCGACGCGGTGCACGACGTCAAACTGCGCGTCGGCGCCCTGCCCCAGAACCCGGGCAACATGAGCAAGTACGCGCTCACCTGGTCCTCGGACGGCGTCATCAACGAATACGGCAACCTCTGTTACGGCATCGCCAACGGCAAGCCCGCGACGCTCATGCCGCTGGAAGGCCTGGAAACCATTCAGCTTGAAGGCCGGCTGTACGAAGCCTTCAACACTTCCGGTGGTCTGGGGTCGCTCGCGGAAACCTGGGAAGGCAAGGTGCGCAACCTGACCTACAAGACCATGCGTTATCCCGGACACTGCGAAATCATGCGCGTGCTCATGAACGACCTGCGCATGAACGAACACCGCGACGAACTCAAGATCATCCTAGAGCGCGCGGTCCCACGCACCGTCCAGGACGTGGTGCTGGTGTACGTGTCGGTGAGCGGCACGCAGCACGGCAAGTTCATGGAGGAAAACTACGTGAACACGATCTACCCGCAGGAAATCGCCGGCCGGCTGTGGTCCGCGATCCAGGTCACCACCAGCGCCGGAGTCTGCGCTGTCGTGGATCTGGTTTTGAAAAAGCCGGCCGCTTACAAGGGACTGGTAAAGCAGGAACAGTTCAAGCTCGGCGAGGTGCTGGCCAACCGCTTCGGCAAGGCCTACGCGCAGGCGGAAACCGCGGAGCTTTCCGCGCGCTTGGTGCGCACCGGCGAAGCCGTCAAGCAGTTCGTGGCCTGAAGCGGAGCGCGGCGATGGCAGACGTGAACAAAATCCTCGCAAGCCTCGGCCTGCAGCAAGACAATGCCGGGGTGTGGACCGCGACCGGCGGTTGGCGCAAAAGCGCCGGCGCCCCGGTGCTGGAATCCGTCAACCCGGCCAGCGGCAAAGTCATTGCCAAAGTGCATTGCGCCACGGAGACGGACTACGAGCAGATCATCCGCGACGCGCAGCAAGCGTTCAGCGTCTGGCGTGAGCTGCCCGCGCCGAAACGCGGTGAGGCGGTGCGTCTGATCGCCGCGGCGCTGCGTGAACACAAGGACGCGCTCGGCAGCCTGGTGTCGCTGGAAATGGGCAAAATCAAGGCGGAAGGCGACGGCGAAGTCCAGGAGATGATCGACGTCGCGGATTTTGCCGTCGGTCAATCGCGCATGCTCTACGGCCGCAGCATGCAATCCGAACGTCCGCAGCATCGCATGTACGAACAATGGCATCCGCTCGGCATCGTCGGCGTGATTTCCGCCTTCAATTTCCCGGTCGCCGTATGGTCATGGAATGCATTCATCTCCGCTGTCTGCGGCAATGTCACCGTGTGGAAGCCCTCGCCGCGCACGCCGCTGTGCGCCATCGCCGTGCAGCACATCGTGAACCGCGTTCTCAAAGATCACGGCTACCCGGCGATATTTTCCTTATTCGTGGATGGCGGAAACACGCTGGCAGAGCGTTTCGTAAAGGATCCGCGCGTCGCACTAATTTCCTTCACCGGCTCGACCGCGGTGGGGCGCAAAGTGAGCGAAGCCGTGGCCGCGCGCCTCGGCAAGTCGGTACTGGAACTCGGCGGCAACAACGCCATCATCGTGGACGAAACCGCCGATTTGAAACTCGCGGTGCCCGCCATCGTCTTCGGCTCCGTCGGCACCGCCGGCCAGCGCTGCACCAGCACGCGCCGCCTCATCGTGCACGAGAGCATCGCAGAGGAACTCGGCCAGCGCCTGGTCAACGCCTACAAGCAGGTGAAGATCGGCGACCCGCTGGAAAGCGGCACGCTCATGGGTCCGCTTACCAGCGCCGATGCGGTCAAGCGGTTTCAAAATGCAATCTCTACGGTCCAGAAAGCCGGCGGCAAGATCCTGTACGGTGGCAAGGCACTCGATCGCCCCGGGTTCTTCGTCGAACCCACGCTGGTGCGCACCCCAAGCCAGTCGGATATCGTCAAAACCGAGACCTTCGCACCCATCCTGTACCTCCTCAGCTACAAGACGCTGGATGAGGCGGTGCACTTGCACAACAACGTGCCGCAGGGACTGTCATCCGCGATTTTCACCACCAGCCTGAAGCACGCCGAATATTTCCTGTCGCAACTCGGCAGCGATTGCGGCATCGCCAACGTCAATATCGGCACTTCGGGCGCCGAGATCGGCGGAGCCTTCGGCGGCGAGAAAGAAACCGGCGGCGGCCGGGAATCCGGTTCCGACGCGTGGAAAGCCTACATGCGCCGGCAGACCAACACCGTCAACTGGTCGGAACACTTGCCGCTGGCGCAAGGCATCAAGTTCGACCTGGGCTGAGCAACAGCCGCTAGACTGATACAAGTCTGACGCCGCGCACCGCGCGGCGTGGTTTTAACGGGAAGCCCTGATCCCGGATTCGCGGCACAACCGCCAAAGGAAGACGCCATGCTGCTGGCCCTGCATCTGCTGATTCTCGCCATCATCCAGGGCGTAACCGAACTGTTCCCGATCAGCAGTCTGGGGCACAGCATTCTGGTACCGGCGGTGCTGCACTGGCCGATCAATCGCGAAGCACCCTGGTTCCTTCCTTATATAGTTGTCCTGCACCTCGGCACCGCCACCGCACTGTTCATTTACTTCTGGCGTGACTGGTTCACTTTGCTGGGCGGCGCCTGGAAGGCACGCGGCAATCTGAAGGATACGCAGGCGCGCCTGTTCTGGCTGCTGGTCGTCGGCACGATTCCCGCGGGCCTTATCGGCCTGGCGCTGGAACACCGGATCCGCGCGCTGTTCGGCGGCTTCGCCGTGGCCGCGGTGTTCCTGATGGTGAACGGCGTGATCCTGCTGATCGGCGATGCGCTCAAGCATCGCGCCGCGCGTCACGAACTGACGAACATGGGCGGGTGGCGCGCGTTTGGCATCGGCATTGCACAAGCCCTGGCCCTGATTCCGGGAATTTCGCGCTCCGGCGCGACGTTGGTCGCTGGCGTGTGGTCGGGACTGGACTACGCATCTTCCGCGCGCTTTTCCTTCCTGTTAGCCACGCCCATCATCGCGGCGGCCGGCCTGCTGGAGATACCCAAGCTCGTCAAACAGCATGCTGCCCTGCCGCAGGGCTTGCTGCTCACGATTGTGCTGGGCGGGATTCTCGCCGGCGTGTTCGCCTGGCTGAGCACCTGGCTATTGATGCGCTACTTCCGCAAAACCGAGGTCACCGCGCTGCGGCCATTCGGAATCTATTGTCTGCTGGCGGGAGCCGTTGCCCTGCTCCTGCATTTTGCCTGACCTAATCACTCAGTTGCCAGAATCTTGTGCGCAGCCCTGCCGCTGCACGCATCATCCGGCGTCTTCGAAACGATTCTGCTCGCGGTTTTTCCTGGCCTTGAGCGCATTGAACACCCGACCATTCATCACCAGATAAACCCCGGCCGGCAAGCACTGGGCCGCAATCAGCGCGCCGCCGATGTTGAACATCGCGTCGCTGCCGCGGAAACGTGCCGGGTTGAGCGCGCCGGTGAGCACGATGGTCTTGCCGGGAATATCCGCCAGCGCTTTGGCCGTTGCGGTCATGGTATCGGTGCCATGAGTGACCACGATGCACCGCTCCGGCGCCGCCGCCACGGCCGCGCGGATCAAGGTGCGATCCGCGTCATCGAGGTCGAGACTGTCCTTGCGCAGCAGCGGAGTCAGGGCGAACGGCACCTGCACGCGCATTTCCCGCAAAATTTCGTCGATCTGCGGCTCACCGACTTCGTATTCGCTCTTGGCGTCGAAATAAATCTTGTCTATGGTCCCGCCGGTGGTGAAGATGTGCAGCGCATCCATCCTGGTTCTCCTCACTCGAGATCGAACGGCAGTCCAATATAAAAATAAAAGGACTGGTGGCCGGACTGGGAAAAGCCGGTGCCTAGATATATCGGTCCGAGTGCGGTATCGGCGCCCACGAACAACGCCGAACCGTACTGCAAGCCGTGCAGGCTGATGTTGGCGCCGCTGTTCCAGACGTTGCCGCCCTCGATGCTGGCGCCGATATACCAGCCGTTGCCGAGCACGCTCGGCAAGTTGCCGATGCGCTGCAGATAAACCGCATGCGCGGCAAACATCTGCTGTCCGCGCAATTGCTGGTAACGCAAGCCGGAGAGTGACAGGAATCCGCCGAGCGTGAATTCGTCGTAGAACGGCAGGTTGGTGTGCATCGAGCTGCCGGCGTTACCGATCAGCACCAGGCTGTGGGTGCCGTCGCCGAAGGCCTGCGCCCCGATCAGGTCCAGCCTGTCGTAACTGGTATCGCTGCCGAGCCAGCCCCGCGCCCAAAACCCGGTGAGCGTCAGGTAAGAACCCGACATCGGAAAGCCGGTATCGCCCTCCAGGGTATCCAGGCCGAAACGCAAGCGCAGGCCGCCAAGCGTGTCGCTGTAAGTGGGCAGGCTCGGCGCACCCACATGCGGCTGCGATTGCACATGGCCGTAGGAAGGGCCAATGCGCAACTCGGCCACGTTGCCGAATTCGGCGCCAAAATCGAAGCCGCCGCGAAGCCTGCGGGTGCCGTATTGCGCCACCAGATCCTCGCCGCTGTAGATGTTGGACAGGCCGTTCAGGTATTCAGCGTGGGGCGCCAGGAAAAACTCGCCGGAATAATCCACGGGCTGGTAAAGCTCGGTGTACACGCGCCGGGTGGTGCCGATCTGGAACTGGCTGCGCCATTCGCCGCCCAGTTGATTGAGTTCGCTTCGGGTCCAGGCAAACGCCAGCTCGTACTGGCTGCCGCCTTCAAAATCGTCGGCGATATGCAGGCCAAAATATAGATAGTTGGGCTGCCAGGGCTTTTCGTCCACTGTGATGACCAAGCCGGTGCGCGCGCCGTCATGCCCTATGGAAGCGGTGACCCGGGTGAAATAATCCATGCGGTAAATCTGTTCCAGGCTGTGGTCAATTTTCTGAAAATCCCAGGAGTCACCCTCCCCGATGGTGAGCTTGGCGCGGATCATGGCCGCCGGAATACGATGATTGCCGCGGATCTCGATGAAATCCACGGTCTTGAGCGTCTCCGGCACGAAGCGGTGTTCGGCTTGGTACTGCGCATAGGCCTGCGGCGACAACTGCAAAGCATGCAGCGGCGCGAGCACCTTGAACGCCGCCTCACGGCCGATGCGGATGGCATCCGCAGTGCGATTGAAATCCACCGCACTGATGTCACCGAGATCCGGCTGGATCAGCACGTCGTGCGCCGTCAGGCTGGCGATGGAACGGCTGACATTCTGATTGCCCATCAGGATGATGACTTGCAGCGAGACCCCGACGACGTTGTTCAAGCTGCCGGGCGTGGCCAGGGGGGTGCTCACGTTGACCGCAATCACCACGTCCGCGCCCATTTGCCGGGCCACGTTCACCGGCAGGTTGTCGACCAGGCCGCCGTCCACCAGCAAGTGCTGGTCGATTTCCACCGGCGCATACACGCCCGGCACCGACATGCTGGCACGCATGGCCTCCGCGAGGCTGCCGTGATCCAGTACCACCTGCTTGCCGGTATCGATATCGGTGGCCACGGCGCGAAATGGAATCGGCAGCTTGTTGAAATCGCTGTTCGGCTGCATGGCCAGCGTCAGCACATTGAGGATGCGTCCCGGATCATTGCCGGCGATGATGCCCTGAGGGAAAAAAAACTTGCCATTCGCGTAGCCGAACTCCACGCGCAACAGATATTCAAGCTGATACTGCTTGTCGGAGTAGGACAGCAGGCTGCGCGGCTGCTTGCCGGCCATGCTGGTCTGAAGATCCGATCGTTCCAGGGTGGTTTGCAATTCCTGCGGTGTGAACCCGGCACTGTACAGGCCGCCGACGATGGCTCCGCCGCTGGTGCCGGCGATGCAATCCACGGGGATGCGCAGTTGCTGCAAAGCTTCCAGCACTCCCACGTGCGCCGCACCGCGGGCGCCGCCTCCGCCGAGCGCCAGGCAAATGCGCGGACTTGCGCTGGCTGTCGCATCAGTAGAATTGGCAGCCGCCGCAGTTGAGGCCGCCGCGACAAACAGGCCGCCGGCCAAAACCAGCGCCTTCATCCATCCGCATTTGATGCTCAACATTGTTATTGACGTGCACGGTTGGCGGGTTGCGCCGCAATCCTCTGGGATCTGGCTGCCGCGCTATCATGTTACCGGATAGAGTGGATAGACAATAACTGGGCCACGGTTGCCTTTGGCGATTTTGTCTGATTACATGCACGCATGTTGCGCACCTTGGGCATAGGATTTCTTGCGTTGGCGGCGGTCGTGCTCAACACGGGCGTGGCGCAGGCAGCCGCCAACACCGGCAACGCTGCCCTGCTGCTGCACGTGGACGGCGCCATCAGCCCGGCCATGGCGGATTACGTGGTGCGCGGCATTGAAGTCGCTGAACAGCAACATGATCAATTGGTGATCCTGGAAATGGACACTCCGGGTGGCCTCGACAGCTCCATGCGCAGCATCATCAAGGCGATTCTGGCCTCGCCGGTCCCGGTGGTGACCTACGCGGCTCCAAGCGGTTCGCGTGCCGCGAGTGCCGGCACCTATATTTTGTACGCCAGTCACGTCGCCGCCATGGCCCCCGCCACCAATTTGGGAGCGGCCACGCCAGTGCAGCTGGCCGGCGGCAGTTCCTCGACGCCGGCCAAGCCCGAGACCGCAGAACAACGCAAGATCCTGAACGATGCTCTGGCGTACATCCGCGCCCTGGCGTTAAAGCGCGGCCGCAATGCCGATTGGGCCGCACAAGCCGTGCGCAATGCCGCCAGCCTGACCGCGGAAGAAGCGCTCAAGCAGCACGTGATTGATCTGGTGGCGGCCAACCTGCCGGACCTGCTGGCGCAGTTGAACGGCCGCACGGTAAGCACCGAAGCGGGCAGCGTGACTCTGCACACCACGGGCATGGTGCTGCGAGACTATCCCCGCGGCGCGCGCATCAAATTCCTCGAGGTAATCACCGATCCCACCGTCGCCTATCTGCTGTTGCTACTCGGCATTTTCGGCCTGATGTTCGAGGGCTATAACCCCGGCGGCGTGCTGCCCGGGGTGGTGGGCGCCATCGCCCTGCTCCTGGCCTTGTACGCCTTCCACGTATTGCCGGTGAATTTCGCCGGCCTCGCGCTGATCGTGCTGGGCATCATCCTGTTCGTCACCGAAACCTTCGTGCACGCCTACGGCACGCTCAGCATCGGCGGCCTGGCGGCGTTTGTGTTCGGCTCGATCATCCTGATGAACACCGACGTGCCCGGCTTCCAGGTTTCCCGCGGCCTCATCGGCGGCATCAGCGTGGCGGCCGCGCTGATCATCGCCGGTACCCTGTGGCTGACGCTGCAAAGCCGCCGACGACCGGTGGTCACAGGCGCCGAAGAACTGCAGAAAAGCACTGGCGAAGCGCTCGCGGATTTTTCCCCGGCCGGCGACGGCAGCATCCGCCTGCACGGCGAAATCTGGCACGCACACAGCGCCCAGCCGGTACGCGCCGGCGATAGGGTCAAGGTGGTGGGCCGCGAAGGGTTAAAATTGCTTGTAGCGCCCGCGGATCAAACAAATCACAAGGAGATTTGAATGGCCATCGCAATCATCGTTATCGTCGTCATTCTGGCGCTCATCGTCATCAGCTCACTCAAGATATTGAAGGAATACCAGCGCGGCGTGATCTTCCACTTCGGTCGCTTCCACCGTGTCTGCGGCCCGGGAATAGTCGTGGTGTGGCCGATGATTCAGCAAATGAGCAAGGTGGATCTGCGGGTGGTGGTCATGGAAGTGCCGCCGCAGGACGTGATCTCGCGCGACAACGTGTCCGTGAAGGTCAACGCCGTCATCTACGTGCGCATCATTGATCCGGAAAAAGCCGTGATCCAGGTGGCCGATGTGTTCGAGGCCAGCAGCCAGCTCGCCCAGACCACGCTGCGCTCGGTGCTGGGCCAGCACGAGCTGGATGACATGCTCGCCGCGCGCGACAAGCTCAACGCCGACATCCAGACCATCCTCGACCAGCACACCGACGCCTGGGGCATGAAGGTCACCAACGTGGAAATCAAGCAGGTGGACCTGGACGAAAACATGGTGCGCGCCATCGCCAAGCAGGCGGAAGCCGAACGTCAACGCCGCGCCAAGGTCATCAACGCGGAAGGCGAACTGCAGGCTTCACAGAAACTCATGGAGGCGGCCCAGACCTTGATGCAGCAACCGCAGGCCATCCAGTTGCGCTATCTGCAAACGCTGGTCGAAGTAGCCGGCGACAAGAGCAACACGATCCTGTTCCCGCTCCCCATGGATTTGATCGAGCCGCTGCTGACGAAATTGAAAAAGGCCTAGCGCGGGATTGGCGTCCCGCTTGTAGTGAGCGCGCAATCGCGTCAGACAGGATGTCGGGGCTGGTCCGCGTACCAGGGATGGTTGGGAACGGACTTATCTTGCGGCGTAAGCCAAACTGAATGCTCCCGGGCCGACATGGATGCCGGCGGCCGTGCTCATGACTGACAACAGGGTTTCCACCTTGTTGCTCATGGCGCATTGTATGAAATCCTCGTAACCCGGCAGCGATTTCACCGCTTCCGGATTGCCGGCATAACTCATGCATACCACTTTGCTGAGCAAGCCGCGCTCAATGGCCTCGATGGCCATGCCAAACAGCTTCTCGACCGCGTGCTCGTAGCCGCGCACATTGGCGACCGATTCGGTTTCACCGCGGTAGGCCCTGAGGATGGGTTTGATGTCGAGCATCGTGCCCATCTGGAACTTGAACCAGCCGACGCTCTTGTCGCCCTTCTGATGTGCGCGATTGCGCACGTAGAACAGGTCCTGCGGCACCACAAAGGCCTGTACATGCTGCGTGAAGTTCTCGACGTGCTGACGCAGCTTGTCGAACAGCACTTCCTCCTGGCCGCGAATGGCGCGCAGCGCTTCGTAGACGATGACCGCCTGGCCGGTAAACAAGGTCTTGCTGTCGATCACGCGCAGGCCGAATTGCTCGTCCAGGCCGGCGGCGCGCCGGCGCTCTTTGTAACCCGACAGGATCATGAACGACGCCTGCGTGGCGTTCTCGAAGGTGGCGCTGCGGTTGCTGGCCACCGTCACCACCAGCACGCGGTCGTACTTGAGGACCAGCTGGTCCAGGAACAGGTCGCGGATCGCCTTGGTGGATAACGGGGTGGTGGTGATTTCCAGGTTTTTGTCGGCCACGAAGCGGCGGTAAAAGTCCATGGTCTGTTCGGGATCGCGCATGTCCTTGAAGCTCATGTGCCCGAAGCGCATCAACACCGGCATGATTTCGATGCCGTGCTGCTCGATGAAGGAGCGCGGCAAATCACAGGTGGAATCAACGACCAGGCCGATTTTCTGAGGCATAAGTGCTCCAATACGTGAAGTGCTGCGTGTTCCGCCCCGCGCGGGTATCCCGGCGGTCCCCCGATGCGCGGCAAAGCATAGCGCAACGGCCGGCAATCCGGCAAATTTTCCTAATTTTTCTTGAGCTTGGCGGGGTTATTTCAGCCTTAGCACGAGATACTGGCCGCCTTACCCCGGCTTCTCATTCCCTCGCCCCTCCTGCCCCGAAACTATGCGCACCGTGAGCGGCTCGCCGCTACCGTTGGCGAGCGAGCGGTAGGGATACGGCAACTCGATGTTATAGCGCTTGCAGGCCGCGATGATCTCTTCCGCCAGCGAATTGCGCGTCGCCAGGTAATTCTGGCGCCGAGTCCACACGCAGAACTGCAAGTTGAACGAACTGTCGCCGAACTCGGTAAAACGCAGCTCGGGACGCGGCTCGATAAGCACCGTGGGATTGCCATCCGCCACGTCCATCAAAACCTGGCGCACCCGCGCAAGGTCCTCCTGCTGCCCCACCCCGATAGTCAGGTCAATGCGGCGTATGGGGAAGCGACTGAGGTTGGTGATTTCCGATTTCACCAGCGTCTCGTTCGGCAGACGCACCAGCAGGTTGTCAAAAGTGCGCAATTTCACCGACAACAGGTCAATCGACAAGACCTCGCCGGTGGTGTCGCCGACGCGGATGGTGTCGCCGATGGCGAAGGATTTCTCGCCAATCAGGAACAACCCGCTGATGAGATTCGAGGCCGACGTCTGCGAGGCAAAGCCCACGGCCACGGTGAGAATGCCGGCGGCGCCCAGGAATATATTGCTGATATCGTGGCTGACCTGGCGCAATCCCAGCACAATGGCCAGTATCAGCAAGGTATAGAACACCAAGCGACGGATGAGCATGCCGCGATGCCGATCCATGCCGCGTACCGCCAGGCGCCCGGCTACTCGCCCGCACACTTGCGCGATTAAAAACCCCACCACGATGATCAGGATGGCGCGCACCCAGGCAAGGGTCGCCGCGCTGTCCACTGCGGTGAAAAAGCGCGCCAGTTCGGAAGTATTGTGCATGGCCGTTATCCGAAGAACCGGCTCAGGGCGCGCAGCACGGTGCGTTCATCCTCGTACTGACGCGGTCCGCACACCGATTGCAGCGTGGCGCTTCCCGGCACCGTCATGTCTCCCAGTTGCAGCAGGGCTTTGTCGTCGCGCAGACGGCGCTCCAGGGTCACGGATTGCGTCCAGAAATAACCCTGCGCATTGGCGCTGAGAGTTAACAGCGGCACCGGCACGCTCAGGCGTTCAATCGCCAGGACGCTGTTCGCATGGTTGCGGATGCGCACCGGAGTAATCGCACGATGCGGGCGCGGGATAATCTCCTCGATGCGAGTGTGCGCCAGGGTGCGGCTCGCGTAACACAGCTCGCCGATGCGCGTATCGGGTCCGAACCAGGTGTCGGAGGGCTGCAGACTCGGGATTTCGAGCAATGGCTCGGCTCCGTAGCCCGCGAAGATCCGCACCCATATCGGCGTACTGACGAACATCGTGGTGGACTCGCCGGCCGGAATGAACAACGGCAATTCCGGCCTGACCACCACCGGCCGGTCGGCCAAGGCCGGCACCAGCCGCAAGACTTTGGCGCTGTCGGCAAAGCTGAAGCGGGAAATTTGCATGCTGGCCGGCGGCCTTTCGATGGGCAACGGCAAGCTCACCTCCGCCAGCGGCTGCATCAGCTCCTCGCCCGCGCGCCATGCGACGCGCCACTCGCCAGCCAGCCGCTGCACCCACAATTGCA
>JAGXAL010000106.1 GCA_018971605.1 Natronospirales bacterium | reverse complement strand
GCCTCGTCGAAAGACTGCATACCGGGCTCGGAGCTTTCTTCCATGGCCTCGCGGATCTTGTCGATCTGTCCCTTGAGGATGAGGTCGGCGATGTGCGGGGTGTTGATCATGATCTCCACCGCCGCGATGCGTCGCCCCTGCTTGCCCATGACCAGGCGCTGCGAAACGATGGCACGCAGATTGATGGATAGGTCCAGCAGCAGTTGCTTGTGCATCTGGTCCGGAAACATGTTGATGATGCGGTCCATGGTCTGGTGGGCGTTGTTGGCGTGCAGCGTGGAGATCGCCAACTGGCCGGTGCCCGCGAGCTGAATCGCGGACTCCATGGTCTCGCGGTCCCGGCACTCGCCGATCACCACCACGTCCGGAGCTTCGCGCAGCGACTGCTTGAGGGCGTTGGCGTAGGACAAGGTGTCCTGGCCGATCTCGCGCTGGTTGATGATGGACTGCGCGTTCGCGTGGTTGTATTCGATGGGATCCTCGATGGTGAGGATGTGCGAGGCTTCACTTTCGTTGCGATGGCGCATCATCGCGGCAATCGTGGTGGACTTGCCCGAGCCGGTGGCGCCCACCACCAGGATCAGGCCGCGCTTGTGCATGATGAGTTCCTTGAGCACCTCCGGCAGCCCGAGTTCCGCGAGCAGCGGCACCTCCGACGGGATGTAGCGCAGCACCATGGCCACCTGACCGCGCTGCAGGAACACGTTAACGCGGAAGCGGCCGACGTCCGGATCGACGATGGCGAAGTCGGATTCGTGCTTGACCTCGAAGGAGCGCGCCTGTTTCTCGTTCATGATGCCGTAGGCGGCTTCGCGCACCATGTCGGCGGTGAGCTTGGTCTTGCCGACCGGCATCTGCCGGCCCTCGATCTTGATCTTCACCGGCGCATCGCTGGTGAGATAAATATCCGAGGCCTTTTTTTCGACCATGAGCTTGAGGTAGGGACTGAGATCCATGGCGTCTCTTTAAGTTTATGACGGATGGCGGAGGAAACGCTGCTAAGTCAGAATTTCTGGCCCTTGCCGTGGTCGATAATGCGCAAGTCCTCGATACCTTCCTCCAGCGAACGCTTGTCGCGCTTGCTTTCGAGCTTGATGCGCAGGCGCAGCTCGTTCTGCGAATCGGCGTTGCGGATGGCGTCCTCGTAGCTGATCAGGCCTTTCTCGAACAAGTCGAACAGCGACTGGTCGAAAGTCTGCATGCCCAACTGCCCGGATTTGGCCATGATTTCCTTGATCGCGGATACTTCGCCCTTGAAGATCAGGTCGGCGATATACGGAGTGTTGATCATGATTTCCGCAGCCGGGATGCGGCCCTTGCCGCCCTGGCGGCGGATCAGGCGCTGGGAGATGAAGGCGCGCACGTTGAGCGACAAGTCCATGAGCAGTTGCTGGCGGCGCTCCGGCGGGAAGAAGTTGATGATGCGGTCGAGCGCCTGGTTGGTGCTGTTGGCGTGCAGCGTCGAGAGCACCAAGTGGCCGGTTTCGGCGAAGGCCACCGCATAGTCCATGGTGTTCTTGTCGCGGATCTCGCCGATGAAGATCACGTCCGGCGCCTGCCGCAGGGTGTTCTTGAGCGCGATGTCCCAGGAGTCGGTATCGACACCGATCTCGCGCTGGGTGACGACGCAGTTGATGTGCGGATGCACGAATTCGATGGGATCCTCAATGGTGATAATGTGATCGTGGGAGTTCTTGTTACGGTGGCCGATCATCGAGGCAATCGAGGTGGACTTGCCCGAGCCGGTGGCGCCCACGAAGATAATGATGCCGCGTTTCGCCATCACCAAGTCTTTCAGCACTGGCGGTAGCCCGAGCTTGTCGAAATCGGGAATCTCGGTATTCAACGTACGCAACACCGCGCCCATGCGGCCCTGCTGCACAAAGGCGCTGACGCGGAAACGCCCGATGCCCGGCGGACTAATGGCGAACTGGCACTCCTTGGTGGCGTCAAATTCCTTGGTCTGGCGGTCATTCATGATGGCCCGCACCAGGATGCCGGCCTGCTCCACTGTCAAGGGCTTGTCGGTGGCCGCGGAGATCTGCCCGTCCACCTTGATGGCGGGTGGAAACCCCGAGGTGATGAACAAGTCCGAACCCTTGCGCGTCACCATGGCGCGCAACAGGTCCTGCATGAATTTGATCGCTTGATCTTTTTCCATGGCTGGCTCCGGATAACCCGCTTAAGCAAAAGCGTCCTTGTTGACTGCGTATACGCGCGCCTCATCCTTGGTGATCATGCCCTTGCGCACGATGTCGGTAAGATTCTGATCGAGCGTGACCATGCCGGTCGCCTGCCCGGTCTGGATGGCGGAATACATCTGCGCAATCTTGTTCTCGCGGATCAGGTTGCGGATCGCGGGCGTGCCAATCATGATCTCGTGCACCGCCATGCGCCCACCGCCGATTTTCTTGCACAAGGATTGCGAGATCACCGCGCGCAAGGACTCCGAGAGCATGGCGCGCACCATGTCCTTCTCGGCGGCGGGGAACACGTCCACCACGCGGTCAATGGTCTTGGCCGCGGAGCTGGTGTGCAGCGTGCCGAACACCAGGTGGCCGGTCTCGGCGCCGGTGAGCGCCAGGCGGATGGTTTCCAGGTCGCGCATCTCGCCCACCAGGATGGTGTCCGGGTCTTCGCGCAGCGCCGAGCGCAGCGCCTCGTTGAAACCCAGCGTGTCCTTGTGCACTTCGCGCTGGTTCACCAGGCACTTCTTGCTCTCGTGCACGAATTCGATGGGATCCTCGATCGTGAGGATGTGGCCGAATTCATTCTCGTTGATGTAATTGACGATCGCCGCGAGCGTGGTGGACTTGCCGGAACCGGTCGGGCCGGTCACCAGCACCAGGCCGCGCGGCTGCTGCGCGATGTCCACGAAGATCTTGGGACAGTTCAAATCCTCGAGCGTCAGAATCTTGGAGGGAATGGTGCGGAATACTGCGCCGGCGCCGCGGTTCTGGTTGAAGGCGTTCACGCGGAAGCGCGCAAGGTTGGGAATCTCGAACGAAAAGTCGCACTCCAGGAATTCCTCGTAGTCTTTGCGCTGCTTGTCGTTCATGATGTCGTAGACCATGTCGTACACGTCCTTGTGCTCCAGCGCCGGCATGTTGATGCGGCGCATGTCGCCATCCACACGGATCATGGGCGGCACCCCCGCCGACACGTGCAGGTCCGAGGCCTTGTTCTTGACGCTGAAGGCCAGCAACTGGGAAATATCAAAAGCCATAGCACTCCCCTAGACGTCTCAACGGGCCCCGGCCCGCGGCGGTGCTGGCGGCCCGGGCCGCCAATGCACGGTAAAGGTAGTATAGCGAAAGCCCTGCCCGACCCCTTGCCGCAGGCCGGCAAAGGCCACGATACCCATACCCGCATGACCCCTGCAACCCCGGAATCCATTGCCCAAAATCTGGCCAAGGTCCGCGCGCGCATCGCGCGGGCGGCGACCACCGCCGGGCGCGACCCGGGCTCGATCCGCCTGCTCGCCGTCAGCAAGGCGCAGCCGCTCGCGGCGCTGGCCGCCGCCCTGGACGCAGGGCAGAATGAATTCGGCGAAAACTATCTGCAGCAAGCTCTGCCCAAAATGCAGGCCCTCGCCGCCCGCCGTGAGCCGGTCTGGCATTTCATCGGCGCAGTGCAGACCAACAAAACCCGGCTAGTGGCGGAAAACTTCGCCTGGGTGCACACCGTGGACCGGCAAAAAATTGCGCAACGCCTCAACGACCAACGTCCTGCCCAGCTGCCGCCACTCAACGTCTGCATCGAGGTGAATGTTTCCGGCGAGCACAGCAAGACCGGAGTCACTCCGCAAGCCCTGGCTGCCCTCGCGGCCCTGGTCGCGGACCTGCCGCGCCTCAAACTGCGGGGTCTCATGGCCATCCCGGCGGTGGAAGCCGACGCGGAAAAACAGCACCCGCCGTTCCGCCGGCTGCGCGAACTCCTGGACGGCCTCAACATTCAGGGTTACGGCATGGACACGCTGTCCATGGGAATGAGCGCCGATTTCGAAGTGGCGATTGCCGAAGGTGCCACGCTCGTACGGCTGGGCACCGCGATTTTCGGCGCGCGTGCGGCAAAGCATTCCTGAATGCGCGACCGGCCGCTATCCTATGCGCTGTTTTCTAAGGATGACAGCGCATGATCAACCGCGGTACCGAAGCTTTGGTGTTCGTCATCAACGTGGTGCTCGGCCTGTACACCGCGGCCGTGATGCTGCGCTTCCTGCTGCAGTGGGTACGGGCGGATTTCTACAATCCCATTTGCCAGGCGATCGTCAAAATCACCAATCCGTTGCTGCTGCCGTTGCGGCGCGTAATCCCGGGCTGGCGCGGACTGGATTTTGCAGCGGTCGTGCTCGCCATCCTCATGCAGCTCATCAACGTGGTGCTGGTGATCGCACTGGTGGGCATTCCGCTCGCGCCGGCGTGGATCGTCTGGTGGATTTTTCTCAAGCTGGTGTTCGTGCTGGTGAACCTGTACTTCATCACCATCCTGGTGGAAGCCATTTTGAGCTGGACCAGCGCCGGAACGCGGCACCCGCTCGCCGGACTCCTGTGGAGCTTGAACGCACCGCTGCTACGCCCGGCGCGCAAGCTGATCCCACCCATCGCCGGGCTGGATTTGTCTCCGCTCGCGGTCCTCATCCTGTTGCAAGTCATCAACATCCTGCTGCCGCTGCCCTGGCCATTGCGCTGAAAACCGCATAAAAACTGCGGTTTTTTAGCGGAAAACCCTCACACTTTTGCCCAGCGTGTGCTAGATTTCGCGGCGTGTTCTGCACCGCCATCTACAGGAGACCTAAATGGCTGCAATGAAAAAGGCTGCTTCCAAACCCAAGGCCAAGACCGTGGCGAAAGTCGTCAAGGCCCCGGCCATCTCGGCTGACAAGCCGCTGACCAAGTCCGAGACCTACGCGTACCTGGCCGCCACCACCGGGCTGGCCCGCAAACAGGTGGTCAGCGTATTCGAAAACCTGTCCGGCCTGATCGGCAAGTGCATCGGCAAGAAAGGTCCGGGCGTTTATGTGGTGCCCGGCCTGATGAAGGTGCGCGTGGTGCGCAAACCGGCCACCAAGGAGCGCGAGGGCATCAACCCGTTCACCGGCCAGCCGACCATTTTCAAGGCCAAGCCGGCACGCAACGTGGTGAAGATTCAGGCTCTCAAGGCTATGAAGGACATGGTGAAGTAACAGCGGCAGATCGGGGCCGCGTGGCCGCGGCCCCGGTTGTCCTGGCGGGCAACTCCGGCGCGAGGCCGGCGGTTTTTTATTTCCCTTGCAGCGCCAGGTTCTTGGCTCGCATCAATTCCACCACCGGCACGTACATGAGGTCGGCGAGCTTGTGCATCAGCGCATCCTCGTACTTGTCCAGCAGACCGTCGGCATACGCCACCCGCCACAGCATCACCAGCAAGTCACGTTTGGCATCGGTATCGAACTGTCGGTTGATGAGCGTGACAAACCGATAAAGCGAGGCGGAACGATCCGATTCCACGACCCCGTCTTTCAACAAGCCTGCCGCCTGTTCATTGCTGAGTGAAAACCGCTGCGCCAGCACGGCCTGCGCGCGCGCCAGCTCGTCGGGGTGCTCTTGCATGTCGGCGCG
>JAGXAL010000105.1 GCA_018971605.1 Natronospirales bacterium | reverse complement strand
ACCTTGTTGGTGAGTATCACCTCGGCGTCCGCCACCCGCGGCAGCAACTGCTCGGCCGGCGTGGTGCCAAAGCTGCGCAATTCCGTCAGCGCCCGCCGCAGCGGCGCGAGATCCACGTCGCCCTGATGGCTGACGGTGTCGAGATCGAGAAACACGCCGCGCATGCCGATATTCTCCTGCTGCCTGGGCTCAAGCGTAAACTAAGCGCGCACCATGCCAGAAAACCTGACACGCTTGCTCGCCGCCGTGCGCGCCTGCCGCGACTGCGAAGGCAAGATTCCGCAGCCGCGCCCGATCCTGAACGCACACCGCGATGCGCGGGTGCTGATCGTCGGCCAGGCGCCCGGCCGCAAGGTGCACGCGACCGGCATTCCCTGGAACGATGCCAGCGGCGAGCGTCTGCGCGCCTGGCTGAACGTGGACAAGCCGACATTCTACAATCCGCGTTACTTCGCCATCATCCCAATCGGCTTCTGCTTCCCCGGCACCGGCAGGTCCGGCGATTTGCCGCCGCGGCGCGAGTGCGGCGAACTGTGGATCGGGCGGCTGCTGGCCGCGCTGCCGCGCATCGAGCTCAAGATCCTCATCGGCCATTACGCCCAGGCCTACTATCTGGGTGAACGTCGTAAGCCTTCGCTCACCGAGACCGTGCGGCATTGGCGCGACTACTGGCCCGGGCATTTGCCCTTGCCGCACTCCTCGCCGCACAACATCGGCTGGTTCAAAGCCAATCCCTGGCTGAAACAAGAAGTCATCCCCGCGTTGCGCCGGCATCCGGCGATGCGCGCCATTTACAAGGAAACGCGTTGATGTATACACCCGCCGCCTTCCAGCTCGACGATGTGCCGCGCCTGCACGCGCTCATCCGCAAGTACCCCTTCGCGCCGCTTCTGACCGCGCACCCTGGCGGAATCGCCGCCACCCACCTGCCCTTCATGGTGGACGAGACGCGCGGCCGCTACGGCACGCTGATCGCGCACATGGCGCGCGCCAATGACCATTGGCAGCTTTTCGATGGCCGGCGCAAAGCGCTGACGATATTCACCGGCGCGCATGCCTATATTTCGCCGTCGTGGTACCAGAGCCCGGTGACCGTGCCCACCTGGAACTATGTCGTGGTGCACGCTCACGGCCGGCCGGTGATCGTCTCGGACAAGCTGCGCGTGCGCGCGATACTCGAACAACTGGTCGCGACCTATGAAGCCTACGTGCATCCGCCCTGGAGCACCGCGCTGGCCGGCGATTATATTGACGATCAAATCCAGTACATCGTGGCTTTTGAAATCGAAATCGAACGACTGGAGGGCAAATTCAAATTCAACCAGAACCGCTCGCGCGCTGATCAGGAAGGCGTAGTGCGCGCGCTTTCGCAAGCCGATGACCCGTTGCAGCGTGAAGTGGCGGTGATCATGGCGGAGAATCTAAAACTGTAGGAGCGGCGATACTCGCCGCGATGCTTAAAAGTCGCGCCAGAATGGCGCTCCTACAATCGACGCCAATTACAACAACCGCCGCTCGCCGCTCTCCAGTTCCAGCAACTGCTGCTTGATTTTCAAGCCGCCGCCGAAACCGGTGAGTGAGCCGTCGGCGCCGATCACGCGGTGGCAAGGCACGATGATGGGAATCGGATTCTGACCGTTGGCAGCGCCCACGGCACGTGACGCCTTGGGCTTGCCAATACGCTTGGCCAGCTGCCCATACGACCAAGTCGCTCCAAAGGGAATCCCGCGCAGCGCACGCCACACCTTGAGTTGGAAATCGGTACCTTCGGGCGCGAGCGGCAGATCGAAACTGCGGCGCTGGCCGGCAAAATATTCCTTGAGTTGTTTGATGACTTCGCGGAACGGCTTCTCGTCCTTCTGCCAATCCGGTTCCGGCTTGGCGGGATGCGGACCGTCCTGAAAATCCACATGCCGCAGCCCTTGTGCACCGCCCGCCAGCAACAGCTGGCCGACCGGAGTCTGCAAATAACAGTAATACATGCTGCACCTCGTCAGTTGTTGCGGTCCGCGGCCGCACGCCATAAATGCATGGCCGCGTACGCACGCCATGGCCGCCAGCCTTCGGCGCGTTTCAGCAAAGCAGCCTTGGTTAACGGCCGGTTGCGGCCCGCGGAGCGCAGCAGCACCAAGTCGCCCGCCGGAAATGCGTCGGGTTCGTTGAACGCGCGCATGGCCACGTACTGCGCAGTCCAGTCGCCGATGCCGGCAATGCCCTGGAATTCCGTGAAGAATCTCTTGTCCGGCACGCCGGAAGCGAAGCGCAGCCTGCCAGCGTCAACGGCAGCTGCCAGCAACTGGAGGCTGCGCGCCCGCGCCGCCGGCAGCCCCTGCAGCCTGGCATTCGCGAGTGCGCGCGGGGACGGAAACACATGCGTCAATCCGCCGCTGTCGGCTAATCGCAGTGCTTCGCCGTGAGCTCGCACCAGCCGTCCGGCCAGCGTGGTGGCCGCGCCTACTGTGATCTGCTGGCCAAGCACCGCGCGTACCGCAAGCTCGAAGCCGTCCCAGGCGCCCGGCACGCGCAAGCCACGATGGCGCTTCAGACCGGAAGCCAGCAAGGGGTCGGGACGGAGATGGCGTTCAATCGCAGCGGGATCGGCAGACAGGTCAAACATGGCGCGCACGCGCGCAATGATTTGCAGCAAACATGCCGGCTCTGGAAACTGGATGCGCACTTCGAGTGCGTGCCCGGACTTGAGCGCGCGGACTTCCAGCTTGCCGTGCTGCCGTTTGAACACCAGGCTGCGACGGTAGCTGTCATCGCGCACTTCCTCCACGCCGGGCGTGGCGCGTGGCGCGAGAAATTCCAGCAGCGCGTTCCAGTCGTAAGGCGGGCGATAGGCCAAACGCAACACATATTCGCCGTGCGTGCTTGCAGTCCGGCTCTGGCGCAAACGGCGCAATTCGGACGGGGTGCGCGCATACAGTTTGCGCACCACGTGATTAAAGCGGCGGATGCTCTGGAAACCGGAGGCCAGCGCTACCTGCGCCATCGGCAGCCGGGTTTCGTCGAGCAGCTGTTTGGCGAATTGCAGGCGCCGCGTCTGCGCCACGGCCACCGGCGGCGCGCCCAGATGCTGCAGGAACAACCGGTGCAGATGGCGGGCGCTCAGCCCGAGCCGCGCGGCCAGCTGCTCCACGTTGCCCTCGTCGAGCGCGCCCGCGGCGATCAGCTTCAGGCCGCGGCTCACCGTCGCCGAGGTGCCGTTCCAGGCGGGAGTGCCGGGCGCGGTCTCCGGCCGGCAGCGCAGACAGGGGCGGAACCCGGCCTCTGCCGCGGCCGCCGCCGTGGGGAAGTAGCGCACGTTGGTGCGCTTGGCGCTCGGCGATGGGCAGATCGGCCGGCAGTAAATACCGGTGGAGGTGACACCGATAAAAAACCGCCCGTCGAAATGCGGGTCGCGCGCACGGCGCGCACGCTCGCAGATGCGCGGATCAAACTGTGTGGTGAGCGGCTCCATGGCGGTCACTATAGCGCACGCCTGGCCCTGTGCTAGCCGTTTTCGGACATGGGTGCCGCGGGTAAAAAATGGGGCGGACGTCGCCGTCCGCCCCATGCAGCCAACGTTCTTGCTCGAACGGCGTCAGCCGCAGTCCGGAGCCTGGCGGTTGACGACGTTGAAATTCACCTGCGTAGCTGCCGGTGCCAGGGCAAACGCAAAGGGATCCGAAGAGCGGTTCGGATAGCGACAGTTGCGGCCCGGGCTGGTCACCTCGACCGTGACGTTCGCGGTGGTGCCAGTAAGGCTGAAATCGGTGAAGCGCACCAGATAACCGCCGTGCTTCTGATCGCCCAGGAACATCGCCAGCACCACGTTCTTGGCGAAATCCACCTGGGGCTTGTCGGGCGCGCCCGACAGATTGGTGAACGCCTGCTGCCAGAGCTTGTCGAGATCCGCTTGATTGTGTACGTCCTGGTACTGCTCGTCCTTGATGTTGCTGTAATTGCCCATGTTCAAGGGCACGATGCCGTTGCCACTGCCGCCGCCCATGCCGGCACAGCCGGCGAGCAGGAACGCCAGTAACGCGGCACCGGCCAAGGGTTTCAAAATCTTGCTGTTCACAATACACCTCCCAAAGTGATTCATGACTCGATTGTACCCCAGTCGCTCAAGGCGCGGGCTGGAGCAGGTATACCACGCTGACGTCGGCGTTGATTTCCATGGCGCCCGGCTGGTACTGGGCACCATCGGCCGGTGACATTTTCGCCGCCATCATCATCGGCTGCGGGCGCGCGAAACCATTGTTCTCGGTAATGCTGTACACGGCACCCAATTTCACCTGCGCCGCCTGCGCCAGCGCCAAGGCGCGAGCGTGCGCATCCTCCACGGCTTGCGCCAGTGCCTGGCGGCGCAAGGCCGCGACGTCGCTGCGGTCCAGGACGGTATCAAATGTGGTAACGCCCGCTTTGATCAGCGACGCCACGAGGTCGGCATAGCGCGAGAGGTCGCGCAGCGTAATCACTATGTTCCGGTTGACGTGCTGGCCCGCGAATACCTGGCTATTGTTCTGCCACTGGTATTCCGGCCAGATGGAAATGCTGGCGGCGTTGATGTCGTGCTCGGTGATGCCAAGCTTGCGTGCCGCGGCGATCACTGCCGCGGCGCGCTGCTCCACGTCATTGCGCGCCAACGCCAAGTCCTTTTCGGTTTTCGCCACGCTTACCGTGACCCGCGCCAGGTCGGGCACGACAGTCACACTGCCGTGACCGCTGACCTGTACGTAAGGCGTAGCCGGCAACGCACCGGCCAACGCCGCAAATGGCAAGAGCGCAAGCAGCAAGACCAAGGCAAGGCTTTTCACAACCCCGTCCTCAGCCAGCCAGTATGTAGGCGAACATCAGCGGCGCCACGATGGTGGCGTCGGATTCGATCACATAGCGTGGCGTGTCCTTGCCGAGCTTGCCCCAGGTGATTTTTTCGTTCGGTACCGCGCCGGAATACGATCCGTAGCTGGTGGTCGAGTCGCTGATCTGGCAGAAATACGCCCACAACGGCGTGTCCTGCTCCATGTCCTGCTCCAGCATCGGCACCACGCAGATGGGGAAGTCGCCGGCAATGCCGCCGCCGATCTGGAAGAAGCCCACGCCGCGGCTGGCGGAGTTCTTGCGGTACCAGTCCGCCAGGTAAGTCATGTATTCGATGCCGGTGCGCACGGTGTGCACGTTCTTGATGTCGCCCTTCATGCAGTGCGCCGCGAAGATATTGCCGAGCGTGGAATCCTCCCAGCCTGGCACGATGATAGGCAGACTCTTTTCCGCCGCTGCCACCATCCAGGAATCCTGCGGGTCAATCTGATGATATTGCTGGAGCACACCGGAACGGATGATCTTGTACATGAACTCGTGCGGGAAAAAGCGCTTGCCTTTGCTGTCGGCCGCGGTCCATTCGTCAAATACGGCCTTCTCGATGCGGCGGATGGCCTCGCCTTCCGGGATGCAGGTGTCGGTCACGCGGTTCAGGTGGCGCTTCAGCAAGCCTTCTTCCTCGGCGGGAGACAACTGCCGGTAATGCGGCACGCGCACGTAATGATCGTGCGCGACCAGATTGAAGATGTCCTCTTCAAGATTGGCGCCGGTACAGGTGATGATCTGCACCTGGTCGCGGCGGATCATCTCGGCGAGCGACAGACCCAGCTCCGCGGTGCTCATGGCGCCGGCCAG
>JAGXAL010000104.1 GCA_018971605.1 Natronospirales bacterium | reverse complement strand
CGGTGTTCGGCGCGCTGGCGTTCCTGTTCGCGGGTGCGGCCACGCTCAACATTTACACCGAAGTCGGTCTGGTGACGCTCATCGGACTCATCACCAAGCAGAGCATCCTGATCGTGCAGTTCGCCAACGTCATCCAGGAAGAAGAGGGGTTCGACCGGCGTGCGGCAGTGGAGAAAGCCTCCAGCATCCGCCTGCGGCCGATCCTCATGACCACCGGCGCCATGGTTTTCGGCGTGGTGCCGCTGCTGGCCGCCACCGGCCCGGGCGCGGTGAGCCGCTTCGACATGGGATTGGTGATCGCCACCGGTCTCACCATCGGCGCGCTGTTCTCGCTGTACATGGTGCCGGTGATCTATACGTACGTGGCGACGGTGAAAGAGAAGCAATCAGCGCCGCCCGGCGAAATCGCGCATGGTACCGAAGCCCACCAGGAGCCAGGGGCTTCCGGCTAGTCCATAATCAGTCACGTACAATCTGTAACTGGTGTTGGCGCCCGTGCTGATTTGGCATGGGTCGCCACTGCATGAAATGGGATACACATGAATCTCGAGTTCACCATGCCACCGCAGGCAGCGCGCGATTTAGGACAGGCCGTGGCACTGTTTCGCAAGCGGCGTTACGGGGAAGCACAGGCCCTGTGCCTCGAACTTCTGAAACAACAACCCGAACAGGCGCCGGTGTTGCATCTGCTGGGGCTGATTCTTGCGGATCAGGGCGACACCGCGCAGGCGCTGGGCTGTCTCGATCAAGCGCTCAAGCTGGACCCCGCGAATGCCACGCTGCTCGGTGCGAATGCCCTGGTCTTGTTCCGCGCCTGGCGGCTGGAAGAGGCGGAACGCGCGGCGCGCGCGGCGCTGACCTTGCAGCCGCAATTGACCGACGTCGTGGACATTCTCGGCTCCATCCTGTGGCGGCGCGGCAATGCGCCGGCCGCGCGCGAGTGCTTCGAGCGGGCCTTGCAGCAGACGCCGGGGCACGCCGGGGCCTGGGGCAATCTCGCGCTCCTCAACGAACAAAGCAATCGCGTGGCGGAAGCCGAGCGCATGGCGGACCAAGGCCTGACGCTGCGTCCGCAGGACGTGATGTTGCGGCTGGTGCGCGGCCGCTGCCTGCGGCGGCGCGGCGAATTCGTCGAGGCGCGGGCCCAGCTTGAAGCGCTCGCGCAGGGTGGCGCTCCGGCTTTGCGCCGCGATGCGGGCTACGAGATTGCCCTGTGTGCCGATGCACTGGGCGACGCCGGACTGGCGTTTGCGCATGCCGAGCGTGCCAACCGGCTGGCCGAACAGGTGGCGCCGCACGCGCTCAAGGACGGACGTGATTTCATGCAACAGATTGCCTACCTGCACGAGCGCTACACGCCGGAATGGGTGAAATCCTGGCAGACACTGCCGCAGGACGCCGCGGCCAAGACGCCGGCGTTCCTCGCCGGCTTTGCACGCTCCGGCACCACGCTGCTCGACAGCATGCTGGCTGCGCACGCGGACATTGCGGTGCTGGAGGAGCGCGCCACGGAACAAGCCATGATTACGGCGCTGAATCAATTCCCCGCGGGCTATCCGGAGGCCTTGAAGGACTTAACGCCCGAACAGCAGGCGCAAGTACGGCAAGGCTATTTCAACGCGGCAGCGCTCGCACCGGCTGACGGCCGGCGGATCGTGGACAAATCCCCATTCCTGACCGTGCATCTCGGCATGCTGCAACGGATATTCCCGGGCGCGCCGGTCATATTCATGCTGCGTCATCCCTGCGACGTGGTGTTGTCATGTTTCCTGACCAACATGGAATTGAATTCCGGCACGGTGCATTTCACGCGTCTGGATAGCAGCGTGGAACTATATTGCAAGGTCATGGCGCTGTGGCAGCGGTACACCGAAGTGCTGCCGTTGAATTGCCAGCGGGTGCGTTATGAAGATTTGCTGGACGATCCCGAGGCCACGCTGCGGCAGGTGCTCGCTTTCCTGGGCGTACCCTGGTCCGACGACGTGTTGAGGCACGTCGAGCACGTCGCGCAACGCGGCAAGATCAACACTGCGAGTTACGCGCAGGTGAGCCGCCCCTTGTACCTGAGTTCGCGCGACCGCTGGCGGCGCTACGTGAAGTACCTCGAACCGTATCTGCCGCGCTTGCGTCCATACTGCGAACTGTTCGGTTATGCGCTTTGAGTCGCGAGGCAAGCCCTGATTTATTCGTCATTACCACTCGTTCTTGATGCTGTCCGGTGACCCGGACTAGAGTAACCAGCCATGACTACAAGGAAAAACGACTCGGCGCAACCCGTGCACGCCCAAATTCTCGCTCCACAAGACACGCCATATCCAGGAACCATCAAGCTGGCCGTGGATGCCAGCGACACTTCGCAGGGCATTTTCCGTGTGCATGCCACGATCCCGGTTACGCCCGGCGCGCTGACACTGCTTTATCCTAAATGGATTCCGGGCTTTCACGAGCCGGCGGGTCCGATTGCCAAACTTGCAGGGCTCAAGATGACAGCCAAGGATGCGCCTTTGGCTTGGAAGCGTGACCCGTACGAGGTTTATGCCTTCCATGTCGAGGTGCCACACGGCGCTGCCGAAATCGAATTGGAGTACCAGTACCTGTCTGCACGCGGTCCGGGCGAAGGTCCGCTCGAGATGACGAGCAGCATGCTGAATCTGGTATGGAATGCGCTGGTGCTGTATCCCGCCGGACATTATTCCCGTGGCATTAGCTTTCAGCCGAGCGTCAAGCTGCCGCCCGGCTGGCAGTTCGGTACCGCGCTCGAAACCGCATCGCAGTCTGGCGATACCGCGACCTTCAAGCCGATTGCACTCAACACGCTGGTGGATTCGCCGTTGTACGCCGGGCGTTTCTTCAAGCGCGTGGACCTCGCGCCGGCCGCCCAAACGCCCGTGCGTTTGAATCTGGTCGCGGACGCGCCCAAATATCTCGAACTCACCGCGCCGCAGTTGCAAGCGCACCAGGCGCTGGTCACGCAGGCCACGCGTCTCTTTGGTTCGCAGCATTATCAGCACTACGATTTCCTGCTGTCGCTGTCCGACCAGCTCGGCCGCAAGGGCGTGGAGCATCATCAGTCCAGCGAAAACGGCACGCAGGCTGCCTACTTCACCGAATGGGACAAGCAGGCGCCGGAGCGCGATCTGCTGCCGCATGAATACACGCATTCCTGGAACGGCAAGTTCCGCCGGCCCGCGGACCTGTGGACGCCGAATTTCAACGTGCCCATGGGCGATTCGCTGCTGTGGCTGTACGAAGGCCAGACGCAGTACTGGGGTTTCGTGCTGACGGCGCGCGCCGGGCTGTGGTTGCCCGAACAATTCCGCGATGCGCTGGCGCTGGTCATCGCCGGCTATGACCGCAACCGCCCGGGTTTCGGCTGGCGCAGCATTCAGGACACCACCAACGATCCGAGCATCGCGCAGCGTGCGGCGCTGCCGTATCGCAGCTGGCAGATGAGCGAGGAGTACTACAGTGCCGGCCAGCTCATGTGGCTCGAAGCCGACGCCAAAATCCGCGCACTCAGCAAGGGCGCGAAATCACTGGATGATTTCGCGCGCGCCTTCTTCGGCGTGAACGATGGCAGCTTCGTCACTGAAACCTATGTGTTCGAGAACATCATCAGTACGCTCAACACTGTGCTGCCATTCGATTGGGAAAAATTTCTGCGCTCGCGGCTCGATGCCCATGCGCCGCCGCTCCAGGGCATCGAGACCTGCGGCTGGCGGCTGGTTTACACCGACAAGGAAAGCGAGTTCGAAAAAAATGCCCAGAACAGCCGCAAGCTCGCAAACTTCGCGTTTTCCATCGGCTTGCGGCTCGAAGAACGCGACAACCGCGTCAGCGACGTGCGCTGGGACGGCCCGGCGTTCAAGGCTGGCGTGTCATCCGGCAGTACCCTGGTCGCCGTCAACGGCCACGCCTACAAGCCGGAAATCCTGAAAGACGCCATCATCGCCGCCAAAGGCCAAACCGCACCCATCGAGCTGCTGCTCAAGAATCAGGACGAGTACCGCAACGTCGCGGTGGATTATCATGATGGCCTGCAGCATCCGCATCTGGAACGTATCGATGGTACCCAGGATTATTTGAGCGGGATCATTGCGGTCCGGAGCTAGGATTCCTGAAGAGTTTTGTGCAGGCTGATCTGTACCGACGTGCCGTAAATCCAACCGTTGCAGGAGGACCACCCGTGATCCGATCCATGTTGTCCGCGATCGCGCTCGCTACACTGCTGGCTGCAGCATGTGTGGCTTCCGCCGCCGAAAACCTGGCCGCTCTATCTGCTTCAACCATGGAACAGATCCTGAAGGCATCCAAACCTTCGGATTGGCGTCCACTGAACCCGAACGAGACGCTTTACATGGACCTGCCGCAAGGCCGCGTCGTCATTGAACTTGATCCGGCGTACGCACCGCTGCATGTCGCGAACATCCGCATGCTCGCGCATGAACACTACTGGGACGGGCTCGCGATCCTGCGGGTGCAGGACGACTATGTGACGCAATGGGGCGACCCGGCGGCCGAGACGCAGCACCCGAGCCATCCGCCGCGGTCACTCGGCAAGGCCAAGGCGATACTGCCACCGGAATTCGAGCGCGACATCACGCCCGCTTTGCCCTTCACCCGCCTGCCCGACGGCGACGTGTACGCGCCGCAAGTCGGCTTCAGCGACGGTTTTCCGGTGGCGCGCGATCCGGCGAGCGGCAAGACCTGGCTGGTGCATTGCTATGGCATGGTTGGTGCGGGCCGTGACAACGCGCCAGATTCCGGTCCCGGTACCGAACTCTACGCCGTGATCGGTCAAGCACCGCGCCATCTCGACCGCAACATCGCGCTGGTCGGACGCGTCGTGCAAGGCATGCAATATCTTTCCGCGTTGCCGCGCGGGAATGGACCGCTGGGTTTTTACCGGAATCCCGCGCACGATACACAAATCCTGCGCGTGCGGCTGGCTTCGGACCTGCCGCCGTCTGAACGCATGCATCTCGAGGTGTTGCGAACCGACACCCCAATCTTTACTGCGCTGATCGAAGCACGGCGCAACCGCAGCGAACCGTGGTTCCACTACCGGGCCGGCAAGATCGACGTCTGTAACGTGCCATTGCCGGTTCGTTGAAATGGGTCCAGAGCGAATATCGGCATCCGGGATTAAGTTCGTCGTCGATGTTCACGGGATATTCGCTCTAACCCCATTCCAAGCTTTTCAACCTGCGACAAATTGGCCCGACTGATAATCGCGAATCGCCTGCTCGATTTCCTGGTGCGTGTTCATAACGAAAGGGCCATACTGGACCATCGGCTCGCGTATCGGCTTTCCAGCCAGCAGCAGAAAGCGCGCGCCTTGAGTACCCGCCTGTATTAGCACGGCGTCACCTTCGGTGCTGAAGATGGCTGCGGCATGGGTTGCGAGCTTGTCCGCCTTGTCGCCGACCGAGGCCCCGCCCTCATATATATAGATGAAGGCGTTGTAGCCGGCCGTGATCGGCTGTTCGAAGCGTGCGCCGGAATCCAGCCTCACGTCGAGGTACAAGGGGTCGGTCGAAAGCTTGGAGCTCGCCGAGTTGATCGGCCCTTCAATACGCTGCCCTCCAACCGTGGTAGTTCCGGCAATCACCTTGACTTCACCGCCTTCCGGCAACTTTGCGGTCAGGATTTGCTCAGCGGGAATGTCGCGGTAATGGGCCGGCTTCATCTTTTCGGCCGCCGGCAGATTGATCCACAACTGGAAACCGCGCATGCGCCCGCGATC
>JAGXAL010000103.1 GCA_018971605.1 Natronospirales bacterium | reverse complement strand
TAAATAGATGCAACGCCTGTTTGGCGACGTCGTCGTTCATTTCCTCGATGGGCCGCAGATTGTCCAGCACGAACAGACCGCGGCCGTGGGTGGCGACGGCAAGCGCGTGCTGTACGAACTTGAGATCAAACACCGCGGCAGTCGGGAAGCCGGCCTTCAATGGCTGCCAATGGCCGCCGTCATCGCGCGAGTACCACAACCCGGTCATGTTGCCGAGCACCAGAAAGCCTTTCATGTTCGGGTCTTCGCGCACCACCAACACCGATTGATCCGGCAGGCCCTTGGCGATGGAATGCCAGGACTTGCCGTAATTGTCGGTTGCATAGACGTAAGGCTTGGTATCGTCCATCTCGTGGTTGTCGAAGGCCACATAGGCGGTGCCGGCATCGAAGGGCGAGACGCCGATCTGGTACACGCGGCCCCAATGCGGCGCGCCCGAGGGCGTGACGTTGCTCCAGTGTTGGCCGCCATCACGCGTGACCTGCACCAAGCCGTCGTCAGTGCCAGCCCAGATGACGTTCTGGTCGGTGGACGCCAGCGTGAGCGACAGAATGGTGTCGTAGGTTTCGGCACCAGAGAGATCGTGATTCACCGGACCGCCGGAATTCAGCTGCTTGCTCTTGTCATCACGCGTCAGGTCTGGGCTGATGGCCGTCCAGTGCGCGCCTCCGTCGGTGGATTTGAACAGCACATTGCCACCCATGTAGACGGTATTGACCTCCGTCGACGAGACCGCAATGGGCGAAGTCCAGTTGAAACGGTATTTCTGGTCTTTGGTTTCCAGGTTGTTGATGCCGCCCGGGCCGTGGAAGTACGGCATGATGCTGGGTGACAGATGGCTGCGCAGGTCGTAGCGCGTGATGGCGCCGTCTTGTGCGTTGCCGTAGATGATGTCTGGATTGCTGGGCGCCGGCACGATGTATTCGCCGTCGCCGCCGACTACGGTGTACCAGTCATTGCCGCTCACCACGTTGTCGGAGAGCGATGAGGAGGGGCCGCACCAGCCGCTGTTGTCCTGCAGGCCGCCGCACAGGTTATAAGGCGTCTTGCTGTCCGCCGCGACCTGGTAGAACTGCTCGATGGGCATGCCGTCGAGGAAACGCCAACTCTTACCGCCATCCAGGCTCAGGTACACGCCGCCATCATTGCCCTGAATCATGCGCTCGGGATTGCTGGGATCCTGCCAGAAAGTGTGATGGTCGGGATGCATGCCCAAATCAATCGGCCGCGCGCTGTGGCCGCCATCGTCGGATTCCATGAGGAAGAACGAGGTGAAGTACAGTTTGTTCTGGTCATTCGGCGCCACGTACACATGCGAGAAATAAAACGGACGCACATCCAGGTTGTAGTCTTCGCTCACCTGTTGCCAGTGGTCGCCAAGATCGGTGGAGGTGAACAGCAAACCGTTGCCCCGTCTGGTTTCAATGAGTGCATACAAATGCTCGGGATCGCTGGGAGCGGCGGTGATGGAAATGCGCCCGATGGGTGGCTTGGGCAGGTCGGTCGTGAGTTTGGTCCAGGTGTCACCGCCGTCGGTCGAACGCCACAAGCCGCTGTCCGGTCCGCCGTCATCCAGTTTCCACGGATAGCGTTGTGCCTGCCACATCGCGGCGAATAGCACCTGTGGATTGTTGCCGTCCATGGTCAGGTCAATGGCGCCAGTGTGGTCGTTGACGAACAGCACTTTCTTCCAGGTTTGGCCACCGTCGGTGCTCTTGAACACGCCGCGCTCGGGATTCGGGCCCCAGGCGTGACCCAGCACCGCCACCCACACGGTGTCGCTGTTGTGCGGGTCCACGACCACCTTGGCGATCTGGCCGGCATCCTTGAAACCCATGAGTTTCCAGGTCTTGCCGGCGTCGGTGGACAGATACAGGCCGGCGCCATCCAGCACGTCATTGCGGATGTTCACTTCACCGGTCGCCACCCATACCAGGTTGGGATTGGACGGAGCCAAAGCGATGTTGCTGATGGAAGCTGTCGCCTGTTTGGTGAAAATCGCCTGCCAATGCAGGCCGCCGTCGGTGGTTTTCCACACGCCGCCACCGGCTGCGCCCACGTAGTAAATCCTGGGATTGCCGGGAATGCCGACCACTGAAGTCACCCGGCCACCGGCCACCGCCGGACCGAGATTGCGAAATTCAAGATTGTGGAAAGGATCCGCAGGAACGGTTTTGGCATTGGTCCCGGTTTGGGAGTAGGCGGGCAGCGCTGCCAGCATCAACAGGGCAAGCGTGACGCAGCAGCCGTAGGACAGACGGGAAATTTGCATCAGGGTTCTCCAAACTTACAAATGGCCACCAGAAGGACTGGGCTTGATCTTGTTTGCAGTCAATTGAAAATTGCCGGGCCGTTGAACCAGCAAAGCCCGAAATCAGGATTGCGAGGTACCTCGCAGAAAATCGGGGAGGGCAGAGCCCTCCCCGAGAGGCGATCGTGCAATTGCCGAAGTCACATCTGCACGGGTTTGACCGAGATTGCCTGGCCGCTCATCACGGTGGGCGCGCCGGCGGCGAATGCCGCCTTGTTGTAGCTTGCCACGTCGCTCGCCAGCAGGCGGTTGAACTCGGCCAGCTTGCTGTCGAGCTCGGCAGCGGCGGCAGCGGCGTTGGCAACGGCCGAGGCATCCGGCGGAGTGCTCGGATTGGTACCGAAGCCGCCGAGACTGCGCAGGTCGTCATTCAGGCGTGCCGGGAAGTGCAGGGAGTCCTCGGGGACATCGCGCTGGACCTGCGGGTTGTAGACGCTGTCCTTGAGTGTGCCGAGCTTGGTGTTGAGCGCGCGTGCCTGCTTCGCGAGCGTCAGGAGCTGCGGCTCCGCGCTGGGATTCGCAGTGACGGTTTTCTCGAAGGCACTCAAGCTGCCCTGCATCGCGGTGATGCGGTTCAGCATTTCATTAAGGGCGCTCTGCATGTTGCGAGCCTTCAGGCTGAACTCCAGGTTGGCACGCGCGACGTCCGCCGTGATCGGCAGATTGGGGTCGCCGCGCACGCTAACCGTCGTGTTTTGCGTCTGGCCCTCGGCCGTGACCGCCACCTGGTAAGTACCGGGTAGCACTGCCGGACCGCGTGCGCCGAAGCGCGCGAAGAACCCGGTGGGATGCGCGAAATCCAGCTGCACGGCCGGCGTGTAGGTCATGTTCCAGGCGAATTGGTTGATTCCGGCCTTGGCCGGGCCGTAATCGGTGGCGATGACCTGTCCGGCGGAATTGCTGACCACGATTTTGACCGGCGTCTGGTGGCGCACGGCTTCGGCTGGCGTCGCCTTGGGTGCGTCTTTCAGGTAATAGTCGATCAACGCGGGTTCAGGCATGTGACCTGTGGAGAAGGTGTATTCGGTGCCCGCTGCAGGCGTAAACAGGTGGAAACTTTGCTCTGCAACCTGGTTGTTCATTTCCTCAAACGGGCGCAGGTTGTCCAGTACGAATAATCCCCGGCCATGCGTGGCTACCACGAGCGCATGGTGCACAAACTTGACGTCGAAGACCGGGGCGGTGGGGAAGTCCGAATAGAATTGCTGCCAGTGGCTGCCATTGTCACGCGAGTACCACAATCCCGTCATGTTCCCGAGCACCAGGAAGTCCTTTTGGTTGGGGTCTTCGCGTACCACCAGCACCGACTCGTCGGGCAGGCCCTTGGTGATGCTGCGCCAAGATTGGCCATAGTTGTCGGTCGCGTACACATAGGGCTTGCGATCATCCATTTCGTGGTTGTCGAAGGCCACGTAAGCGCTGCCCGCGTCAAATGACGAGGCGCCGATCTTGAAGACCCGCCCCCATTGGGGCGCGCCCGAAGGCGTGACATTGCTCCAGTGTTGACCAGAATCGCGTGTGACTTGCACCAGCCCGTCGTCGCTGCCCGCCCAGATAACGTTTGGATCGCCGGGCGCAAGCTCCAGCGCCAGCAGCGTGTCGTAGGTTTCCGCGCCGGTAATGTCGTAGTTCACCGGGCCGCCGGAGTACAGCTGTTTGGATTTGTCGTTGCGCGTCAGGTCTGGGCTGATGATGTTCCAGTGCTGGCCGCCGTCGGTGGATTTGAACACCACGTTGCCGCCGAGATACACGGTTTTGGCATCGCTGGCGGATACCGCAATGGGCGACGTCCAATTGAAGCGGTACTTGTGGTCTTTGAGTTCGAGGCTGGTGAGCGCGTTGTACGGCTTGATGCCGATCCCGCTTTTTTGGGCGATGTTGTAACGCACGATGTCGCCGCCCTGGGAGTCCGCGTACACGATATCGGGATCCGCAGGCGCCGGCACTACGTACTGGCCGTCGCCGCCGACTACCGTGAACCAGTCGTTGGAATTGTCTTCGAAGGGGTTGGGGGTGGACGGGCCGCACCAGCCGTTGTTGTCCTGCAGGCCGCCGCAGAGATTATAGGGCTGCTTACTGTCGGCCGCGACCTGATAGAACTGCTCAATGGGAAGGGTGTTGGCGAAGCGCCAGTTGGCTCCGCCGTCATGGCTCAGATACACGCCGCCGTCATTGCCCTGGATCATGCGCTGGGGATTGGTCGGGTCCTGCCAGAAGGCGTGATGGTCCACGTGCACGCCGGAGTCGATCGCGTGGGCCGTGTGTCCGCCGTCGTCGGATTTCATGAGTTCAAATGAGGCGAAATAAAGTTTGTTCTCGTCGTGTGGAGCCACATAGACTTGCGAGAAGTAAAACGGCCGTACGTCGATTGCGTAGTTGTCGCTGACCTGCTGCCAGTGATCGCCCAAGTCGGCAGAAGTGAACAGCAAGCCGTTACCGCGCTGGGTTTCGATGAGGGCATACACGCGCTCGGGATTGCTGGGCGCGACCGCCACTGAAATGCGCCCGAGCGGCGATTTGGGGATGCCGTCGGTGAGCTTGATCCAGGTGTCGCCGCCATCGGTAGAACGCCACAGGCCGCTGTCCGGCCCGCCTTCATCCATCTTCCACGGATAGCGCTGCGCCTGCCACATTGCGGCGAACAGTACCTGCGGGTTGCTGCCATCCATGGCAAGGTCAATGGCGCCGGTGTGGTCGTTCACGTACAGCACCTTTTTCCAGGTCTTGCCGCCGTCGCTGCTCTTAAATACGCCACGCTCGGGGTTCGATCCCCACACGTGGCCCAGGACCGCGACCCACACGTTGTCGCTGTTGTGCGGGTCCACCACCACTTTGGAGATGTTGCCTGCGTCTTTGAAACCCATTAGCTGCCAGGTCTTGCCGGCGTCCGTCGAGCGGTACAGTCCAGCGCCATCGAGCACGTCGTTGCGGATGTTGACCTCGCCGGTCGCCACCCACAGGATGCCCGGGTTGGAGGGGTCCGGCACCACGTCGCTGATGGAACTGGTGGGTTGCTTGCTGAAGATCGCGTTCCAGTGATAGCCCCCGTCGGTGGTTTTCCACACTCCGCCACCCGCGGCGCCTGCGTAGTAAATCCCGGGATTGCCGGGAATGCCGACCACCGAGGTTACCCGGCCGCCGGCCACTGCCGGACCCAGATTGCGGAATTGCAGATTGGCAAAAACATCGGCGGTGCCGGCGGGCGTGGCTGAGGGTTTGGCAAAAGCCGGAACCGCCATGCAGGTGAGCATGGCAAGCAGAACTGACAGGCTCGGGATAAAACGCAAGGTTTTCATGGGACTACTCCAGGTGGAAAGGGCACATGTTCCCGTCCGCGTCGGCCGCCGCCGGCTTGGCGGAATCGAATCCCTGGGGGAAGCACTCCTGAAACTGGTGCTTAGGGTTCCAAAGTATCACGAAAGTTCCGGCACAGCTCAGAAATAAAAGCGCAGGCTCAGCTTCGCGGTATTCCCGGTCACGTTGTTGTGGCTGTAGCTCAGGCCGGCCGCCAGCCAGGCGGTAGCATTGACCAGCAGCCCGAGGCCGACGTCGTTGGAAGATTGATTCAGCCAGT
>JAGXAL010000102.1 GCA_018971605.1 Natronospirales bacterium | reverse complement strand
GCCTGCTGCGCGAGGCTGGTATTCCGATCCCCAAATTCTTGGTGTTCCGGCGCAGCGAGATTGTTGATTTTGGACGAGTCACGCGCGAGCTGGGAGTACCGGTGTTCGTGAAACCCGCGAATTTGGGATCTTCGGTCGGCATCAGCAAGGCCAAAGACAAAACCGGCTTCGATAAAGCCGTTGCGGACGCTTTCCGCTATGACAGCAAGATTCTGATCGAGGAAGCCATCCAGGGGCGCGAGATCGAATGCGCCGTGCTTGGCAACGACGACCCCATCGCCTCGGTGCCGGGCGAAATTATCCCCACTCACGAATTCTACGACTACGACGCGAAGTACGTGGACGAAAACGGCGCGCGCCTGGAAGCGCCGGCAAAACTTCCGGCGGAGACCGTCAAGCGCGTGCAGGAACTCGCGGTCCGCACCTTCAAGACGCTCAACTGCGAGGGAATGGGACGCGTGGATTTCTTCCTGAAAGCCGACGGCACGCTGCTGGTGAACGAAATCAACACCATCCCAGGCTTTACCAAGATCAGCATGTATCCGCGGCTCTGGGGTTTATCCGGCATTTCCTATACCCAACTCATTGATCGCCTGATCCTGCTTGCCATGGAGCGCTTCGAGCAAGAACAGAAACTGCAAACCACCCATAACACGTGATTGATGTACGCAGCCCATGAATAAACTCGTACTGCTCCGCCACGGCCTGAGTCAGTGGAACAAAGAAAACCGCTTTACCGGCTGGACCGACGTGGATCTGGCACCGGAAGGCGTGGCTGAAGCGCGTGAGGCCGCGCGCCTGTTGAAGAAAGCTGGATTCAGTTTCGATCTTGCCTACACCTCGGTACTCAAGCGCGCCGTGCGCACGCTCTGGGCCGTGCTGGACGATATGGACCTGATGTGGATCCCGGTAGAAAAGAACTGGCGGCTGAACGAACGCCACTACGGTGCGCTGCAGGGATTGAACAAATCGGAGATGACACAGAAGTATGGCGAAGAACAGGTCAAGCTCTGGCGGCGCAGCTACGACGTGCGTCCGCCGGCACTGGCCGAGAACGACGCGCGCCACCCCAATTTCGACCCGCGTTACAGCAGCCTCAAACCTGCTGAGCGTCCCTCCACGGAATCATTGGCCGATACGATCGCGCGTTTCGTGCCCTACTACGAGCAGACCATCCTGCCGGCGATGCACAACGGCAAACGCATCATCATCGCTGCCCATGGAAACTCGTTGCGTGCGCTGGTCAAGCACCTGGACAAAATCAACGACGCGGACATCGTGACGCTCAACATTCCTACCGGTGTTCCGCTGGTTTACGAATTCGACCACCAGTTCAAACCCATCAAAAGCTACTATCTTGGTGACCAGGCAAAAGTCGCAGCGGCTACCAAAGCAGTTGCCAATCAGGCTAACAAATAGCGCCTGCGATATCGCCGCCGTAATCAGTTACTGGGCTGCACAATCACTTTGCCTACCATCATCGGGTGCAGCGAGCAAAAATACTCGTACGCACCCGGCTTGTCGAACACAATCGAGTATTGATCGCCGGTATCCAGCCCACCGGACGATGTGAAACGCTTGTCGCTGCTAGTCACGGTGTGCGGCGTGGTGTCGTGATTGGTCCAGGTCACGCGCGCACCCGCTTTTAGCGTCAGCACCGCCGGCTGGAAGCTGAAGTTGCTGATGCTGACAGTGGCCGCTTGTAAAGGCGCGGTGATTGCACGCGCCGGTGAATTAGCTGCCGCTGCTCTGAATACGACAAGCGCTGCGGGTACCAGTATCAAGCTCAGAATGATTTGCAGCGTTGGACGTTTCATCAGGATTTCCTCGTCAGTAGAGTAATGTCACCGGTGAATCAATTCAGCGCGCTGTCGGTGATTGCCAATGGACTGTCCACTTTTACATAGCGCACGTCACGCACACCGATCAGGCTGTGCAAGCGATCGGCAGTGACACTCGCGTCTGGCCCCGGCGCCGGAACGGTGCCAGCTTCGGGAATCGGATACGCCGTAGAGCGTGCCGTATAAAAGCGGATCGAGCCTTCTACCTTGTGCTGAATTTGATGGATGTGGCCGTTCAACACGGTCACGGATCCGAAACGTCGCAAATAGGCAAGCGCCTGCGCGCTGTCTTCCGTGCCCCAACCCCATTTCTCGTACATGGTCCACAGCGGCATATGCGCCAGCACCACGATGGGTGTGCTGCTCGACAAGCCTTTTACATCTTTCTCCAGCCATTCCAGTTGCTCATGACCAAGTCGGCCAAGACCACCGGGCCTGAAATCGAGCACATTGATAAGGCCGATGAAGTGCGCGCCACGGTAATCGAAGCTGTACCAGCCCTGACCGGAACTGCCTTTGCCAAAACGGCTGAAATACTGTGTGCCGTTGTCGCCCAGCGCGTCGTGTTCGCCGGGCACAAAGAACGTGTGCTCGGTCTTGAACCCACGCGTTACTTGTGCCACGGTGTCGAACTGTTCCGGCTTGGCAAGATGCGTGAGGTCGCCGGTATGCACCACAAAAGCCGGCGCGACCGACAGTGCGTTGACCTTGGCGATGGCTTCGCGCAAGGTCGCGGTCACGTCGGGATTAGGCGCCTGATGAAATCCGATGTGCGAATCACTGATTTGCACAAAGCTGAATGTGCTGTCAGCCACCGCCGCAGCCGTGTCACCTACACTCAGGGTCTGCGCGCGTAACACCCCGCCCTGCATCACCCAGAGTACGCCGCCGCCCGCCCATGCCATGCATTTCAGGAACTTGCGCCGGTCCATGCCTGCCTGCGTCTCCGGCTGCCCATCTTGGTCTTTCATGCGGTTATCCTCTATGGTGTACTGCGCCGGCAGTGCCGGCATTCGTCTCCCTTACCGGCGGTTGAGTGCGGATATTCCCGCGGGCGGCCGCGGGAATAAAAAATCGGCTGGGACGGTCTTTGGTTGGATGCCCCGCATCCTGAGGATGGGCGCTTGGATAATCCGGACAAGCTCAGGCGCTTCGAGCAAACCGTGTTGCCGCACCTAGATGCGGCCCACAACCTTGCGCGTTGGCTAACGAAAAGCGCACCGGATGCCGAGGACGTAACCCAGGAAGCAATGCTGCGAGCGTTCCGCTTCTTTGACGGCTTTCGCGGCAGCGAAGCACGCCCTTGGCTGCTACAAATCGTACGCAACACCTTCTACTCTTGGCGGGAACAAAACCACCGGCTGGAGCAGTCTTTCTCGGTGGAGGAGGAAGCCGTGGAAATTGCAGACGACCGCCCCACCCCGCCGGAGCTGCATCAGCAAGATCTGGATGCACGCCTGCTGCGCGAGACGCTGGCTACATTGCCGGATGACTTCCGCGAAGTATTGACGCTGCGCGAACTGGAGGATTGTTCTTATAAGGAGATCGCCGCCATCATGAACATTCCCATGGGCACGGTGATGTCGCGGCTCGCGCGCGCACGCCAGCAACTCGAGCGCCTGTTGCGGCAGCGGATCGCGGGAGTGCAACCATGAACCGCGAAGAATTGCACGCCTTGCTGCACCCGTGGTTTGACGGCGAACTCGACGCAGCGCGCAGCCTGGAATTCGAAAAGCACCTGGACGATTGCCCAAGCTGCCGGCAACAAATCGAAAATCAGCAAAGCTTGCGCAAGGCACTAACAGCGCCGGAGCTTTACTACCCTGCCGACAACGCGCTGCGCCGACGCATTAGCCGTAACCTGAAAAAGGCTGTACGCACTGAGTCACGCATGGTATCGCATTGGTTTTCTTGGAATGCGGCGGCGGCGGTTGTCATTTTGGCGGTGGGCATCGTCATTGGGGTGCTGCTGCGCGGAGTACCATCGAGTACCTCAAGCAAAGCACTCGTGAACGAAGCTGTCGCCGCCAACGTGCGCTCGCTCATGGCGAATCACCTGACCGACGTGCTGTCTTCCGATCAACACACGGTCAAGCCCTGGTTCGATGGCAAGCTGGATTTTTCACCGCCGGTGAAAGATCTCGCCGCGCAGGGCTTCCCGCTGATGGGCGGTCGGCTTGATTACCTCGATGGCCGGCCGGTGGCCGCACTCGTTTACAAGCGCCGGCTACATACCATCAACGTGTTCGTCTGGCCAGCCGCAACCCCCCCCTCGCTGCCCGCTGGCAGTGGCAGCCACGACGGTTACAACGTGATCCACTGGACCGCCACTGGCATGAATTTCTGGGTGGTGTCCGATCTGAATACCGAGGAACTCGGCGAATTCGTGCGTCTATTGCAATCACCAGGCTAGTTGTCTTGGCAATCCGTGATGTTGGATCCGAAACACCCGCCGTAACCTGCACCAACCACATTCCCGCGCAACAACAGACTGCCCGCATCCTTGTTGTAGAATCCCAGCCTCCTCTGACCCGGAAAAAAACGGAAACGCTCGTGAATCTCGGCACGCTGTTGTTGCTGTTCGTGACGCTGATCTGGGGCACCACATTCCCTGTGATCCGCGTTGCGATTGCGCATCTAAACGGCGCCGAAATCACCGAACTGCGCTTTCTGATTGCCGGTATCTGCATGCTGCCGTTCGCCATCAAGGCGTCACGCACAGCGTGGCGCGACGGCGCCGTGCTCGGCGTGGTGGCGCTCGCCTCCTACGTCACGCAAGCCGTCGGGATGGAATACATCTCAGCGAACCGCAGCGCTTTTCTCACCAGCACCAATGTGCTCATGGTGCCGTTCCTGGGTTTGCTGTTTGGCAGCCGACTGAGCTTCCAGATTGTCGCTGCCGCCATGCTCGCTTGCGCTGGTGTCGGCCTGATGTCTTGGGAAGGTGGCGCCAACTGGATAGGCGACAGCCTCACCATCGCCTGCGCTCTGAGTTATGCAATCTATGTAATTCTGTTGTCGCGACGGATCCATGCGCACGATTCACGCACGCTGGCAGCCACCCAGATCGTCGTCATGGCGGTGATCGGGGTTATCTGGTTGTTGATCACACACCCACAAGCAGAGGCGCTCGCGGCGCTGGTCGCGCACAGCCGATCCGTAGCGCTGTCATTGATCTATCTCGGCGTGGTGGCCAGTGCCGGCATGCTGTTCCTGCAGGCCGTAGGCCAGCGGCGCGTATCCGCGGAAAAAGCCGCGGTGATTTACGCCATGGAACCGGTGTTTGCAGCGCTGTTTGCCTGGCTGTGGTTGCACGAGACTCTGGGAACGCGCGGTCTCATCGGCGGTGCACTAGTGGTGCTCGCGGTGATTCTCGGTGAATGGCGCTTTACGCATAAGGTCAGGCATACATCAAGCGCGTGAATGTCAACACCGGTCGCAAAGATGCTTTCGCGTAAAATAGTGTTTTTACTGAACTACGGACCAAATCAATGAATTTCCAAAAAATCCACGCCATCGTTTCTGGCGGAGTTTCCGGTCTGGGGCTCGCCACCTGCGAGCGCATCGTCAAGGCAGGCGGTAATGTCGCTATGCTGGATGTGAACGAGCAACACGGCGCGGAAGCCGCGAAGAAGCTCGGTGCGAACGCGCTGTTCATCAAGACCGACGTGTCCTCGGAAAAGGAAGTCAACGCCGCAGTGGACAAGGCTAAAACCGCTTTCGGCAGCCTGCAACTCGCGGTCAACTGCGCCGGTATCCTTGGCGCGGGCCGCACGCTCGGCCGGGAAGGCCCCATGGCTGCCGATTTCTTCGCCAAGACCATCCACGTGAACCTGATCGGCAGCTTCAATCTCATCAAGGCTGCCGCGAACGCCATGCAGCACAACACGCCCAACGCTGAAGGCGAGCGCGGTGTGATTGTGAATACCGCGTCGGTGGCGGCGTTCGAGGGCCAGATCGGTCAGGCAGCTTATTCCGCCTCCAAGGGCGGCGTGGTCGGCATGACTCTGCCCATCGCACGCGAGTTTGCGCGCTTCGGCATCCGCGTCATGACCATCGCACCCGGCATCTTCTGGACGCC
>JAGXAL010000101.1 GCA_018971605.1 Natronospirales bacterium | reverse complement strand
CAGGCGGATCGCGTGCTCTACAAGCAGGCGATCCGCAGCCTCATCGAGAATCAGCCGAACCTCGTGCTGTTTCAGCAAGCCTGCGACGACCTGATCGTCGAAGGCGAGCGCGTCACGGGCGTGGTCACACAGATGGGCCTGCGCTTTTTTGCGCCTGCCGTAGTGCTCACGGTCGGCACCTTCCTCGGCGGACGCATTCACGTCGGCCTGTCCAATTACGAAGGCGGCCGCGCCGGAGACCCGCCCGCCAACCGCCTGGCGAAGCGTTTGCGCGAGTTGCCGTTCCGCGTCGGACGCCTCAAGACCGGAACGCCGCCGCGCATTGACGGGCGCAGCATCAACTACGAAGGACTCGCGGTGCAGGCGGGCGATGAACCCACGCCGGTATTCTCCTTCATGGGTTCGCGCGCCGAGCATCCGCGCCAAGTGGTTTGCCACATCACGCACACCAACGTCCGCACCCATGAAATCATCAAGAGCGGGCTCGACCGTTCGCCCATGTACACCGGCGTGATCGAAGGCGTCGGTCCGCGCTACTGTCCGTCGGTGGAAGACAAGGTGATGCGTTTTGCCGACAAGGAGTGCCACCAGATCTTCATCGAGCCGGAAGGCCTCGATACCCACGAGGTCTATCCGAACGGCATCTCCACCAGTCTGCCCTTCGACGTGCAGTACGCACTGGTGCGTTCCATCGCGGGCTTCGAGAGCGTGCACCTCACCCGGCCCGGCTATGCCATCGAGTACGACTACTTCGATCCGCGCGACCTCAAGCACACGCTGGAAACCAAATTCATACCTGGCCTGTTTTTCGCCGGCCAAATCAACGGCACCACCGGCTACGAGGAAGCGGCCGCGCAAGGTCTGCTCGCCGGCCTCAATGCCGCGTTGCAGGTGAAAGAGCAGGAACCCTGGTGGCCGGGGCGGGAACTTGCCTATCTCGGCGTGCTGGTGGACGACCTGATTACCCGCGGCGCGCCCGAGCCCTACCGCATGTTCACCAGCCGCGCCGAGCATCGCCTGATGCTGCGCGAGGACAACGCCGACCTGCGCCTGACCGAAATCGGCCGCCGGCTGGGTTTGGTGGACGAGCAACGCTGGGCCAGGTTCTCGGCAAAACGCGAGGCCATCGAACGCGAAACCGCGCGCCTGCATGGGATCGTGGTCAAGCCGGACGACGTTCCTGACGAGCAGGCGACAGCACTTTTCAGCGCACCGCTCGCGAAAGAGACCCGCGCGCTGGAGCTGCTGCGCCGGCCGGAAGTGAATTACCGGAAACTGGTCGCGCTGGAATGCGTCGGCGATGTCAACGTCATGGCCGAGGTGGCCGAACAGGTGGAAATCTCGGTGCGCTACGCCGGCTACATCGAGCGCCAGCAAGCGGAAGTGGCGCGTTCCCGGCGACAGGAGCAAACGTCTTTGCCGGTGGATTTCGATTTCAACGCGGTGCACGGCCTGTCCAACGAAGTGCGCCAGAAACTCAGCCAGGTCCGGCCAGAGACGCTGGGCCAGGCGGCGCGCATCCCAGGGATCACGCCGGCGGCGATTTCAATCCTGCTGGTGCATTTGAAGAAACGCAGCTTGAAGCTGCGCAAAAGCGCTTAGTCGTTACGCGTGACCGCCGGCAAGCTGCGCTTCATCGACCGGGATCTGGTCGCCGAACTGCATGCTAAGGCAGTGGCTTCGCCGCGCCTGCGCACCCACTACAATCTGCACGCGTCGCATTCGGAACCCATCCATCGCATGTGCATGGCGATGGAGCCGGGCACCTACATCCGCCCGCATCGCCATCCGGACAAGTGGGAATTACTGCTGATCGTGTGCGGCGAGATGCTGGTGCTGACCTTCGATGCTGCCGGCAAGCTGCTGACGCGCACCCTGTTGTCGGCCGGCGGCCATACCTACGGCGTGGAAACTTCTGCAGGCACCTGGCACGCCGTGGCGACGCTCGTGGCCTCCACCGTGGTGCTCGAGTGCAAGGCCGGCCCCTATCTGCCGACACCGGAGCAGGACTTCGCGCCGTGGGCGCCGCCCGAAGGCCATGCCCGAGCTGCCGAATTTGAGCGCTGGTACAAGAGTGCCCAACCCGGCGACCGGCCGCCAGCTTATCCCTGATGCCGAGCCGTAAGCAGCGCCATCGCTGTCCCTGGGCGGGGATGGCGGGTGACCCGACATATATCGCTTATCACGATCGGGAGTGGGGCGTGCCGGTGCACGATGAGAAACGCTGGTTCGAGTTCCTGATTCTGGAAGGCGCACAGGCGGGCTTGAGCTGGGCCACGATCCTGCACAAGCGCGAGAACTATCGCAAAGCCTTCGCCGGCTTCGATCCGAAGAAAGTGGCGCGCTTCAGGGCCGCTGATGTCGCCCGGCTGCTCAAGAATCCCGGCATTGTGCGCAATCGTTTGAAGATCCGGGCCGCCATCGGCAACGCGCGTGCTTTTCTCGAACTGCAAAAGGAATTCGGCAGTTTCGATGCCTACATCTGGCGCTTCGTGAACGGCAAACCTGTCCGCAACCGCAGGCGGCGCCGGCAGCAGGTGCCGGCGCGCACCGCGATTTCGGATGCCATGAGCAAGGACCTGAAAAAACGTGGCTTCAAGTTCGTCGGCAGCACCATCTGTTACGCATTCATGCAGGCGACCGGCATGGTGGACGATCATCTGGCGAGCTGCTTCCGTCATGGCGCCGCGCGCTGAACGGGATGCGCCGGCGGCTCACGTTATAATCGCGGCCCTTCACCTTCGGCCTGCTGCCCCCATCCGATGTCCGCGTCTTTGATGGTGATCATCATCCTGCTCGGCGGCATTCTCGCCGGCGGCCTCGGCTCGATTACTGGACTGGGCGGCGGCATGGTGATTGTGCCGTTGCTGACCCTGGGATTTCACCTGCCTATCCCGCAAGCGGTGGGCGTCAGCCTGCTGGGCGTGATCGCCACCTCCACCGGTGCCGCGCCGCGTTTCGTGGGCACCGGCATGAACAACGTGCGTGCCGGCCTGTTCCTGCAAGTGGCGGCATCCTCGGGTGCGCTCGCGGGCGCCTGGGCGGCGCATCTGCTGCCCGAGCGCACGTTGTTCATCGTGTTTGGCGTGGTGTTGGCGTTCGCCAGCGCCCTGTCATTCAAGTCCATGCCCAGTGACGTGGCCGGCGCGCGGGAAAGCTCGCCGCTCGCGTTGAAACTGCGGCTCAACAGCAAGTACGAACAGCAGGGCGAGTGGGTGCCTTACCACGTGACCCGCGTGTTGCCGGGATTCTCGGTGATGATCGGCGCGGGCTTTCTCTCGGCGCTCTTGGGCATCGGCTCGGGCGCCTTCAAGGTGCTGGCCATGGACCGGCTCATGAAGATACCGTTTCGCGTGTCCACCGCCACCTCGAATTTCATGATCGGCATGACGGCCGCGACCAGTGCCGGCTTTTATCTCACCCACGGCGATACGCCGCCGTTGATCGCGGGCGCGGTGGTCTTGGGCGTGCTGGTCGGCTCGTACGCCGGCGCACACGTGCTCGCAGGCGCGCGCGTTAGGACGCTGCGCCAGGTGTTCACCGTGGTCTTGATCCTGGTAGCGTTGCAGATGCTCGCCAAGGGCCTGGGGTTGCCGTTGTGAGCAATCTCGCGCAGCAGCGCCAGTTTCTTGCGCGTCTGGTGCTGCGCAGCTTCATCAGCCTGTGCCTGCTGCTGATCGTCATCGGTCTGGTGATTTTTTTCGCGACCGGCGGCACCCACGTGCCGGGTAATCCCGGCGGCAAATTTTCCGTGATTGTCGCGCGCGCTTTGCAGGGCGGCGTCGGCCTGCATGCCAGCGCCTTCCTGATTGCCGGCATCGTGGTGCTGTTGCTCACTCCGATTGCGCGGCTGCTGGCCGGCGTGGCCATGAGCGCGCGCATGCGCGACAGCTTGTACGTGGTGATTGGGCTCGTGGTGCTGGCGCTGGTGGTCGCTGGACTGCTGATCGGGCAGGCGACGGCCTGATGCGGTGCCCGGCATGCAGGCTCAGGTGATGAGCGTGGGCTTGTTGTCGTTTTTCGCAGGCTGGGTGTTGCGGCTTTTGATCAGCACGCTCAGGTAATAGGAGATGTAATAGCCCGCCAGCAGGAAATACAGCCCCACGGTCATCGGGCTGTGTTGGAATGCACCAAACGGGTTCGCCTGCAGTTGCGGATTCTGTGCTGCCTGCTGTGCCGCCTGGTGCAGCAGCGGATAGACCACGATGAAGCGGTAAATCAGGCGCCCGAAAAATAGCGCCACCACGATCATGCCGATGTAACCGTTGGGCGTGTAGAAACGCCCGTCCGCGCTGGTCTCGAATTTGGTGTGCACCAGCGCCCACAAGCCCAGGGCGATGCCAATCACTGCGCCGCCGAGCGCCGCGCTGTCGCTCGCCAGGTTGCGGAACGGGGAGGCCAGCACCAGCAGGCAAATCACCGCCAGCACCACAACGCGGAATATCATGCGCTTGGGGCGCAGGCGCTGGCGGCCGAAGATGCGGCGGAAGCGCCGGTACAGGATGAACAATATCGCGGCCGCGATCAGCAGCGTGAAACCGATATTGGAAGCATCCAGGTGCATGCGGATCCCCATGAGGTGGCGCGCACTCTAGCACGCGTCGCCGAGTTCAGGAATGTGCGGAAGGCTCGAGCTGCGCCATCACCAGGTCCGCAAGCGCGTGCACGTGGTCGGGGCGCGCATTGAGCGCCGGGATGTAGCGCAGTTCCCGTCCGCCGGCAGCACGGAAGGATTCGGCGTAACGCAGCGCGATTTCCTCCAGCGTTTCCAGGCAATCGGCGGCGAAGCCCGGGCAAATGACATCGACGGTTCTGACGCCTTGTGCGGCAAGCTGTTTCAGCCGGTCCTCGGTGTAGGGTTGCAGCCAGCGGGCGCGGCCGAAGCGTGACTGGAACACCAGTTGCCATTGGTCCGCTGCGAGCTGCAACTGTTTAGCCAGATACCGCGCGGTGCGCGCGCACTGCGAGCGGTAGGGGTCGCCGCGGCTCGACATGGCTTGAGGAATGCCGTGAAAGGAAATCAGCAGTTGCTCGCCACGCTCGTGCGTGCTCCAGAATTCCCGCACGCTGCCCGCGAGAGCCGCGACATAGCCCGGGTGAGCGTAGTAATCGGGGATGAACTCCACTGCCCGGTCGGCGAGACGGGTGACGGCGGCAATCGTGGAACCAGCGGTGGCGCCGGAGTATTGCGGGTAAAGCGCCAGCACCATGATGCGGCTGACTCCGGCGCGTTTGAGTTCGCTGAGCGCCTCGGCAAGCGCGGGCCGGCCATAGCGCATGCCGAGCGCCAGCGGCAGCGCCCTGCCAAGACGCGTGGCCAATTCCAGCTTGAGCCTGGCCGCGAGCGCGAGACTGTGCACCAGCAGCGGCGAGCCGGCCTGGGTCCAGATGCGCGCATAGGCTTCGGCGGATTTTTCGGGCCGCCTGCGCAATATCACCCCGTGCAACAGCGGCCACCAAATCACGCGCGGCAGCTTGACCACGTCCGGGTCGGAGAGGAATTCAGCCAGATAAGAGCGCAGTGCCTCGGGCGTGGGCGCGTCCGGCGTGCCGAGGTTGGCGAGCAGCACGCCGCAGCCCGCTGCAGCCGCAGCATGGGTGGCAACCGGAGTGGCCTTGGGCATGCGCGGTATCTTACGGGACCGCGGGCGCAGGGGAAAATCCGCTTGCCGAATACCAGCTTGCGCACAATCCTTGCGCGCCGCACGGGGGTCGCGTAGGTTAATTGCGCGGCAGCGGGGTCCGCCTGTCAACCCAATCAAAAGGAGAGTCACATGTCCATGCTCAAGGATTTCCAGGCTTTCGTGATGCGCGGCAATGTCGTGGACATGGCCGTCGGCATTGTCATCGGCGCGGCCTTCGGCGCCATCGTCAAATCGTTGGTGGACGATGTGATCATGCCGCCCATCGGCATGGCGCTCGGCAACGTGGATTTCTCCAACCTGTTCGTGGTGCTCAAGGAAGGGGCGAAACAGGCTGGCCCTTATGCCACCATCGCGCAAGCGCACACAGCTGGCGCGGTCACATTGAATTATGGACTGTTCATCAACACGGTCATCGCCTTCATCATCGTGGCGTTTGCCATGTTCATCGTCATCAAGGCCATGATGGGCGCCCAGAACAAACTGAAAAAGCCTGCAGTCGTTGCGCCCACTACCAAGGAATGTCCACAGTGCTGTTCGACCATCAATATCAACGCCAAGCGCTGCCCGAACTGCAC
>JAGXAL010000100.1 GCA_018971605.1 Natronospirales bacterium | reverse complement strand
TATGTTGGTCCAACAGCAAATTGTGGTAGCGGCCATCTCGTGGGAGCGACGGTCTCCGTCGCGATTCCGAGACTATCGCGGCCAGGGACGGCCGCTCCTACAACTTAATGAATAATCTTGAGTTTCTTACCGACCTTGGCAAACGCGGCCATCGCCTTGTCGAGATGCGACTTCTCGTGCGCCGCGGACACCTGCACGCGAATGCGTGCCTTGCCTTCGGGCACCACAGGAAAGGAGAAGCCGATGACGTAAATGCCTTCCTTCAGCAATTCGTCCGCCATGGTCTTGGCGAGTTTCGCATCGCCGAGCATCACCGGGATAATGGGATGGTCGGCACCGACGAGCGTAAAGCCGTGCTGCTGCATTCCGGCGCGGAAATAGGTGCTGTTGTCGTGCAATTTTTTGCGCAACGCATCGCCGTGTTCCAGCAGGTCCAGGACCTTGATGGAGGTGGCGGCAATCACCGGCGCCAGTGTGTTGGAAAAGAGATACGGCCGCGAGCGCTGGCGCAGCCATTCGACGATTTCCTTGCGGCCGGAGGTGTAGCCGCCCGAGGCGCCGCCCAGCGCCTTGCCGAGCGTGCCGGTGAGAATGTCCACGCGGTCCATGACTCCGCGGAATTCGTGACTGCCACGGCCGTGTTCGCCCATGAAGCCGACCGCATGCGAGTCATCCACCATCACCAGCGCCCCGTATTTTTCGGCGAGATCGCAGATGCCCTTGAGGTTGGCGATGATGCCGTCCATCGAGAACACGCCGTCGGTGGCGATGAGCTTGAAGCGGCAGGCTGCGGCTTCCTTGAGCCGCGCTTCCAGATCGCTCATGTTATTGTTGCTGTAGCGGAAGCGCTTGGCCTTGCAAAGGCGCACTCCGTCAATGATCGAGGCATGGTTGAGCGCGTCGCTGATGACCGCATCCTGTTCGTCCAGCAATGTTTCGAACAGGCCGCCATTGGCGTCAAAGCAGGACGAGTAAAGGATCGTGTCTTCGGTGCCGAGGAACGCCGACAGCCGCGACTCCAGTTCCTTGTGCACCGTCTGGGTGCCGCAGATGAAACGCACCGAGGACAGGCCGAAGCCGTACTTGAGCAATGCGGTCTGCGCAGTCTTGATCAACTCCGGATGGTTGGCGAGGCCCAGATAATTGTTGGCGCAGAGGTTGATGACTTCTGCGCCGCCTTTGACCGTGATCACCGCCTGCTGCGGGCTGCTGATGACGCGTTCGGCTTTGTACAGACCGTGCTCGTGCAGGCCGGCAATCTGTTTTTTGAGGTGTTCGAGCAGGGAGAGGGCCATCGGCGGTTCCGGCAGCAGGGAAACGCCGCGAATTATACCAGCGCCCGGTTTCGTGCGTGCGCCACCGTCGGCGGATATGGCGATAATGCCGTGCGCATCAGGAGTCATCATGGAACAAGCGGAGAGCGTGCGGCTGGACAAGTGGTTGTGGGCTGCGCGGTTTTTCAAGACGCGTGCGCTGGCATCCGCGGCGGTCGCCGGCGGCAAAGTGCACGTGAATAGCGCGCGCGTGAAGCCGGCGCATGCGCTGCACATGGGCGACACGCTGGCGATCACGCGCGCGGGCGATCGCTGGGAAATTACGGTGCAGGGACTCGCAGTGAAACGCGGGCCGGCCTCCGACGCGCAATGGTTGTACGCGGAATCCGCGGCGAGCCGTGAACTGCGCGCGCGGCATGCTGAGCTGCGCAAACTCGCGGCACTCGCCAGTCCGGCGCCCGTCAAACGGCCGGATAAGAAATCCCGCCGTTTGATTCATCGCTTCAAACGTGAGCAGTGACAGAAGCCTAGAGCGCTCCGCATTATCCGTTTGACGTATATCGTTTCCCGGTATAGTCTTTCAGACTATGATCAAGAGCTTCGCGGACAAGGACACTGAGGCACTCTTCAATGGCCACAGCGTCCGGCGCCTTGGAACGATCCAGGGACCGGCACGGCGCAAGCTGGAGCTTCTGGAAGCTGCGGCGAGTTTGAAGTTTTTACGGGTGCCGCCGGGCAATCGACTGGAAGCCCTGAGCGGCCGGCGCAAAGGCCAGCACAGCATTCGTATCAATGATCAGTGGCGCGTGTGTTTTGTGTGGCGCAGAGGCGACGCTTACGACGTAGAGATTGTGGACTATCACTGAGACATGACAGGAGACATGACATGAGCGTGAAATTGTTGCCACCGGTTCATCCCGGCGAGATTCTGCTCAAGGAATTCATTGAGCCTCTCGGGTTGACTCCGCATGCGGTGGCGGTAGCGTTGCGTGTTCCAGCCTCACGCATCAATGACATCGTGACCGGCAAGCGCGGCATTACCGGTGACACCGCCCTGCGGCTGGCGCGGTTCTTCGGAACCGATGCCAATTCCTGGCTGAATTTGCAAAAACGCTATGAGTTGGAATGCGTACGGCGAGAGGCTGCGTCCACGATTGAACGCGATGTACAGCCGTTTGGCAGAGCCGCCAATGGCTGACCACTGTTCCTGTCCGGAATTTACGTGATCGGTTGATGCCGCGCCCGACCACTCCATTGCTGGCCGTGGACCTCATTATCGAGCTGAGCGATCGGCAGGGCCGGCCCATCGTGCTCATTGAGCGGCGCAATCCGCCGCACGGTTGGGCGCTGCCGGGCGGTTTCGTGGACATGGGCGAGACGCTGGAACGGGCCGCGGTGCGCGAGGCGCGGGAAGAAACCGGACTGCAGATAATGTTGAAAGCGCTGCTTGGCTGCTATTCTAATCCGCAGCGCGACAGCCGCGGTCATACCGTGAGCGCGGTGTATGTGGCGCAAGCGTCCGGGGAACCGCGTGCGGGCGACGACGCGGGTAAAGTGATGACGGCGGATCCGTTGCGTCCGCCGGAACGGCTCGCCTTCGACCACGCCCTGATTTTATCCGATTACCGCCGCTATCGCGAAACCGGCATACTCGCGCCGCTGCGTATATAAAATGTAGGGTGCGCTTGTACACCATGTCATTTTCGAGCTGCGCATATAAATAGTTGTCGGAGCGGCTTGTAGCCGCGATTAGATTTATCGCACTTGAGGGACCTGATTGTGGGATCGCGGCAGGAATGCCGCTCCTACAAATCCTTGGTTCTCGTATATACTGCGCCGCTCCGGCAAAGTAGTCTCCCTTCTGGAACAACATGTCCAGCACGACGCGCACCCTGGTAATTCTGGCGGCCGTAGGTTTTGCCGTGCTGTGGTTCGCCAATCTCCAGTATCGCGACCTGTTTCAGACCGACGAGGGCCGCTACGCGGAAATCCCCCGGGAGATGGTGGCGAGCGGCGATTGGGTGACGCCGCGGCTTGACGGCCTGCTGTATTTCGAAAAGCCGGTATTGCAGTACTGGACCACGGCGGTGGCCTACGAGCTCTTCGGCCAGTCCAACTGGACGTCGCGACTGTGGACGGCGCTCACCGGATTTCTGGGTGTGCTCATGACTATGTGGGCGGGCTGGCGGTTGTTCGATTGGCGCACCGCCTGGTGCGCGGCATTGCTGCTCGCGAGCAGCATCTACTACGTCATCATGGGGCACTTCAACACGCTCGACATGGGCGTGTCGTTCTTCATGGGCATGAGCGTGTTCGCGTTTCTATTCGCCATGCGCGCCGCCGACGATGCACAGGGAAGTGCAAGTGCGGCGGGAGACAGGAAGTCGGGAGCCGCTCGCGGCAATATCAGTGCACGCCGCGGCTGGATGTACCTCGCCTGGATTGCGGCCGCGCTCGGCATGCTCAGCAAAGGCCTGGAAGCCGTGGTGCTGCCGGGGCTGGTATTCATTATTTATACGCTGGTCACGCGCGACTGGAAGCGCTGGAAACAGTTGCATGTTTACGGCGGCATCCTTCTGTTCGTGGCGATTGCGGGACCGTGGTATGTGGTGGTGTCGCTGCGCAACCCGAGTTTTGCGTACCACTTTTTCATCTTTGAACACTTCTACCGATTCCTGACACCGGAAGCGCACCGTCCCGGGAGCTGGTGGTACTTTATCCCGATCCTGTTGCTCGGACTGCTGCCGTGGTGGCCGCAGTTTGTGCGTTCCATCGTGAGCTTGTTCCGGCGCGGTGATGCGCCGCCCGCGCCCGGTACGTTCAACTATCTGTTGTTCCTGTGGCTGTGGTGCGTGGTGGTGTTCGTGTTCTTTTCGATCTCCAGCTCCAAGCTCGCGAGTTACATTCTGCCGATCGTCCCGGCGCTGGCGCTGATCGTGGGACAGCAAATGGCCAAGCTGCGCCGTGGCGATCTGCTGATCAGTGCGCTGCTGTGCATGGCCTTGGTGGTCGCCACTCTGTGGCTCGCGCCGCTGCTCCAGCGCGAGGGCGGTGACATATCGCTGGATATGTACAAGGCATTCCTGCCGTGGTTGTTTGGCGGCTGTGCGCTACTGCTGGTTGTCGCCGTCGCGGTTTTTTTTGTGGCGTATTTCCGCTGCGTGCGCGTCGGCACCGCGCTCCTCGCGGTCGCGCTGTTGCTCGCCACGCAAATAGTGACGACCGGCGCCCAGGCGTTTTCACCGGTGTATTCCGGGCACTCGCTGGCCAGGCAGATCAGCGCCTACAACAAGCCGGGCCTGCCGTTTTACAGCGTCAACGATTACCAGCAGTCGCTGCCGTTCTATCTGCAGCGTACCCTGACGCTGGTGGCCTATCAGGGCGAATTGTATTTCGGCATTCAGCACGCCCCCGGCCAGTGGATTCCGGACCTGGATACCTTTATAAAGCGCTGGGGAAATGATTCCCAGGCGCTGGCGGTGATGCCCACTGCCACTTATGCCACGTTGGAAAAACAGGGTGTGCCCATGCAGATTCTCGGCCGGGATCCGGAGCGCATCGCGGTGAAAAAGCCGTGACACCGATCGCTTTCTTGCTGGTGATCACCGGCGTGCTGCTGAATGCCGCCGCGCAACTGCTGCTCAAGGCCGGGGTGCAGCATATGGGCGTGATCAAGCTGCAGTTCGCCACCCTCATGACCGCGGGCTGGAAGCTGGCCTTCGAGCCGCATATCCTCGGCGGGCTGGCCTGTTACGTGGTGAGCGTGGTGGTGTGGATCCTGGCCTTGTCGCGCGTGCCGGTGAGCATCGCCTATCCGGTACTGTCGCTCGGTTACGTGGTCGTTGCCGTCGGCTCCTGGTTTCTGTTTGGTGAATCGCTGGGTGCGGTGCGCATCACCGGCATTGTGGTGATTATCGTGGGCGTGTATCTGGTAGCAAGAGGTTGAGCATGGCTGACTATCTGCCGTTCACGCGGCCGAGCATCGACGAAGAAACCGTCCAGAGCGTGGCCGAAGTGCTGCGTTCAGGCTGGATCACCACCGGGCCCAAAGTGGCGGAGTTCGAAAAGGGCTTGGCCGCGTATCTCGGCGGGGGGCGCCATGTGCGCAGCTTCCTGCACGCGACTGGTGCGCTGGAAGAAGCGCTGGTGGTCGCGGGCGTGCAGCCCGGTGACGAGGTGATCGTCCCGGCCATGACTTTCGCGGCGACGGCCAACGTGGTGTTGCGTCTCGGCGCCAAGCCGGTGCTGGTGGACGTGGATTTAAAATCCCGCAACCTGTTACTGGACCAGACCGCGGCGGCGATCACGCCCAAGACCCGCGCCATCATGCCGGTGCACCTGAACGGTTTGGCGGCTGACCTGGATGGCGTGTACGCGCTCGCCAGGCAACACCAGCTGCGCGTGGTCGAAGACGCCGCCCAGGCGGTCGGCACCTTATATAAGGGCCGCAAGATCGGCTCCTTCGGCGATCTCGTGGTGTTCAGCTTTCATGCCAACAAGAACCTCACCACCGTCGAAGGCGGCGCGGTGTCGCTTGCGGATGCCGGGGAAACGCGGCAGCTTGAAATCCTGCGCTTTCACGGCATCACCAAGCATGCGGACGGCACCATGGACGTGACACGCGCCGCGAGCAAGCACAACCTGACCGACGTCGCCGCTGTCGTCGGTTTGGGCCAGCTGCGGCGCCTGGATGCATTCAACAAGAAACGCCGGGAGCTGGCCTACCGGTATTTTGAGTTGTTGGGCGATGAAAAACTTGGAGTGGTACCCGAGCGTGGCGACGAAGGCCACAGCTGGCACATGTTCACGCTGCTGCCGCGTTACAATCGCGCCTGCCGGGATCGCAACCAGCTGCGCGAACGCATGCATGCGCAGGGCATTGGGCTCGGCATTCATTACCAAGCGCTCAACCAGTTCACCTTATATAAGAACATGGGCTACCGCGAAGGCCAGTTCCCCAACGCCGAACGTATCGGCACTGAAACCGTGACCCTGCCGCTGTTCCCGGCCATGGCATTTTCCGACGTGGATCGCGTGTGCGAAGC
>JAGXAL010000099.1 GCA_018971605.1 Natronospirales bacterium | reverse complement strand
TCCTCGATATTCGAGGGCATCCGCAGCTACCCGACGCCCAGGGGCGTGGTGATCTTCCGGCTTGCCGACCACATGAAGCGCTTTTTCAATTCCGCGAAGATTTACGACATGCCCATGCCCTACGATGCAGCCACAGTCTCGGCCGCCTGCCGTGACGTGGTGCGCCTCAACAAGCTGCAACGTGCCTATATCCGGCCGATTGCCTTTCGCGGCTTGGGCCAGAGCCTGAGCCTGAGCGCCGAATCCCCGACCGACGTGGCGGTGGGCGCCTGGGAGCTGGGCAGCTATCTTGGCAACGGCGTGGTGGAGAACGGCATCGATGCCTGCGTATCCACGTGGCAACGCTTTGCGCCCAATACCATTCCGGCCGGCGCCAAGGCCGGCGGCAATTACCTCTCCGGCCAGCTGATGGCGCGCGAAGCACGGCGCCTGGGTTTCGGCGAGGGTATCGCGCTCTCGAGCAACGGCCTGCTGAGCGAAGGCGCCGGCGAAAATATCTTTCTGGTTTTCGACGGCGTACTGCACACCACGCCGGCGAGCGCATCGATCCTGGACGGCATCACGCGCAACTCACTCATGAAACTTGCCGCCGACAATGGTATCGAGGTGGTGGAACGCGAGTTGCCGCGCGAATATCTGTATCTCGCCGATGAAGTGTTCATGTGCGGCACGGCGGCGGAAATCACGCCGATTCGCTCGGTGGACGGCAAGCCCGTTGGCAGCGGCAAGCCCGGTGCGCTGACGCGCCGCATGCAGCAGTTGTTCTTCGGCCTGTTTGACGGCAAGATCGCCGACAAGTACGGCTGGCTGGCGCCGGTTGGCTGACGATCTGACCCCCACGGGACTATACTTTCAGCGGAAAAATTATTGCGGTTATCCCATGCCGGAATGCGCCACTGATGGTAAAGCCGATCTGCTCAGTTCCCGCTGGGCGGTGCTGCTGTGGTGGTTACCGTGGGCATTGATCATTATCGGCATGTTCACCGGCACGCTCGGGCACACCGTTCTCTGGACAGCCGGTTTTGCCGCCGCCGGTGGCGCCTGCGTGGCCAATGCGCGCCACTGTGGACGGCGGCACTGCTTCTACACCGGACCTCTGTTCTTGCTGGCGTCGCTGGCCTCGTTGTTGTATGGCCTCGGCGTCCTGCCGCTCGGCGTTAACGGCTGGGGCTGGATTATCGGCGTGGCCTTGGTGGGTTGTTTGCTCTCGTGTTGCGTGCTGGAAGCCTGGCTGGGGAAATACTCGGCAGCGCGCTGATATTTCAAGGGTTCAACGCCACGCTTTCCAGGCTTGGCAATACATCTGCGCACCGTCCACAAAGCCGCCATGTTTCGGTTGCCAACCGAGCAGATTTACCGCTTTGCGCGAGTCCACGTGCTGGTTGAGCGCCAGACATTCAGCGAACGCGCCCATCTGCTTTTCAGCCTCGGCAAGCGGCACATGCGTGATCTTGGCATTGCCACCCGTGGCATGTACCACCGCTTCCGCGATTTCATTCACGGTAGCACGCGAGCGGTCGGTGATGTTGAACACTTCCCCGTTCAGCCCGCTTTTCGCGAGACGCACATAGGCATCGGCAAGATCTTCGACATGCACCAGCACCCAACGATTACTGCCATCACCGATAACGCGCAGCTCACCTTTCTCCGCGCCCTCGAACCACATGCCGGTGAGTCCACCGCGGCCGCCATATACATCGCCCGGCCGGATTACCAGGCCGTGCGCAGCAGGCTCGCAGCCTCCGGTCGGCGTACCAGGCCGTGGACTTCGTGGCCGGCGCGCGCCAGCGCCGACGCGGCGGCGTAGCCGAGGTAACCGGAAGCTCCAACAACCAGGATTTTCATACGCTTCTCCGTTGATTTAAATCAGGAGCGCTTGCGCGCGAGGGTCAGACCATCACCGATAGGCAACATCGACAGCTCGATGCGCTGGTCGGCATGCAGCGCCTCGTTGAATTTGCGTATGGCCACGGTGTCTTTGCTTTTGTCCTTTTTGTCCAACACCGCGCCATCCCACAGGACATTGTCCACCGCCACAACGCCACCGGGCCGCAGCAGGCGGATGATGCGCTCGTAATAATTCAGGTAATTGCCCTTGTCCGCGTCAATGAAGGCAAAATCGTAGCGTCCCTGTTCACCGCGTTTGAGCATCGCGTCCAGCGTTTCCAGCGCCGGCGCAAGCTGCAGTGTGATGCGCTTGTCCATGCCGGCTTCGTGCCAGTAGCGGCGTGCCACCGCGGTGTACTCCTCGCTCACATCGCAGGCGGTGATATGGCCGTCGTCCGGCAGTCCCAGAGCCACCGACAGACTGCTGTAACCGGTGAACACACCCACCTCGATACAACGGTGCGCACCCAGCATGCGCACCAGCAAGCGCATGAACTGGCCCTGTTCCGGCGATATCTGCATGCCGTGTTGCGGAAGTTTGGCAGTTTCCTCACGCAGGCGTTTTAATATCGGCGGCTCGCGCAACGACACCTGCAACAGATAGTCATACAGTTTGCCCGTCATGGAGATGGTACGATTGCTCATCGTCTGCACCGTCGGGATTGCCGATGAGTCCTGATTCTACCCCCGTGCGTTTGCTGCAGATCAGCGACACGCACTTGTTCGCCGATCCCGCCGGCACACTCTATGGGACGAACACCCGCGAGACGCTGCAGCGCGTGCTGGGAGCGGTGTCCCGTCAGTCGCCGCCGGATCTGGTGTTGGCTACCGGCGACCTGGTGCACGATCAACCCGCCGCCTATCCGGTGCTGGCGCAAATGCTGCAGCCGCTGCGCGCGCCGGCGGCCGTGATCGCAGGCAACCACGATGAAGCCGCAGAGCTACACGCCCTCACGGCTTCGGGATTGGACGTCGGCGGCGTACACCGCCGGGGCAACTGGCGCATCCTGTTGTTGAATACGCAGGTCTCCGGCAAAGCCGGCGGGCACCTCGGGCCCTCCGAATTGCAATTTCTCGAAGACGGCCTGCGCGCGGCGCAAGGCAATCATGTGCTGATCGCTTTGCATCATCACCCGGTCCCCATGCACAGCACCTGGCTGGACCGCATCGCACTCGATAATCCAGAGGATCTTTTCGCGGTACTGGACCGCTTTGATAACGTGCGTACTGTGATCTGGGGCCACGTGCACCAGGAATCCGATAGCCAGCGTCGCGGTGTCCGCCTGCTGTCCACACCCTCTACCTGCGTACAATTCCTGCCACGCTCCGAACAATTTGCCGTGGATAAAAAGCCGCCCGGCATGCGCTGGTTGAATCTGCACGCGAATGGCCGTATCGATACTGAAATACAGTGGCTGGAAAAGCGTTAAACTTCGCCTCCCATCCGAAAACGCGCGCTACCCGCGGGAACGCCTGCGCATGAACAAGAAACCGTGGCCTGGCCTGTGGCTGTCCCTGTCCCTGTGTACTGCGTTGCTGATACCGGCGTTTGGCGCTACACCGCCCGCGAGCAGTACGCCCGCCGCAGCCACCGCTGCCGCCGCCGCTTCGGCGCCGGCGCGCCATTTCATCTGGCGCATCAGCAAACGCCGCACGACGCTGTATCTGGTGGGCTCGGTCCACACCCTGAACCCGGACGACTATCCTCTGCCGGATGTCATGGAGTCCGCGTTCGCCAAGTCACGCGCGCTCGTGGAGGAAATTAATCTCACGCTGGTTGACTCCATCAGCGTGCAGCAGCAAGCCCTGCGGATCGGCGCCTATCCACGCGGAAAATCCCTGCGCAGCGAACTGCCTCCGGCCACTTATCAGCAGGTTGCCGCCAGCGCACAAAAACTCGGCATAGACATGCAGCGCCTGGAGCGTTTGCGTCCGTGGCTGGGCAGCATTGCGGTGCTGGACATGCAACTCAAGCAGGCGGACTTCAATCCCAGCTACGGCCTGGATCACCATTTTGCCGACGAAGCCCAAATGTCCGGCAAGCGTGTGATCGGCCTGGAAACCGCGCGCTACCAACTGCAGTTGCTCTCGCACCTGCCCGCGAAAGTGCAGCAGGACATGCTGCTGCAATCCCTGGAGCAGGCCGAGAACTTTCAATCGGAAGTCCACGCGCTGATTACTGCCTGGCAGAACGGTGACACTGCCGCCATGAACCGCATCCTGCAGCAGGATTTTGCGCATTACCCGCTGGCCTACAAACGCCTGATTGTGGACCGCAACCGCGCGTGGTTCCCGCGGCTTGAGGGCTTGGTTCGCAGCGGTCATGTGTACTTCGTGGTGGTGGGAGCGCTGCACCTGGTCGGCCCGGACGGCCTGCTCAAGCGCTTTGAAAAGGCGGGTTATAAAGTCGAACAGATGTAGCGTGTTGCGGCATGTGTTAAATGCTCGATTGGACAGCAAGAATAAAACCAATGGATTTTGGCGGTAGGCCAGGCAAAAAAAACATGGACAAGCGGAGTTCGCTGGTTGGCCAATGAGCAGTACGAGCGGATTTTTACGGCACCGGACGCCAAAAGATGCGGTTTTAGATTTCGATCATTTCGAAATCTTCCTTCCCCGCCCCACAATCCGGGCAATGCCAGTTGAGCGGCACGTCTTCCCAACGGGTGCCGGGCGCGACGCCGCTTTCCGGATGCCCCTTGGCTTCCTCGTACACAAAGCCGCAGTTCACGCACATCCAGGATTTCAGTGCGCTACGGGGGGCGGTGGCGATTGCACTACGGGCGGTTTGCACGTTCAGGTGGATTTAGCCTCTGGCATAGTCATTTTCTCACGCCACGCCGCCGACGGCGATAGCGGCGCGAGTTAAAATTTGTATATGCGCGCTTCCATCCAGCCTCCCGTGGTGTTGGTCATCGCCGGCAACGACCCCTCGGGCGGTGCCGGACTGGCCGCCGACATGCAGGCAATCACAGCGCTCGCTGCGCATCCCGCCCCCGTGGTTACCGCGCTCACCGTGCAGGACACCGTGAATGCCTATCAGGTCGAGGCCGTAGCGGCGGAACTCGTCCGCGCACAAGCGGAAACGGTATTGCAAGACATGCCGGTCGCAGCCATCAAACTCGGCCTGCTCGCCAACGCTGCGATCGGCCAGAGCGTCGCCGCATTGTTGCGACAGCACAGGAATATTCCGGTGGTGCTCGACCCGGTGCTGGTCGCGGCCGGCGGTGCGCCGCTTGCCGAGCAGGCGCTGGTAGCGGTCTATCTGGAACAACTCCTGCCACTCGCTACGGTGGTCACACCCAATGCCGTGGAAAGCCGCCGACTCGCGCCGCAAGCAGAAGCTGCGGCCGGTCGTGCCGCGGAGCTGCTCGCGCGCGGCGCGCAACACGTACTGGTGAAAGGCGCGGATGAAAATACGCCCGACGTGCAGAACACGCTCTTCGGACGTGACGGCCGCCCTCGGGAATTTACTTGGCCACGGCTGCCGGGAAACTACCACGGATCGGGCTGCACGCTCGCTTCCGCCATCGCGGCACTGATTGCGCGTGGCTATGCAGTTCCCGAAGCTGTGGAGCAGGCCCAGGCGTACACGTGGAAAACGCTGCAACAGGGCTGGCGGCTGGGCAAGGGCCAGACGATTCCCAACCGCCGGGCCATGCCATGAACATTGCGAGCCACGGACTGCACGGCCTGTATGCCCTGACCGACAGCGGCTTGACGGCCGGCCGGCCGCTCAGCGACGCCGTTGCCGCAGCCATCCGCGGCGGCACGCGCCTGGTGCAATACCGCGATAAATCGGCCGACCACGCACGCCGCACGCGCGAAGCGCAAGTGCTGCTTGCGGTGTGCCGCGAATACGAAGTGCCGTTCATCGTCAACGACGACGTGGCACTGGCCGGCGAAATCGGGGCCGATGGCGTGCACCTCGGCCGCGAGGATGCGGCGCTCGAAGAAGCGCGCGTGCAACTCGGCCCGCGCGCCCTCATCGGCGTGTCCTGTTACGCTTCGCTGGAGCGCGCGATTGCCGCCGAACATGCCGGCGCCGATTACGTCGCTTTCGGGAGTTTTTTCGCTTCGCCCAGCAAGCCACAGGCGGTGCACGCACCGCAAAGTCTGCTCACCGAGGCACGCCAACGGCTCAACGTGCCGATCTGCGCCATCGGCGGCATCACGCCCGCTAATGGCGCCGAGCTGCTCACGGCTGGCGCCGACATGCTGGCGGTAATCAGCGGCCTGTTTGCACAAACGGATATTGAAGCTGCCGCGCGGTGTTATGCACGGCTATTTCAATGAATTCTGGCTTATTTTTGTGGGAGCGGCCATAAATTGTGGGAGCGATCGTCCCGACCGCGATTCAAATTATCGCGACGGAGACCGTCGCTCCCACAAAGCACATGACGAAACTGGAGTTTTCCCGTGAGTAGCAATTTGTTCGCTGAAGCCCAACGCTACATTCCCGGCGGCGTGAATTCGCCGGTGCGCGCCTTCAAGGGCGTCGGCGGCGAACCCTTGTTCATCGCGCGCGCCGAGGGCGC
>JAGXAL010000098.1 GCA_018971605.1 Natronospirales bacterium | reverse complement strand
GCGGTGCCCGAGGGCGGCATCCCGCCGGTGTGGACCGACGTCATGGGCGGCGAAATGAGCTGGGTCGTGCCCACGCCGGGCAAGCCGTGGGTGAACTATGGCAGCGGCTACTACAGCCTGGAGTGGCGCCAGGACCGCAGGACGGATTTGGTGACCAACGTGAGTCCGTGGCCGGCGTACAAGTTCGGCCTGCAGGGAACGGACATCAAGTATCGCTACGGCTGGTGGCACCATCCGGTGGTGTTTGCCAATCCCGATGAATTGCTGATGGGCGCCAACGTGCTGTTCAAGACCCCGGACGAAGGCATCCACTGGACGGTGATCAGTCCCGACCTCACGCGCGACGACAAGAGCAAGCAGCAGCGACCGGGCGGACCGATCAGCGCGGACGTGACCGGCGAGGAAATGTACGACACGCTTTCCACGATCGCGGTCTCGCCGCTCAACGACAAGCTCATCTGGACCGGCTCCGATGACGGGCTGGTGTACCTGACCACGGACGGCGGCGGGCACTGGAGCGAAGTGCGACCGCCGCAGATGCCGACCTGGTCCATCGTGACCTGCATCGAGCCGTCACACGCCGAGGCGGGCACCGCCTACGTGTCGGCGGACCGTTACATGTGGGACGACTACAAACCCTACGTGTACAAGACCACTGACTACGGCAAGCACTGGACCGAGATCACCGCGGGACTGCCGGACAACGAGTACGTGGATGCCGTGCGCCAGGATCCGGATGATCCGAACCTGCTGTTCGCGGGCACCAGCGCGAGCGTGTACTTGAGCCTGGATGGTGGCGCGCACTGGCAGCCGCTCACGCTCAACCTGCCGGCGGTGCGGGTGACGGATATCGAAATTCAGCCCGCGCAGCATGCGGTGGTGATCTCCACCTTCGGGCGTGCGTTCTGGGTGCTGGACGACCTGCAGTTCCTCGAACAGTTGAGCACGGCCGAGGTGGCCAGCGATGCGCCGTATCTGTTCAAGCCGCAGCAGACCTGGCTGGTGACGCGCGGCGGCGGTTTCGGCGGACCGGGGCGCAACGAAGGCGAGAACCTGCCCGCGGGCGCCGCGGTGTTTTTCCACCTGCCGGCCGATTACAACGGCAAGCAGCCGGTGAAGCTGAGCTTCACGGATGCCGACGGCAAGCTCATCAACAGCTTCATGCTGCCGCTGAAGCCGAAGAAGACCAAATCCGACTTTGGCCCGCCGCCTAAGAAGCCGGAAGCATTGAAGCCGGGCATGAACCGCTTCCAGTGGAACCTGCGCTATGCGGATGCCGTGGATGTGAAGGGCATCTACAACTCGTTCTTCGCGGCCGCCGAGCCGCTGGGCCCGGAGGTGGTGCCGGGCAGGTATTACGCGGTGCTGAGCTACGCCAACACCACCGTGAAGCAGCCGTTCACGGTCAAGCTCGACCCGCGGCTCGCCACCACGCAGGCCGAGTTGCAGCAGCGTTTCGATTTGCTGATGCGAATCCACGACGCGCTGAACGGGCTGGATACCGCGCTTAACCAGGCGATTGACAGCCGCAGCGCGCTTGAGAAAGCCGTGGCCGACAAGAGCCTATCGGCCAGTCAGGCGCAACCGATCCTGACCAGCCTGAACCGCGACATCGACGACCTCGTGGACCTCAGGATCCAGTCAAGCGAGGGCGCGCTGGTATTTCCCCCGCGGCTGCGCGCCTGGCTGTCCTCGATTGCCGATCAGGCGGGCATGGCCTTTGTGGCGCCGAGGCCTGCGATGATCGAGGTCGCAGACGGCTACATCCGTGAAGCAGGCGCGGGCGTCATGCGCCTGCAAGCCGATGTCGCGGGCGCCAATGCGGTGATGAAGCACTGAGGGTTAAAGAGAAGCGCTAAGCAATTCCGTCCGTACTTTGCCTGTCAAAGTACGGACGAAATCTTTTCTCCCATCTTCATCAGGGCCGACTACGCCCATGACCGGTGTTCGTACTCCGCCACGCTTCTGTTCTTTGCGGAGCGGCACACGTATCGCAATTCAAGCATCGCGGCCATGGGCCGCTCCTATAGAAGATGTGTAGGGTGCGCTTGCGCACCGAATCGGAACTGCTTGAGTCGCGTCGTCTGTGGCCTGACAGTGATCCTGGCCGGGCTTAGCCACCCGGGGCCGGTGGTGCGGCCGGCACTTTGGTCCATCCCTCCGGGCAGGCGCCGACGTAGGGGTAATAGGAATTTACCGACGGGCAGTAGTACCAATACTGCACGGGCGGTGATGCCGCTGTCGCAGGCGCAGTATTGGCAGGCAGGGTTAGGGTTTCGGGAGGAGCGTAAGGGTCAGGATAGGGATAAACGGGCGCGGGATAGAAATACCAGATGGTGCCCACCACCCACCACCAGCCAACGCGGCCGTCATGCCGGGTTTGGACCCAGCGCCCGCCGTACCAAGGACTGATGTCCACATGGACCCAGGGTTCCGGATGCGCTCCCGGATACGGACGCCACCAATGCCCCTGAGGTTGTGGGCGTTGTGAGTGCGGAGGCGGACGATGCTTATGTTGTGAGTAAGCCGGGGTGCCGATGAAGAGCGCGGCGGCAAGGGCGATGCTGGAAATTGAAAAGACAAATAATCTGAATCTTGACTTCATGGAACTATTCCCGTGTGCATCCTGTGGATTTGGACCAGCCCCCGGTTATTCGCGTGCTAAAAGATGCAACGGACCAGCGGCGTCTGCATTGACTTAAGTCAGCTTGCGGCAGCCGGTGCCGTTGGACGGGATGCACGATACATGGGGAATCATGCGGAGGTGGATACCGATGAACCCGCTGTATTTCCGTGCGGTCTCCATCTTGTCACCCGAGAGCTCGATGCTCAGACGCAGGCCGGCTGGGAGTCTCCCCCTACCTCTGGAACGGCCGGCGTGCCTGTAACTCAGGGTCGGTAACTCCGGGCACGCCGGCTATCTTGCATTTGGGCTCGCCAGTAGTGCCCGGTACAGCGAAACTCGCGGACCGGGCTGAGGTCCAACAAGCAGCAAACGGCGGGTGCGTAAACGCGCGAACGTGTAATCCGTTAAACTTATGTGGCGGCGGGGTGTGCAGGCGCGGAGGCGCCGGATTATTTGACAGCGCCAGGAGGCGCGTATGGGTAAGAGCAGATTACTGGCGATGACCGCGGTGTTCGCGGGTACGCTCATGGTTTTTACGGCGCTGCCGACGCGGGCAGGCGCGCAAGCATCGGTTCATGTTGGCGTTGGCGTGCGCGGCGGCTATCCCGCGCGCTATTCGGTGCACGTCTGGGCGAACGGCTACTGGCACCATGGCTGGTACGGTCCGCGCTTCGGCTGGTGGTGGGTGGTGGGGCCGAGCTGGTACTACTACCCGGCGCCCGTGTATCCCTATCCCAATCCCTACGTTCCGCCGCTGGTGATACAAACCACACCCGCTCAGCCGGGCCCGGCACCTGCGCAGTACTGGTATTACTGCGCCGCTTCCAAAGCCTACTATCCGTATGTCTCGGAATGTCCGGGAGGCTGGCAGCCGGTGCCGGTGCCGCCGCCGGATGCGACGACCCACCCCGGTTCATGACAGGAGATTCCCATGTTTGTATATAAGAGTGCACTCGCGGCGGCAGTGGTGCTTGCCATTGCCGGCTGCGCACAAATGCCGGTGGGGCCGACCATCGCGGTGATGCCGGCGCCGGGGATGCCGTTCGAGGTGTTCCAGCAGGATAACTACTTCTGCCAGCAGTACGCACAGCAGGTGCTCGGCGCGAATCCCAGCAAAGTGGCCAGCGATCAGGTTGCGGGAGGCGCAGTGGCGGGAGCTGCCATCGGTGCGGCCGCCGGCGCGCTGCTGGGCGGCAACAGCAATGCTGCGGCCGGCGGCGCCGCCACCGGATTGCTGTTCGGCACCGCCGCGGGTGCGGGCGCCGCGAGCGACACGACTTATGGTTTGCAGCGGCGCTACAACATCGCCTACGCGCAGTGCATGTACGCCAAAGGCAATCAGATACCGGGCTATGCGACTCCGGCGTACACACCGCCTCCGCCTCCGCCGGGATCGCCGTCCCCACCGCCAACCCCGGCTCCCGCCGCAACCACGCACTAACCCTGGCGTCAGGGACGCAACCGGCGATTCATGTGGGTTCCGCGTTGCGGAGACCAGATCGTCTGCTGTGCTTGACTCCTGTTTCTCTTTGCATCTAGGTCTGCTGGGCCTGTTGGGCTTCTGACCCTGCGTCGGTATCTTGCGGCGGTGCTACGCTTGTAGCATGAAACGGTGCTCGTTGAGATTACCTTGGTACGTGGCGCTCGTGTTATTGGCTGCGGGCGCCACAGCCTGGAGCGCTGCAGTCGCGGCCGGGCTGGCTCCGGCGACAGGCCGGTTCCTGGTGGCCACGCGTACGCAGCAGGGTTTTTTTGCACAGAGCGTGATTCTACTGATCGCCTACGGACCGGGCGGCGCCGTGGGCATCGTGGTCAATCATCCGACGAAAGTTGCGCTCGCCGAGGTATTGCCTGATGCCGGCTTGCTCCGCGGACGCAGCGACCTGCTGTACCTGGGCGGCCCGGTGGCACTCGACGACTTGACGCTGTTGATCCGTTCGCGCAGCGCGCCTGCGAAATCCGTGCGTGTGTTCACAGGCGTGTATGCCAGCGGCAGTCTCACGACACTGCGGGCCGCGATCGGCCAAAAGCTCACGAGCGCGAGTTTTCGCGCTTACGCGGGCTATGCCGGCTGGGCGCCGGGCCAGCTGGATTCCGAGCTGGAGCAGGGTGCGTGGATCGTAGTGCGCGCCGATGCTGACGAGGTATTTGCCACGGCGCCGGAAAAACTTTGGGACAAGTTGATCCCGCAGGGAGACGTCATACTGGTGCAAGCGGCGCCGCGTGATTCTGGGTTTCGTGGCCACAGCGACGGGCGGATTCTGCCTGTGGCGATGGATTGATATCGGAGATGGCGACTGCCGCCATTAACTGGCCAATTCCGTGTGCAGAAACTCAATGGCTTCCGGCAAGGCGCGTGCAACAATGGCATGCGTGTAGTTGCTGCGCTCCTTGTGTCGCAACACTATGTGTTTCGGATTGGATGGTCAGGGTTTACCGGCAGTGCCGTCAATTTGATATGGCGGGTGCAAGTGCGAAAGCCGACGATTTTGATCACCTGTTTCAGTCGCCATTGACAAGCGTCAAGTACCACTTTACACTTTGTCCATGATCAAGAACTTCCGGCACAAGGGGCTGGAGCGTTTCTTTCAGACCGACTCGAAACGCGGCATCCAACCTCAGCACGCCGGCAAGCTGCGGGTGCAACTGACCGCGCTGGAACATGCCGTCAGACCCAAGGACCTGGATGCGCCTGGTTGGCGATTGCACTCCTTGACCGGAGACTGGCGCGGGTTTTTCTCGATTACGGTTAACGGCAACTGGCGCCTGGTATTTCGGTTTGAGGGTACGGATGCCGCCGATGTTGATTACATTGACTATCATTGAATTTTAGGAGGTCATTTATGTCCCGCATGCACAATCCGGCGCATCCTGGTGAGGTTTTGCGCGAGTACTTGCCCGAGGGTATGACGGTCAGCAGCGCGGCGGAGCGCTTGGACGTCACTCGCCAGGCTTTATCGGCGCTCTTGAATGGACGTGCCGGAGTCAGCGCAGAAATGGCTCTGCGCCTGTCGCAGGCTCTCGGTACGAGTCCCGAGATGTGGCTGAGTATGCAAGCTGCTTATGATCTCTGGTCTGCGGAGCAGAAGCCCCGTCCCAAAGTGAAGAAGATCGCTGCCTAAGGATATCAAGGGCGGTGTCGCGTGCTGGTCATGTTGGCGACGAAACGTACGGGAAAGTTGCGCGCGCACACCTGCATGGACGGGTGTACGACTCAAACGTGATGCGGTGAACTTACCCCATTGTTCTTGGTTCGGCTTCGGGATTCAGTTTTGCATTTCGGTGCGCAGAAACTCAATGGCTTCCGGCCAGGCGCGCGCCGCCACCGCGGGTGCGTAGTTCGCGCGTTCCTCGCAGAGGAAGGCGTGGCCGGCGCCGGGATATACCGCGAGCGTATAGCGCTTCTTGAGTGACGAGAGCTTTTCCGCGATGCGCGCATGTTCCGCGGGCGGGATGCCTTGATCATCGGCGCCGTAGCCAAGAAATATCGGCGCCTGCATCTTGTCCGCCTCGGTAATCGGCGGCCTGCGCCCGAAGCGGTCTTTCGCGCCTTCGGCGGCAATGCCGCCGCCGTAGAAACCCACCGCGGCCTTGAGCCTCTGCGGATAACGGCAGTTGGCATAAAAGGCGTGGCGTCCGCCCATGCAGAAACCGATGATGCCGAGCCGCTGCTTGTCCACGTTCTTCTGCAAGCCGAGCCAGTCGAGCGTCTCGCCGATTTCCCTGAGGATCTGCTCGTCGTTGAGCGTTGGAATCTTGGCCATGACCCCGGCGCTGTCGGTATAGCTCAGCACCTCGCCATGGAAGATGTCGGGCGCCACGGCCACGAATCCTGATTTCGCGAGCCGTTCGCATACGCCTCGGATGTGGCCGGTGATGCCGTAGGCTTCCATCATCACCACCATGCCGGGGAACGAGC
>JAGXAL010000097.1 GCA_018971605.1 Natronospirales bacterium | reverse complement strand
CACCCTCACTGGCAGATAGATTAGTCCATACCTTAGAATTGGTCTAAATGAGACTAGGTATGGGTCTGGTGACAGACTGTGTTACGTACTTTGGAGGAAATCACATGAGCAAGCTTAAAGGCAGCAAGACCGAGGAAAACCTCAAATACGCCTTCGCGGGCGAATCCCAGGCCAATCGCCGTTACCTGTATTTCGCCGCCAAGGCCGACGTAGAAGGTTACAACGACGTGTCCGCGGTGTTCCGCTCGACGGCGGAAGGCGAAACCGGCCACGCGCACGGGCATCTGGAATATCTGGAGCAGGTGGGCGACCCGGCGACCGGCCTGCCCATCGGGCCGACCAGCGATAATCTCAAGTCCGCCATTGCCGGTGAAACCCACGAGTACACCGACATGTATCCGGGCATGGCCAAGGCCGCACGCCAGGAAGGCTTCGGTGAAATTGCCGATTGGTTCGAGACGCTCGCCAAGGCGGAGCGTTCGCACGCCAACCGTTTCCAGAAATCCCTGGACAGTCTCGGCAAATAAGCTTGCGGCGCAATACCGGGGGCGTACTCGCCCCCGGCGTGCTGCGACGCTTCTTCAAAGAGCAGGGGACACGCATGGCTCAAGAAGGCGGTCTCAAGGCCCCCCACCGGCATCACCTGGATTGGCAAACTGACGATTTCTGGAACGAAGCGTCGCTGCTCAAGGAAATGGAGCGCGTCTTCGATATCTGCGCCGGCTGTCGTCGATGTTTCAACCTGTGCAATTCGTTTCCGACCCTGTTCGATGCTGTAGATGCCACGCCGGAGGGTGAAGTCTCACATGTGGATCACAAGGTCTTCTGGCAGGTAGTGGACCATTGCTACCTTTGTGACCTGTGTTTCATGACCAAGTGTCCCTACGTGCCGCCGCATCCCTGGAACGTGGACTTCCCCCATCTCATGCTGCGTGGCAAGGCCTACAAATTCAAACATCACGGCGCCAGTGTGCGCGATAAGGTTCTATCTTCACCGGAGATGCTCGGCAATTTTCTGGGTATTCCCATCGTGGTGCAGACGGTCAATGCTGCGAACAAGAATCGTGTGATTCGCAAGGTAGTGCAAGGCGTGTTCGGCGTACACGCAGACGCGGTGGTGCCGGAATTTCGCAGCGACACCGCGCGCAAGCGTCTGAAGAATCATGCATCGAAAGCCGCATCAGAACCGGTCGAGGGTACGCGCGGCAAGGCAGCTATCTTTCTAACCTGTTATGGCAATCGCAATCAGCCGGAACTGGTGACCGATCTGGTGGCGGTGCTGGAGCACAACGGTATTCCCACAAGACTCACACCTCAGGAACGTTGCTGCGGCATGCCCAAGCTGGAGCTGGGTGATTTCGACACCATCCGTAAGAACAAGGAGGTCAACATTCCGGTGCTCGCGAAGCTGGTGGATGAGGGTTGGGACATCGTGGCGCCGATTCCATCCTGCGTACTGATGTACAAACAGGAGCTGCCGCACTTGTTCCCGGAGGATGCCGATGTGAAGAAAGTCCAGCAAAACATCTACGATCCGTTTGAATACCTGATGCTGCGGCACAAGGCCGGCAAGCTCAATACCGACTTCAAACAGTCGCTTGGCAAAGTGATGTATCACGTGCCCTGCCATCAGCGTGTGCAGAACATCGGGTTGAAAACCAAACAACTGCTGGAACTGGTGCCGGATACGCAAGTGCAGGCTATCGAGCGCTGTTCCGGCCACAACGGCACTTATGCAGTGAAACGCGAATACCACGAGATTTCCATGAAAATCGGCCGCCCGGTCATGGAGCAGGTCGCGGAATCAGGCTGCGATCATTATTTCAGCGATTGCCCCATGGCTGCCGAGCAAATCCAGAACGGCTTGCCGGATCGGCGGGAACCGGATTCGCCGCTGCAATTACTGCGCATGGCGTATGGCATATAAACCATGTTTTTATTGTTCTTCGCCCACGGGATGACTGTGGGAGCGGCTTTTAGCCGCGATGGTCGCGGCCGGAGGCCGCTCCTACAATTGAATTTTCTGTCGGCCAAACCATGCAAAAACTGACCCGTAAGGACCTCTGGAGTCTGGAAGATTACGCGCAGAAGCGCGACACCTTCCGTCAGCAGGTCATGGCCCACAAGCAAAACCGCAGCCTGCAGATCGGGTCGCATCTGCGGTTGCTGTTTGAGGACCGCATGACCATGCAGTACCAGGTACAGGAAATGTTGCGTGCCGAGCGCATCTTCGAGGTCGAGGGCATACAGGACGAACTGGATACTTATAACGAACTGATTCCCGACGGTGGCAACTGGAAAGCCACCCTGCTGATTGAGTACGAGGACATTGCAGAGCGCCAGAAAGCTCTCGCCCAGCTTATCGGCATTGAAGACAAAGTGTGGGTGCAGGTCGTGGGTCAGGACAAGGTGTATGCCATTGCCGACGAGGACATGCAGCGCGAACGGGCGGACAAGACTTCCGCGGTGCACTTTCTGAGGTTTGAATTGACGCCGGAGATGGTCAAGGCGCTAAAAAGTGGCGCGAAACTGACCGCCGGGGTTGACCATGCTGGTTATAACCCTATCATTGAGCCGGTGTCCGAGGTGGCGACCAAGGCATTACTGCAAGACTTGGACTAGTCCGGTATCGCCCGCAGACGCAAGGAAATTTGTCACTACAACATGGAGGTGACGTATGTTGATTCTGTCGCTGATTGTGCTGGTGCTGGTGGTTGCTCTGGCGCTGCTCCTGAAGAATATGCCCATGAAGTCCGCCCGGCGCGTGTGGCCCGTGCATGCCAAGAAGCCGCTGTCGCACGTCGAGCAGGCGCTGTATTTCAGGCTGGCGAAGGCTTTGCCGGAATCGGTGATTCTCGCGCAGGTGCAGTATTCGCGCTTTCTCGGATTGAAGAAGGGCGCGCACAATCCGCTTTCAATATTGAACGGCATCCAGCACAAGAGTGCGGATTTCCTGATATGCGACAAGAGTCTGACGGTGCTCGCTGTTATAGAACTTGAAGATGCCAGTCACGCACACCGCTCCCGGCACCGGTCAGATGCCGCGAAACAAGCGGTACTCAAGGTCGCTGGCATCCGCCTGATCCGCTGGCAAGTCAGTGACATGCCGGATGCGGTCAGCATCCGCGAAACTTTTACCTCCACAAGTTCCAGCAACGCGGCGCTTACCGAGAGCGCCGAGCTGTGACTGAGTGCGTTGTGGTCAGGTGCGGATTGAAATAGTGAGTTGCGGAAGCGCGTACCCGGAGAATTCAGTTAAAATTCCGCGCCGAGGGCGCATCCACGGCGTCCGCCAGGGGATTCGCACGCAAGCATGAGCGCTCGTTACGACGCCGCCGACATCGAAGTTCTTTCCGGTCTTGACCCGGTGCGCAAGCGCCCGGGCATGTACACCGATACCAGCCGTCCCAACCATCTCGCCCAGGAAGTCATCGACAACTCGGTGGACGAAGCCATCGCGGGCTTCGCCAAGAAGATCGAGGTGATCCTGCACAAGGATGGCTCGCTCTCGGCCAACGATGACGGCCGCGGCATGCCGGTGGATGTGCATCCCAAGGAAAAGCTTACCGGCGTGGAGCTGATCCTCACGCGTCTGCACGCGGGCGCCAAGTTTTCGGACAAGAATTACCGCTTTTCCGGTGGTCTGCACGGTGTAGGCGTGTCGGTAGTGAATGCGCTGTCCAGCAAGCTGGAAGTCTGGGTGCGGCGCAATGGCAAGAATTACCACATGGCGTTCAAGGATGGCCGCCGCGTCGGCAAGCTGGAAGAGCAGGGTACGGTTGCCAAGGCCAATACTGGTACGCGTCTGCGCTTTTGGCCGGACCCAAAGTATTTTGATTCGCCGAAGTTTTCCCTTCCCAAGCTCAAGCACGTACTGCGTGCCAAGGCGGTGCTGTGCCCCGGCCTCACCGTCAAGTTCATCAACGAGCAGACACTCGAAAAGGATGAGTGGCAGTACCACGGCGGACTGAAGGATTACTTGGTTGAATCGCTGGAAGGCCACGAGTTCATTCCCGCCGAGCCGTTCACCGGCGGCATGGAAGCCGAGAAGGAAGCCGCCGACTGGGCGGTGGTGTGGTTGCCGGACGGCGGCGAGGTGTTCGCGGAAAGCTACGTCAATCTGATTCCTACGGTGCAGGGCGGCACGCACGTGAACGGTTTGCGCACCGGGCTTACCGAAGCGGTGCGCGAATTCTGCGAGTTCAGAAATCTTGTACCGCGCGGCGTGAAGCTCGCGCCGGAAGACATCTGTGACCGCGCTGCCTACGTGCTGTCCGTGAAGATGAGCGATCCGCAGTTCTCCGGCCAGACCAAGGAGCGTTTGGGTTCGAGGGAATCAGCCACGTTTGTGGGTGGCATCGTCAAGGATGCGCTGGCGCTGTGGCTCAACCAGCACACGGAGGCGGGAGAGCAGATTGCGCAGCTCGCCATCGAAAATGCCCAGCGGCGCTTGAAGCTCAGCAAGCAGGTGGTGCGCAAGAAAGTCACCAGCGGTCCGGCACTGCCCGGCAAGCTTGCCGATTGCACCAGCGGCGAGCCGAAACGCACGGAATTGTTTTTGGTGGAAGGCGACTCCGCCGGCGGCTCCGCCAAGCAGGCGCGAGACCGCGAGTTCCAAGCGATTCTGCCGCTGCGCGGCAAGATTCTGAACACCTGGGAAGTGGACGCAGGCGAAGTGTTGGCCTCGCAGGAAGTGCACGACATCAGCGTGGCGCTCGGCGTGGAGCCCGGTTCCAGCAAGCTCGATGGTTTGCGTTATCACAAGGTCTGCATTCTTGCGGATGCCGATTCCGACGGCCTGCACATTGCGACCTTGTTGTGCGCATTATTCCTGCGGCACTTCCGCGTGCTGGTGGAGCGTGGGCATGTGTTCGTGTGCATGCCGCCGCTGTTTCGCATAGATGCGGGCAAGAACGTGTATTACGCGCTGGATGAAGCGGAGAAGAAGGGCATTTTCGACCGCATCGCCGCCGAGAAGCAGAAAGGCAAGGTCACGGTCACGCGCTTCAAAGGCCTGGGCGAAATGAGCCCCGTGCAGTTGCGCGAGACCACCATCGCGCCTGACACCCGCCGCCTCGTGCAGTTGACCATCGAGGCGCGCGACAACACCGACAAGCTCATGGATATGCTGCTTGCTAAGAAGCGCGCCGCTGATCGCAAGGAGTGGCTGGAGAAGAAGGGGAATCTGGCGGAAGTGTAAGAGTTTTATAGATAACAGGTCTCAAGGATTCTTCGTCATTCCGGTGAAAACCGGAATCAAGTCTTCCAGAATCTGGACGCCGGTTTTTGCCGGAACCGCTCTGCTAGAGCCAAAGCCAAAAGCCCCAAGCAAGTAACGGAAAAATGCCTTGGATGACTGCCGCGCGCATCATCCGACGGCCAGCCGAAAACAACAATACAATTCCAGCCCCGAGCATGCAGGCGCAGCAGAATAGCGCCAGCGTCCGGCCGACGACAGGATTGCCGCCAAAGTTGACCAGGGCAAGGCCGACAAATGCACCGAGGGCAAGAAAAAGGTTGTAGAACCCCTGATTGAAGGCGAGTAGGCGCCGAGCTTCCGCGTCAATTGCCGTTGCGGCGCCGAAGTGTTTATGAATTGATGGTCGCATGAACCACAAGCTCTCCATGCAAAATATGAATATATGAAGGACGGCGGCGGCTAGGACACAAAGCTGGCTGACAATGTTCATTTGACCCTCAAAGTCTATAGGCCGCGATAGACAACCGATTTCTTCACGAGCGCGATGATTCTTGCCTCGACCGCGGCGGTCAGTTCCTTGAGTGCGAAGGCAGTCGGCCACATGGCGCCTTCGTCGAGATTCGCCTTGTCGTTGAAGCCGAACGTCGCATATCTGTCCCTGAATTTGTACGCAGGCCTGAAGTAGCAGACGATCTTGTCTTCGTTGGCGTACGCGGGCATGCCGTACCAGGTTTTCGGCGCAAGCTCCGGCGCGCTCGCTTTGATGATGGCATGCAGCCGCTTGGCCATGCTGCGGTCGGGCTCCGGCATTTTGGCTATTGCCGCGAGCACCTCCTTTTCGCCTGCGTCCCTGTCCTTTTTCGCGCGGGCTTCGGCTTTCAGTTCCCTTACCCGCTCGCGCATCGCGGCCCGTTCCTCGTCCGTGAATCCCTTGGACGCCTTTTGCGTTTGCTTCTTTGGGCTCATGGAACACCTCTTGTTGATGCTCGGCGAAACATGAAGATGCTGGTTTGCGTGTAGCATCGGGTCGCAGAGGGTGCGCTCTGGTTGCCGATATATTGCGTTGTCGCGTAGCCCATATTTATAGTACGGCGCGTTGTCAGTTGACAGCAACAATCACTGCATTGCCGTTGCGCCGCTCAAGGTCAATAGTCAAAGTCGAACCAGCGGGCTTGTTCACAATGTAGGTTTTGGGGGTAAAAACGAAGCGCGAATGATAGGACGTGCTCCCGCCGCCAGTGACTTGACCGGCATCATTCTTGCACCAGACTATGAGTGCCCCGACCTTGTCCAGTTGCACGGTGTAGGGGCCGTTGCATTCGTTGGCACGCACCGGAGAAAGGCCCTGGATGCTGTAGGTCGCGCCTTCCACTGAGGCCAACTGGTTCACGCCTGCCTCGAT
>JAGXAL010000096.1 GCA_018971605.1 Natronospirales bacterium | reverse complement strand
CCAGAGTAAATCCGATGCTGGAAGCCGGCTTCAGCGACGCGGCGGCGCTCGCGATTGATCTTCTTGCGTTTGTCGGCTGACAGCGTGGCGAGAAATGTATTGAAATCGGTGTAACCGCGGTTATGCCAGTGGAATTGGCAATCCATGCGGCGGAGAAATTCATGTTTGCTCCATGTTTCCAGTTCGGTTTCCGCCGGGAACAGGCAATGAACCGAGGAGGCGCGATGTTGTTTTGCGACTGCTACGCTGTGCTCGATCAGGAACCGCGCGGCTTCGTGAGCGTTGGCTGCGTCCAGCAACAAGCGCGGACCACTGACGGGGGTGAACGGCACGGCCCCAACCAGTTTCGGATAGTAACGCTGGCCGGCACGCTGATAGGCCTCGGCCCAGGCCCAGTCAAACACATACTCGCCCCAGGAATGGGATTTGAGATACAAGGGCAGGGCCCCGATTAGCTTTCCCGATTCATCGGTGCAGGCGAGATGCTGCGGCTGCCAGCCGCTGGCCTCGCTCACACATCCACTATGTTCAAGACCTGAGAGAAATTCATGTTGCAGGAAGGGCTGCTGACCGGCGAGCCGGTTCCAGTCGCTGGCAGAGATGTTGTCAATCGAATCGTGGGTCTCGATGCGCACGTTGCCAGCTTAGCGCGGAGTCCGGATTAATTGTAGGAGCGCCTTTCAGGCGCGATGATTTTTAATCGCGGCGGGGCAGATTTTTGCTCCTGCAAAATCTGCATTTCCGCCTTTCAAGCAGCGCTTCCGTGCACCACTTGAAAGTCCAGGGCATACATCCTGTATGCTCGCTTGCTGCTTTCGCAGCAAGCCCATGGCGGTCAACGCCGTTATTTGAGTGCGCACGCCAGTGCAGCAACCGGCTGCAATACAAGTTGCGTGCCGCCGGCACGGCTCCCGATTTTAGCGTTCAGCTTCGCGACTTCGGGTTGCAACGCTTGCCACGCCGAGGCAGTGGCATTGAAGTCCCTGCACAGTTGTTGATAAGTGGCGTACTGCGATGGAACCGGAGCCTGATCGCTGAGATAGTTGACTAGATTCAGTAGGGCAGATGCTTGTCCATTGGTCCTGCTGAAGCTGAGCACACCCTTGACTTTTGGTACAGCATAGTTGCTGCCGGAGAGACCGATGCTCGCTTCGTCAAAGGTGCCGATGAGCTTCGCTACGCTTGTCTGCAAGGCTTTCGCCGTTGCGGCGGCTGCGCCCGCGTCGAGCGCCGCCAGTTTCGCCTCCAGTGCCTTGCCCTGATCATAGGCTGCCTTGCTTGCGCCTAAAATCGAGACGATGTTCTGGGCCAGCGCCAACTGCTTCTGCATCCCGTCCATTACTTCGGTGGAGTCGCCGACCCGCGGATCCTCCTTCACGACCAGCGGCTGCGTGTAGGGGGTTCCGTCCACGGTCAGTCTGACCGTGTAGTTGCCCGGCACCGCCAGTGGCCCCTGCGGCGTGAAGGGCGTGTCTCCCGGAACTGCGCCCATGGTGTCTCCGTAATTGAAACGGATTGCGGGCGGCGCCGGATAGCGCAAGTTCCAGGTCACGCGATGTGCGCCCGCCGCAGTCGGCAGCGGTAGCCGCGGCCGCAGCCACAGGCTCTGCACGGGTGGCAGCGGTTGATCGAGCGAGGGAATTGGGGCATTGGAATAGCTGCGTACCAGATTGCCGCTGGCGTCAAATATCTGCAGTTGCAGTGTCTTTACAGGTTGTGCCAAGTAATAGTCGATGACTGCGCCCTGCGGCGGATTAGGTGCGTGGGGAACCTCGGGCGGGAAGGGCGTGTCCTGGTTCACGTCGGAGTGCGCGCGAATCGCGGGCTCCGGGCGGAACAGGTGCGCGGGCTGATCCGCGATGTCCGCACGCATCTGCTCAAGCGGCGTGATGTCATCGAGAATCCAGATCGCACGGCCGTAAGTGCCGGCGATCAGGTCGTTATCGTGAATCTTCAGATCGCGATAGGAAGTCGTCGGCAGATTCAAGCGCAGCGACTGCCAGTGCGCGCCATCGTCGAAGGAGACGTACACTGAGGTTTCGGTTCCCGCGAACAGCAAGCCTTGCTTGTGCGGGTCTTCGCGCACCACATGCACGAAGCTCCCGGTCGGCTGGTCGGTTGGCAGGCCGGCAATGATGTTCTGCCAGGACTTGCCGTAGTCCCGAGTGCGGTAGATGTGCGGCGCGTAATCGCCCGCTTGGTTGTTGGTTACCGAGGCGTAGGCTTCGGCCGGATTGAAGTGGGATGCCTGGACATTCACGTCACCGTATTGGCTCAGGCCCGGCGGGGTGACGTCCTGCCAATGCTGTCCGCCGTCTTTCGTTAGGTAAATCACGCCGTTGTTGCTGCCTGTCCATATCACCCCGGCTTGTACCGTTGAGGGTGACAGCGAAGTGATCGCATCGCCGTGGTGCACGCCCTCCGGGTTGGGTTCCGGTGGCTTGCCGGGATGCGCCGTGAGATCTGGGCTGATCTTGCGCCAATGCGTGCCGCCATCCCGGCTTTGCCAAACATTCTGGGTGCCTAAGTAAAGGACGTGCGCGTTCTGCGGCGAGAAAACGATGGGCGCGGAGACTGCGCGGCGGAAGTCCGTGTCGCTGGTATTGCTGATGCTGCCGCTACCGGGATCGATGATTTGCGCCTGCCAGGTATTTCGATAGACGCGCTGCAGGAAGCCCAGGTCGCCGTTCATGTAAATCAGATTCGGATCGGATGGATCCGGAGTCACAAAGCCCGTTTCCCAGCCGGGCAGGTTGAACCAATCGGAAAAACCGTTGATTTCCCCGAAGGCGCCGCGGCTGGCGACGGCAATCGCGCCGCTATCCTGCTTGCTGGCGTAGATCCAGTAGGGATAACGGTTATCGGTGCTGACCTTGTAAACCTCGGCCGTCGCCTGGTTGTACCACAAGCTCCAGCTTTTGCCGCCATCGAGGCTGATGGAAGTGCCCTGATCGCCGCCATAAATGATGTGTTGCGGATCGGTGGGATCAATCCACCACTGGTTTGGATCGTCGCCTCCGGGCGCGCCTTTGAAAGCGACCAGCGTGTGACCGCCATCGGTGGATCGGTAGGCGGCGGTTCCCATCGTGTAGACAATGTTGGGATTGGACGGGTCCACCAGCACCTGTTTGCTCGAGGTGTAGATCGTTTTCGTGGCGAGCGCCCAGCTCGCACCGCCGTTATCCGAACGATACAGCCCGGTGCGGTTCAACAGGTAGAGGCGCGTGGAATGCGTATGCTCGGCGACCGCGATTTCACCGATTGTCTTTGGCTGATTGAGGCCGTCAATGCGTGACCAAGTCAGACCTTCATCGCTGGATTTGTAGAGTGCCGAGGGTCCCGGATGCCTGAAGAGTGCGAAACCGGAAGCTCCCGGTGCATGGTAAGTTTGCACGACGGTGGCAAAAACCACCTGCGGGTTGTCGTAGGCCCAGGCGATGCCGGTGGCGCCTGATTCCGGACCGGCATCCAGCACCTCCTTCCACGTTTGCCCGCCATCGGTGCTGCGGAATACACCGCGCTCGCCGCCTTTCTGGAAATCAATTCCGCGCGTCGCTGCCAGCAACAAGTCGGGGTTGTTCGGGTCCACCAGCAAGGCACTGATGGCGCCCGCATTCCGCAACTCGGCGCTTTGCCAATGCGCGCCGGCATCGCCAGATTTCCAGATACCGCTGCTGTACTGGTAGCCGAAAATGCTGCCGGTCCCCGCGTAGACGATTTGCGGTTGCGACGGTGCGACGGCCAAAGCGGTGATTCCGCGGATGTCATGCACCGCGTCGGTAACGGGAAACCAAGTCGTGCCGGCATTGCTGGTCTTCCAGACCCCGCCGTCGTCCGTGCCGATGTAGGCGAGCGCCGGCTGGCCGTTCACACCGGCCACCGAGTTCACTTTGCCGGCGATGAACGGTCCGACGTTGCGCCATTGCATGCCTTGCAGCAGCGTGGGGTTCACCTGTGCCTGAGCCGCGCCGAAAGCACCACAGGCTGACAGCGTGACGGCAAGTACATGTACCCAAACGGTTTTGACCCGTGATGTCATGGAAAGCTCCTGGCAAGTCTAGCGTGAAGCGTGGATGCTCACGGCTTTGAACTGGTACTGGAACAGGATGCTTCCGTGCAGCGCATTCGGCTCCTGGCCGGATCGTTGGCTGCCAACAGCAGATTTTATTTCCGGGCGAGCGCGTCCAGATATTTCTCGGCGTCTAGCGCCGCCATGCAGCCGGTGCCGGCCGAGGTGACAGCCTGGCGATATACCTGGTCCATCACATCGCCCGCCGCGAACACGCCGGGCACGCTGGTCGCGGTGGCATTGCCCTCGATACCGCTTTTCACCCTTATATAACCGTTCTTCATATCCAGCTGGCCTTCGAAGATCTGGGTATTCGGCGAATGTCCGATGGCGATGAACAGGCCTTTCAGGTTCAGGTCGCGGGCCTTGGTGTCGGTCTTGGTGCTGCGCACGCGGATGCCGGTGACGCCGGAATCGTCACCCAGCACTTCGTCCAGCGTGTGATCCCAGAGAATCTCCACGTTGCCGCCGTGGGTTTTTTCGATGAGTTCGTTGGCGAGGATTTTCTCCGCGCGGAAGCGGTCGCGGCGGTGCACCACCGTCACTTTTTTGGCGATGTTGGCGAGGTACAGTGCCTCTTCGACCGCGGTGTTGCCGCCGCCGATCACAGCCACGTCCTCGCCCTTGTAGAAAAATCCGTCGCAGGTGGCGCAGGCCGACACGCCGCGGCCCTTGTAGGCCTCTTCGGAGGGCAGCCCGAGATACTTGGCCGTGGCGCCGGTGGCGATGATGAGCGCGTCGCAGCTGTACTCGCCCTGGTCGCCACGCAATTTGAATGGATGCGCGCCCAGCTCCACGTGATTGATGTGGTCCAGGACCACTTCGGTCTTGAAACGCTGCGCATGCTCGAGCATGCGTTCCATGAGCGCCGGGCCCATGAGACCTTCGACGTCGCCCGGCCAGTTGTCCACCTCGGTGGTGGTCATGAGCTGGCCGCCCTGTTCAACGCCGGTTATCAGCATGGGCTGCAGGTTGCCGCGCGCGGCATACACCGCAGCGGTGTAGCCGGCCGGGCCGGAACCCAGGATGATCAGGCGGCGATGCTTGGGGGCTGTCATGTATAATTGCGCCTCAGGATCGGTCACTTGAGGTCTGCGCCGGTGAATTCAAGCCCCGGCGGCGATTCCCAAGCTCTGGATTCAGTGATAAGCGGGCGCGTTTGGCGCCCGATTTCGCGTCTGCAGCCGGTTTCACGAGCATGCGGCGCCGCGTTCCCTGGCGCTGCGTTTTCGCTTGATTCCCAGGCGGGCCGTGTTGCGTAACTGCATGCGGCTGACGTTGCGTTGCATATTAACCAAATTTGGCTGTGAGCTGAAGGAGACATCATGCGTATCGGTATTCCCCGCGAGGTAAAACCGCTGGAAGGCCGTGTGGGGTTGATTCCCGCCGCTGCCGCGGAGCTGGTCCGGCACGACCATCAGGTGTTCATCGAGAAGGACGCCGGCGTCAAGAGCGGCTATAGCGACGACCAGTACCGCGCCGTGGGCGTGCAGATTCTGCCGACGGCCGCCGAGGTCTACGGCAAGGCGGAAATGATCGTCAAGGTCAAGGAGCCGGTCGAGCCCGACCTGAAGCTGCTGCGCAAGGAGCATCTGCTGTTCTGCTATCTGCACCTTGCGGCGCTGCCGAAACTCACCGATGCGCTCGTGAAAATCGGGCTGACGGCGGTGGCCTTCGAGACCATCGAGGTCAACCACCACACGCCGTGCCTTGCGCCGATGAGCGACATCGCCGGGCGGCTTGCGATCCAGATCGGCACCACGCTATTGCACCAGCCGCAGGGCGGCAAGGGCATCTTGCTGGGCGGCGTGCCGGCTGCCAAGCGCGGGCACGTGGTCATTGTGGGTGCGGGCGTCGCGGGCGGCGCCGCGGCCACTGCGGCAGCCGGCATCGGGGCCGAGGTGACCGTATTCGACATCCTGCGCGAGCGCATGGAGCAAATGCGCGCGCTCGGGCCCAATGTTACGGGCTTGTACGCACACAAGGCGGACATTGCGGAGGCCGTGAAGCAGGCGGACCTCGTGGTCGGCGCGGTGCTGGTGACCGGTGCCAAAGCTCCGCACGTGGTCTCCGCCGATATGGTCAGGTCCATGCAGCCCGGGAGCGTGGTGGCGGACATCTCGGTGGATCAGGGCGGATGCGTGGAAACCACCAAACCCACGCTCTGGGACAAGCCCACGTACGTTTGGGAAGGCGTGACGCATTTCACCGTCACCAACATGCCGGGCGCCGTGCCGAGAACCTCGTCCCAGGCGCTGTCCGCCGCGATTACGCCGTATGCGCTTAAACTGGCGTCTGGCAACTGGCGGGGCGATGAGCCGCTGCGCAAGGGCATCAACGTCGAGGGCGGAAAAGTCGTTCACCCTGCATTGCTAAAATAATTAAAACACTTTATAAACATGGAGTTATAAAGCTTTCTTAAAGTAGGATGATTTATGGCGCAGGCGACGCGCAAGGCAAATACCCGCTCACCCCTCGCCATCCATCTGGCCCAGGGCCTCAAGGAGGCGGCCCTGTGGGTGTTCCTCGCCATCGCCGTCCTGCTGTTCGTCTGCCTGCTGACCTACAGCCCCCACGA
>JAGXAL010000095.1 GCA_018971605.1 Natronospirales bacterium | reverse complement strand
TCTTCGATCAGCTCCGACGTCGCCGGCCGCCGGCCCACCGCCACCACGAGCTTGTCCACCTCGATGCTGTGCTTGCCGGCGACATCCTCGTAATCCACCTTGATGCCGCCTTTGCCCTTGGCGGCAGCGGTCACCTTGGCGCCGAGCTGGACCTCCAGACCCTGTTTCTTGAATTCGCGCGCCGCCGCTTGTGCAATCTGCCGGTCAGCCATGGCGAGAAAATCGGGCAGCGCTTCGAGTATCGTCACCTGCGACCCCAGCCGGTGCCAGACGCTGCCAAGTTCCAGCCCGACCACACCGGCGCCTATGACGCCGAGACGTTTAGGTACAGAGGGAAATTCCAGCGCGCCCCAGGAATCCACGATGTCCTTGCCGTCGAAGGCGGCGATCTTGAGCTCCACCGGCGCTGAGCCAGCCGCCAGGATTACCTGCTTCGCCTCCAGAACCTCTTTTTTCTTGGCGTCATCGAAACCGGTCACTTCCACGCGGCCATCCTTGAGCAGGCGCGCGCGGCCGGGAATGCCGGTGACATTATTGGCCTTGAACAATGTGGCGACGCCGCCCGTGAGACTCGTCACGATCTTGGCCTTGCGCGACTGCATCGCGGCAATGTCCATCTTGACAGAGCTCACCTGGATGCCGTGGGCCGCGAATTCGTGCTGGGCCTTGTGGAACATCTCGGAAGATTCCAGCAGCGCCTTCGAGGGGATACAGCCGGCATTCAGGCAGGTACCGCCGAAGGCATGCTTGCCGTCGAGATTTTTCCAGTCGTCCACGCACGCGGTCTTGAGACCGTTCTGGGCCGCGCGGATCGCGGCTTCATAGCCGGCCGGGCCGGCGCCGATGACGACTACATCGAAGGCTTGGCTCATGTGATTTTCCTTTAAGACATTCACCCCTCACCCTGCCCTCTCCCACAAGGGGCGAGGGGATAAGGAGCAAGCATCAAATCTGTAACAACAAGCGCGCGGGATCTTCGAGCGCTTCCTTCACCGCCACCAGGAACAATACCGCTTCGCGGCCGTCAATCAGGCGGTGATCATAAGTGATGGCGATATACATCATCGGCCGTGCCACGATCTGGCCGTCCACCACCACCGGCCGCTCCTTGATGGTGTGCATGCCGAGTATCGCGCTCTGCGGCGGATTGATGATAGGTGTGGAGTACAGCGAGCCGAACACGCCGCCGTTGGTGATGGTGAAGGTCCCGCCGGTCAGCTCCTCGATGCTGATCTTGCCGTCGCGCGCGCGCGTCGCAAGCTCCGCGAGCGTCTTCTCGATTTCGGCAAAGCTCATCTGGTCGGCATCGCGCAACACCGGCGTCACCAGTCCGCGCGGCGTGGACACCGCCACGCTGATGTCCCAGTAATCGTGATAAATGATGTCGTTGCCTTCGGTGGCGGCATTGACCGCGGGATATTTCTTCAGCGCTTCCACCACGGCCTTGACGAAGAACGACATGAAGCCGAGCTTCACGCCCAGGTCTTTCTCGAATTTATCCTTGTAGCGCTTGCGCAGCGCCATGACTTCCGACAGGTCCACCTCGTTGAACGAGGTGAGCATCACGGTGTTGGCCTGGGATTGCGACAGGCGCTCGGCGATGCGCGCGCGCATGCGCGTCATGGGCACGCGTCGGTCTTGGCGTGCACCGGCCGCTGCGCGCGGAGCAGCCACAGCCACGGCTGCGGGCGCTACGGGCGTTGCCGCGGGTGCAGGCGCCCCGCCCTTGTTCAGGTAATCCAAGACGTCACCCTTGGTGAGCCGGCCATCCGGTCCGCTGCCCTTGATCTGCGCCGGATCCAATTGGTGCTCTTCGACCAGCCGGCGCACCGAAGGACTGAGCGGCAGGTCCCGCGCTGCCGCCGGGACGCTGACCGCGGGAGCAGGCGGCGGAGCGGCGGGGACAGGCTTGGCCGCGGGCGGGGGCACGGGTGCGACGGCCGGCTTCGCGGCGGGTGCCGACGCGGCGGGTTTGGCAACCGCGCCTTCTTCCAGAATGCCGATCACTTGCGCGGCGGTCACGGTGGCGCCGTTCTGCTGGCGGATTTCCTTGAGCACGCCGTCGGCCGGCGCCGGACATTCGAGCACCACCTTGTCGGTCTCGATGTCCACGAGGTTTTCGTCGCGCTTGACCGCATCCCCCGGCTGCTTGTGCCAGCCGGCGATGGTCGCGTCCTGAATGGATTCGGGTAACTGCGGAACCTTGATCTCGGTGCTCATGCCTTCTCCGATACGGCGCGGGTCGGGGTGTTGCTGCGGCTGCCGATTTGCACCGGCACCGCCTTGTCGCTCAGGGCTTCCTGAATCAGCGCCTGCTGCTGCTCTTTGTGCAATTGCGCGTAGCCCGCGGCCGGCGACGCCGAGGCCTCACGCCCGAGGTAACGCAGCGCATGCCGCGCGGTCAGCGGTTCCTGCAGACGGTGGCGGATTTCATACCAGGCGCCCTGATTCTGGGGCTCTTCCTGGCACCACACGATGTCGCGGGCGTTGGCGTAAAGCTTGATGATCTCGGCGTATTCATCGTGCGGAAACGGGTACAGCTGTTCAAGGCGCGCAATGGCGATATCGTCGATCTTGGCAGCGCGCCGCGCTTGCAGCAGGTCGTAATACACTTTGCCGGAACAGAACACCACGCGGCGCACGTTTGCGGCCTTGAGCGCGTCGATCTCCGGAATCACCACGTGGAAACGTCCGTGGGTCAGGTCCTGCAGCGACGACACCGAGAGCTTGTGCCGCAACAGGCTCTTGGGCGTCAAGGCGATCAGCGGCTTGCGATACGGGCGCAGCAGCTGGCGGCGCAACATGTGAAACATCTGCGCGGGCGTCGAGGGTACGCACACCTGCATGTTGTGCTCGGCGCAGAGTTGCAGGTAACGCTCCAGACGCGCTGAAGAATGTTCCGGCCCCTGACCTTCGTAGCCGTGCGGCAGGAACAGCACCAGACCGCAGAGCCGTCCCCACTTGGCCTCGCCCGCGGATACGAATTGGTCGATCACCACCTGCGCGCCGTTGGCGAAATCGCCGAACTGAGCTTCCCAGATCACCAGCGTATCCGGCTCGGCGGTGCTGTAGCCGTATTCGAAAGCCATCACAGCGGCTTCCGAGAGCAGCGAATCCACCACGGTGAAAGGTTTCTGGCCTTCGGAAATGTGCTCCAGCGGCGTCCAGGTGCTGCCGTCATTCTGGTTGTGCAGCACCGCGTGCCGATGAAAGAAGGTGCCGCGTGCGGTGTCCTGGCCGGTGAGGCGCACCGGATAACCCTGCGTCACCAGGCTGGCGTAGGCCAGGGTCTCCGCAAATCCCCAATCAATGGGTTGCGCGCCCTGCGCCATCTTGCGGCGTGCATCGTAAATGCGGGCCACGGTGGGATGCAGCACGACTTCCGCCGGCACCCGGTTCATGGCTTCGCTCAAAGATTTGAGTTGAGCCGCACTCAGCCGCGTGTCCACGTCCTCGTGCCAGTGATGCTGCTGGTAGCGGCTCCAGTCCACGGTATATTGGTTCACCACATGCGGCACCACTCCCGGCGCCACCGGCTGGCCGGCATCCAGCCGCTTACGATACGCGTCGACCGCCTGGTCCAGGGCGTGCTCCGCAAGCAATCCTTCCTGCTGCAGTCTTTCCGCATACACGGCCGGCGTGGTGCTGCGTGCGCGAATGTCCCGGTACATGACCGGCTGCGTGGCCGCCGGTTCGTCGGCCTCGTTGTGCCCATGGCGACGGTAGCAGACCAGATCGATGAACACATCCTTGTGGAATTTCTGGCGGTAATCCAGCGCCAAACGCGTGACGAAGATTGCGGCTTCAGGATCGTCGCCGTTGGCGTGAAACACCGGTGCCTCCAGCATCTTGGCGATGTCGGTGCTGTAGGGCGTGGAACGCGCGTCGCGCGGATTGCTGATGGTGAAGCCGATCTGGTTGTTGAGCACGATGTGCACGGTGCCGCCGACGTGAAAACCGCGCGCCTGCGACTGCTGCAGCACTTCCATGCAAATGCCCTGGCCGCTCAAGGAGGCGTCGCCGTGGATCAGCACCGGCAGCACGCTCAGGCCCTGGGCGTCGCCGCGCCGGTCCTGGCGCGCGCGCACCGAGCCTTCCACCACCGGATCCACGATCTCGAGGTGCGAGGGATTGAAAGCCAGCGTCACGTGCATGCTGCCGCCCGCGGCCTGCACATCCGAGGCGAAGCCCAGGTGATACTTCACGTCACCCGAACCCACGTCCACCTTGGGATCGTAAGTGCCGTCAAATTCGGAAAACAGTTCCTGCGGCGATTTCCCGAGCACGTTGATCAGCACGTTTAGGCGCCCGCGGTGGGCCATGCCGATCACGGTCTCGCGCACGCCCTGCCGGCTCGCCTGATTCACCAGATCGTGCAGCATGGCGATCAGCGATTCGCCGCCCTCGATGGAGAAGCGCTTCTGCCCGACATAGCGGGTATGCAGATATTTTTCCAGGCCTTCGGCGGCTGCCAGCGAATTGAAAATCCTGAGCTTCTCCTCGCGTGTCAGTGCAGCTTTGGCACGCGCGGCTTCCACGCGCTTGCGCAACCATTCGCGTTCCTCGCCATTGGTCATGTGCATGAACTCGAAGCCCACCGTACCCAGGTAGGTCTCGCGCAGCATGGCCCAGATGTCGCTGAGCGGCATGCGGTCGGGCCCGGTGAGCGACACGGTGCTGAACACCGTGTGCATGTCGGCGTCGCTCAAGCCGTGATAGGCGAGTTCCAGGTCGGCCACCGCCGGTGGCGTCTGCAGCCCCAGAGGATCGAGATTGGCACGCAGATGGCCACGGCCGCGGTAGGCTTCAATCAGGCGAATGACCGCCGCCTGTTTCTCGGCGGCTTCGGGATGCAGCGCGCCGTTGCCCGCCGCGACCGCCAGACGCTGCGCATGCGCACTCGCCGCCAGTTGCTGCTCGACAGGCAAGCGCGGGGTATCCGCGCTGCCGGCCTGCACGGCGCGAAAGTACTCACTCCACTCTGCGGGTACGCTGGCGGGATCGGCGAGATATTGCTCGTAGAGCGCTTCGACGTAATCGGCATTGCCGCCGGCCAGCGGCATCGTTTGGTAACGCTGTTGATAGGATGCGTTCATTGTTGCCTACGCAGCCACCGCGCTTCGCGGCAGCCCACCCCCGCAAGATGCGGAAAATATCAGGAATTTCAAGGGGACTACGGGTTGTTGTTCAAGCTGTGCCAAGTACCATTACGCGCATAGTGTAACCGATGGCGACACGCGAGAAAACGTCCGCCTAGGTACTCAATCCGTTCTTGAGCTCCCCCCAGACGAACCTCCGCTGCCGAAACCACACGGTCAACAACCATTTTTCGCCGCGGATCACGGGCTTGCCGGCATGCAGGGTCTGGCGGTTCGGATCACCGTGAGCATCCAGGTTCAGGAATTTCACGGCACGGCCCTGGGCCGGTGTCACCGCGCTGTGCAGCAAAGGAAATTCGGTTTCGCCGCCCTCTTCCACATCGTTCAGATACACGAACAGCGTGGTTTGCCGCTGCCCGCCGCGTCCGTCCACCAGCTCTTCCCGATTGCCACGGCTTACAAAATAATCGTAATGCGGTTTGTACTCCTGACCGGGCAAATACCGCAGCACGGCGAGCGGTTCCGCCTGCTCGACGTCATGGCCTGCCAATCCGGCGATGCGGCGCAATGCCAGGCCCGCGATGAAATCGTACATGCTGAGCTGCAAAAACATGGAGCTGCTGGTGCGCACGTCATTGGTCAGCAGCTTGCCGGTATCCGGGTCGGCGACGTAAGAGGGCGTGAGTGCCGGCCTTGCCAGATTCATGAAGTGCTCGCACATGAGCGGCGGCAACACATGGTTTATCTGCCAGACCGTGTCGGGCACCTTGACCTCAAGCACTGCCGACTTGTTTTGGCCAAGCGCTTCCAGATCCGGAACCGACAAGGCCGCATGCCGGTGCGTCACTGGTTCCGGCCGGAAAGCCGGTGCCGCCGCCTGCCGCTGTTCCCGCCCGGATTCCATGTTCAGGCGCTGCAGGCGCATTACGGCGCAATGCACCTGGCGCCCGGCCGCCTGCTGCAGCCAATACCCGCCTTCGGCTTGCTCGGCAGCGCTGGGCTGGGGCAACAACTGGGTCGCCAGCATATACTGCGAAAGTGCATCGCCACCCTGCGCCGCCAGCCGCAGGCAATGCAGCGCGGTTGCATCCCTGGCGGGCGCGGGACTTGCAAGGCAGTGCAGCATGCCCAGTGTGCGCAGCGCCGGCCAATGCTGCAGTTCGGCCGCCTTCAATAGGTGGGCACACGCGCGGATCGAGTCCGGTCGTGTGCCGATGCCATTGAACAGCAGATTGCCGAGCGTGTAATGCGCTTCCTTGAGGCCGCGTTCCGCCGCCCGTTCCAGGTAAGCAACGGCTTTGTCAGGCAGCTGGGGAACGCCGATGCCGTTGAGATACATCAGGGCGAGCAGGTTGCAGGCTTCCGGGACGTCCTGCGCAGCGGCACGCTCCAGCCACGGCAACGCTTCCGCGTGCTGCCCGCCGGAAAAAAGGCCGATGGCCACGCGCGTCTGGGCACGCGGATCACCGGCTTTCGCCGCTTCCAGCAATGCGGAATCGGGCGTCGCGTTCACAAGCTCACCATCAGCATGCCGATACTATATAGATAGCCGACTCCCGCGGCACCCTGCGGGCACGAAAGCTGCGGAAGCGTGACGCTGCTCGTCCGGATATGCCACAATTCGCGGCATTCCAGCCTATATAAAGCCTTTATGCCCCCGGC
>JAGXAL010000094.1 GCA_018971605.1 Natronospirales bacterium | reverse complement strand
TTTACCACGTTGCCCTCGATGGTGAGGCGCGCGGCGCGCAACTGGTCGCGCGCCACGTCTACCTGGGCTTGCTCGCCACGCGTCACCAGGCGGTTCAGGCCAAACACGTCGGGGTAATAGCTGACCGACACCTGGCCGGTATAAAGGTTGTAAAGCTGCGGACCGGCAAAGCCGCCGCTCGCCGCGCCCGAGGTACGCGTGCGCTCGCCTGCAAGTCCCAGCGATACCTGCGGGTAGAACACGCCCTTGGCGGCCTTGAGGTTGTATTGAGCCTCTGCAAGCGTAGCCTGCGCGGCGGCCAGGTTGGGATTGCGTGTCAACGCCTGGCTGACCAGATGGTCGAGATCAGGCGAGCCGAATGCTTTCCACCAGTCCGGATTCACCGTCGCGCCAAAAGCAAAAGTCTGAGCGGTGCCGGCCTGACTGGAACCGGCGTGCGCAGCGGGAATCGTCGCAGCCATGGGCGCGAGCGTGTAGCCCCGCACTTTGGGTGGCGCCGGCGGGTGGTAAGCCGGCCCCACCGCACAGGAAGCCAGCGTCGCCAGTGATCCGGCAACCAGCAGAATGCGCGTCGCCGCTGACCAGGATACCGAGCCGTGCCGCCGGCGGAAAAGAGTCTTCATTAGCGTGCGGACTAACCGGGTGCAGGCGTGGTGAGTTTGACGGACTTCGCGTTCAGGGTTTGCAGGCGCGCAGGATCAGCGAGACCGCGTTGTCAATGTACTGTTCGCGCACCTCGACGCTGGGAGCGGCTTCCACGCCCAGATCGGAGCGCAGGCGGCACGCAGTTACCATGCTGATGAACTGTTCCGCAGTGATGCGCGGATTGGCTACCTTGAGCGTGCCGCGCTTGTCCTGCTCCTTGAAATAGTCGGCCACGGACTGGCGGATCACCGCGGGGCCGGACTGATAAAAGATGCGCCCCAGTTCCGGAAAGCGCGGCACCTCGGCCATGAGGATGCGGTGCATGGCGAGCTTGTCATCGGAAAACACCATCTCCATGAAGCGCCGGGCAATGGCCCGCAGGGTTTTTTCCGGATTGCCGTCCTTGGCCGCCTCGGTAAGCGCCAAGGTCAGGTGTTCGCAGGAATCACGCACCATGGCGGCAAACAGTTCTTCCTTGGAGCCGAAATGGTTGTACACGGTCTGCTTGGAGACCTTGGCTTCAGTGGCGATGGCATCCATGCTGGCCGCGCCAAAGCCCACCTCCAGGAATACTTTCTTGGCGGCTTCGAGAATCGCGGCGCGTTTGCCGGGACTATCCGCTGCGGCGTTCATGTTTTCACTCCTGATCAGCCCTGCGGCTGGTCGACTTGCGGGCTTTGCAGATGCAAGGCATCCGCAGTCAGTCTGCCGGTCGCCGCCTGCAAGGCGTAGGCAGCCACCAGCTGATCGCGCTCGGCGCGGATGAGATCTACGCGCGCGTTCAACAATTCCTGGTCGGCGTTGAGCATGTCGAGCGTGGTGCGCTCGCCCACGGCCTGCTCGTCGCGCACGCCGCGCGCGGCAATCTCCTCGGCCTGCACCTGGCTCTTGATTGCCGTGAGTTTGGCGTTCGCAGTCTGCAGCGCCTGCCAGGAATTCACCGCATCGAGCTGCGCCTGGCGTTCGGCATCCGTGAGGTCGTCGCGACTGGCTTGGGCGCGCTGTTCGGCGGCATGCTTTTCGGCACTCAGGGCGCCGCCGGAATAAATCGGCACGGACAGCGTCAGCATGATGGAGCGGGTGTCGACACGGCTGAAACCGATTTCCGGATCACGCGCTTCCAGCAACTGGCCGGTGAGCGCAATTTGCGGCAGCTGCTTGCCGCTGGTCGCCTGCACCTGCTGCTCGGCGGCATTTTGCGCAAAGCGCGCCGCCAGCACCGGAAAATTCTGGCTGGAAAGCTGCACGGCTTCAGTTTCGCTACCTGGCAGAGGCACTGGCAACTCGGGCTGCTCGAGATTTTGTGGCGATGCGCCCACGACGCGCAGGTAGGCGGCACGTGATTCGGTCAGTGAACCTTGCGCCTGGATAAGCGCGGCTTGCGCGCCGGCCGCGCGCGCCTCGGCTTGCGCGACATCGGTGTGCGTGACTTCGCCGTTCTGGAATTCCGCCTGCGTGGCCTGCAACTGCTTGTTAAGCACCTCCAGATTGTTCTGCTCGAGCTCGACCACGACGCGATCGCGCACCACGTCGCTGTACGCCTGGGCGACTTTCAGAAATACCTGCTCCTCGGTGGCGCTCAGTATCGCCTGCTGCGAAGATTGCAAGGCGCGCGCGGCATCCACGTTCGCGGAGGTCTGTCCACCGCTGTACAGCGGCTGGGTGATCACCAATCCGGCGGTCTTGGTATTTTGCGGATAGGTGCTGATCGGAAAAAATGGTGAGGCCAGGTCGTTGTGCGCGGTACCGATACCGGCCTCGAAACTCACCTGCGGCTTGTACCCCGCCTGCGCCTGCTCAAGCTGAAAGCCGCTGGCTCGGAGTTGCGCCTGTTGCGCCTGGATGGCGGCGTTGCTCTGGTAGGCCTGCAACAACGCCTGTCGCAGGGTATCGGCGTGCACCGCATGTGCCGCGGCAAAGGACAGCGCGGCTGCCAGCCACAGCATGCTGATCCGCAGGCTGTGGTTACGCGGCCGCGTGACTTCCGCATTAAATTGGAATGCTTGAGTTGACATGACCCGTTGGTAAAATTAGACTAGACGGTCTAGTCCATTCTGCCACCTCCCTAAAGGGATGTCAAAACGCATGAACGCCTTGACGCGTGTATTGCCGAACCCCCGAGTGCGCCGCCTGCTGCTGATGGTAGTGCTGCCGATCATCATCATTCTGCTCGGCCTGTGGTACTGGACACACAGCACGCGTTATCAAAGCACCGACAACGCCTACGTCTATGCCAATCAGGTGAGCGTGACGCCGCAGGTCACCGGCCGCGTCATCGCGGTCCCGGTGGTCCAAAACCAGGCAGTCACGCCCGGCCAAGTACTGATCGAGATCGATCCCGCGCCCTTCCAGCTCGCGCTCGATCAGGCCAACGCCAACCTCAAGACCGTGAGCGATCAGATTCATGCGCAGCAGCAAACGCTGCGCGCCGCGCAGGCGGAACTGCAGGGAGCGCGAGCCAACGTGGCCTTCCTGCAGCGCGACCTGCGGCGCAAGACCAACCTCGCGCAGAAAGACGTGGTCCCGCAAGCGCGGCTTGACGATCTCAGAACCAATCTCGTCATGGCGCAGCAGAAAACCGTGGCGCTCAAGGCGCAGATCGCGCAGATTCAAGCCAGCCTCGGCGGCAATGCCTACCAGCCGATTGCCCAGCAACCCGCTTACCAGAAAGCGCTGGCGGCGCGCGACAAGGCGGCGCTGGAATTGTCCTACACCACCATCAAGGCGGCGGCGGCCGGCGTAGTCACCGAAGTGAACGTCAAACCCGGCGACGTGGTGACCTCCGGTCGACCGGTGTTCGCGCTGGTGATGAGCGGTGACCGCTGGGTGGACGCCAACTTCAAGGAAACCCAGCTCACCCACGTACACGTCGGCCAGAAGGCGGAAATTACCGTGGATGCCTATCCGCACCGCAGTTGGGAAGGCACGGTGGTCAGCATTGCGCCAGGCACCGGCTCGGTGTTTTCGGTGCTGCCGCCGCAGAATGCCACCGGCAACTGGGTGAAAGTGGTGCAGCGAATTCCGGTGCGCATCCTGATTGACACCAGCGCCGATGGCCCGGATCTGCGCGCCGGCATGAGCGCGGAAGTCACGATTGACACGCACTACAGTCTGTTCTTCGGTGCGCCCGCCGCCAAAGCCGCGACCCACTCCTGAGTTCACATGATCGAGCGGTTGATGAAATCCGCGGGCGGCAAGCCGCACACCGCGATGATCACTCTTGCGGTGATGCTCGGCACCTTCATGCAGGTGCTCGACACCACCATCGCCAACGTGGCGCTGCCCAACATGCAGGGCAGTCTGAACGCCACCGAGGACCAGATTTCCTGGGTGCTGACCTCTTATATAGTGGGTGCGGCCATCATGACACCGCCCACCGGCTGGCTTGCGGGCCGTTTCGGACGCAAACGCGTTTACATTGTCAGCATGCTCGGCTTCGTGGTGGCCTCGTTCCTGTGCGGTACCGCCACTTCGCTCACCGAAATGGTGCTGCTGCGCACACTGCAGGGCCTGTTCGGCGCCGCCATGGTGCCCATCTCGCAGGCGATTCTGCTCGATACCTATCCGCGCGAGAAACACACCCAGGCCATGGCGATCTTCGGCGTGGGCGTAGTGTTGGGTCCAGTCATCGGTCCAGTGTTGGGCGCGTACTTGACCGAGTATTACACTTGGCGCTGGGTGTTCTTCATCAACATTCCAGTGGGCATCGTGGCAATACTCATGACACTCACCTACGTGAAGGAAACCGCGATCAACAAAATCCGCAGCTTCGACGCCTGGGGCTTCTTGTTCATGAGCGTGGCCATCGGCGCGCTGCAACTGATGCTGGACCGCGGCCAGCGTCAGGACTGGTTCAGCGCCGCCAGCACCTTCATCGAATTGGGGCTGGTGCTCATCGGCTTGTGGCTGTTCTTTGTATATACCTACAAAAAGAAAAATGCCTATATAGACCTGAGCTTGTTCAGGGACCGGAACTTTGTGCTCAACAACGTGCTGGGCTTCGTGTTGTTCCTGTGCATGTACGCCATCATGGCGCTGATTCCGCCGTTCGTGCAGAACCTGCTGAACTATCCGGTGATCATTGCCGGGCTGGTGCTCATGCCGCGTGGCGTCGGCACCATGATTTCCTTCATTTTAGTGGGGCGCTTTTCCAGCAAATTCAGCCCGCGAGTGGTCATGGTCACGGGCTTGGTGATCCTGGCGTTCTCGCTCTTTGAGATGTATCACTTCAACACCCAGGTGGACACCTGGTTTATCACCTGGACCAGTTTCGTGCAGGGCATCGGCATCGGCCTGGTGATGGTACCGATGTTCACCGCCGCCTTCGCGACCCTACCGCCCGCGCAACGTACCGAAGGTACCGGAGTCTTTAATCTCATCCGCAACCTTGGCGGCAGTTTCGGTATTTCCATTGCCTTTACGCTGCTGTCGCGCAGCACCCAGATCAGCCATCAGGTGCTCGCGACCCATATCACGCCTTATAGTCAGGCACTGCAACTGTCACCTGCGAGCGCCAGCATGAGCTTGCACAATACCCATGACCTGGCGATGCTTAACGGCCTGGTGACCCAACAAGCCGCCATGATCGGCTTCAACAACGATTTCAAACTGATGATGATCGTGAGCTTGGCCGCGATTCCGCTGGTACTGCTCATGCGTCCGCCCAAACCTGCTCCGGGCCAGGCACCGCAGCATCCGGTGGTCGCCGACTAAACTCACGCGCATGATTTTCCGCGCTGCTGCCAACAAAACCCACACCGGCATGATCACGCTGGCGGTGATGCTCGGCACGCTGCTGCAGGTACTGGACACCACCATCGTGAACGTGTCGCTGCCGGACATGCAGGGCTCACTGTCGGCCGATCAGGACCAGATCTCCTGGGTGCTCACCTCCTACATCATCGGCGCCGCCATCATGACGCCGCCCACCGGCTGGCTTTCCGGCCGCTTTGGCCGCCGCCGCGTATATCTGGTCAGCATGATCGGCTTCCTGTGCGCCTCGTTTCTGTGCGGCACCGCCACCACGCTTGTGGAAATCGTGGTGCTGCGCGTCATCCAGGGCTTGTTTGGCGCCGCCATGGTACCGATCTCGCAGGCGATCATGCTGGATACCTGGCCGCGCGAAAAGCATGGCGTGGCCATGGCGATTTTCGGCATCGGCCTGATGCTCGGCCCGATCATCGGTCCGGTACTCGGCGCCTATCTCACCGAGGATTATTCCTGGCGCTGGGTGTTCTTCATCAACATCCCGATCGGCGCGCTCGCGGTGCTGCTCACGCTCACCTATGTAAAAAAAACCGCCATCAATCTGGCGCGCAAATTCGACGGCTGGGGTTTCTTGTTCCTGAGTGTCGCCATCGGCGCGCTGCAGATGATGCTGGATCGCGGCGAACAGAAGGACTGGTTCACCTCGCACGAAATCCTCATCGAGTTTGGACTGGTGATCATCGGCACCTGGCTGTTCTTCACCCACAGCTACAAAAGAGAACACCCCTACATCGACCTGACCCTGTTCCGTGACCGCAACTATGTGGTCGGGAACATCGTCGGATTCATCGTCTTCGTGACGCTGTTTTCCACGCTGTCACTGCTGCCCCAGCTCATGCAGAACGTTTACGGCTACCCGGTGATCCTCACCGGCTTGATCCTGGCGCCCCGCGGCATCGGCACCATGATTTCGATGATGGTAGTGGGCCGCATGTCCACCAAGATCGATCCGCGAATCAACATGGCGGCAGGCATCGTCATCATGGCGCTGGGCACATATTTCATGAGCGGTTTCGACACCCAGATCGGTGTCTGGCCGCTAGTTTGGACGGGATTCGTGCAGGGCGTCGGCATGGGCCAGGTATTCGTGCCGCTCACCACCGTGATGTTTTCCACCCTGCCCTCGCAACAGCGCACCGAGGGTACCGGCGTTTATAACCTGATCCGCAACATCGGCGGCAGCCTCGGCATTTCCGTGGCCTTCACGCTGCTTGCCCGCTACGCGCAGGTGAACCACGCGGTGCTCGGCGGCCGTCTCACGCCTTACAATCCGGTGCTGCAGGCCACGACCTCAGCAACGAGCCTGCACAACGCCCAGTCGCTCGCCACCCTGAACGACATGGTCAATCAGCAGGCGGCGATGATCAGCTTCAACAACGATTTTCTGATCATGAGCGTGCTCGC
>JAGXAL010000093.1 GCA_018971605.1 Natronospirales bacterium | reverse complement strand
TAGCCGGTGCACTGCAGGCAGAACTGCTTGAGCGCCTGGATCTCCGGCTCGGGATTGTCGAACAGGGAAAAATCGCTTTCATATACCGCGACCTTGACGACCGGCGTGGGTGCGGAGCTGCGCTTGCGCGTGGGGTCGGCTTCCCATTTCAGGAATAGTTCGCGCAAACGGGTGTTCAACGGTTCGTATTGTTGCAGGCGCGTGCGCACCAGCGGCGAGGCGAATAGGGCATTGACCTGGATGGGTGCTTGGCTCATGAAGATTTCCGATGTTCACCGGCCGCCTTGGCCGGAAGACATGGTAGGCACAGCGCAGGTGGCCGCGCAATCCATGGCTGCAGCGTGACCTGACTACAAGGTATAGCCGAAACGCTCGACGTAGGGCTGCAATATCTCCAGGGCGGCGCCGAAATGCCGCTGGTAGCGTCGCCAGCGGTTGACGGCGTCGCCGTACACCGGCTGGATGACCTGGTGATAGCTGGGGGTGTAGATGCGGCCGCGCTGGCGTGCGTGTGCGGTGTGGTCCGCCAGTCCCTCGGACCACTCCAGGCCGAGAAAATCCAGCAGGCTGCGGACCGTGGCGCGGGTATCCGCCACCAGTTGTTCATAGCGCACCTCGTGGACCTCGAGCGGCAAGGCGTCGCGATAGCGCAGCCACAAGTCCATGACCCGCCGGTAGGTTTGCGCGCTGCCTTCCAGGCTGAGGAAGTTCGCCAGCACGGGATTGGCGCCGAAGGCTTGCATGAAGCAGGACAGCACCACGTCGCAGGGATGCCGCAGCGCGAAGATGAAGCGGCTGCCGGGGCGCAGGCAATGGATCAGTGCCGCGTGCGTGGAGTGAAACGGGTTCTTGTCAATGACCAGCGTGTCTGCGGTCGAGCCCAGGAGTTGGGTCACGGCTTTTTGATACACACCGTCCAGATCTGAGCATTGTGCGGCACTGAGCGCCGCGAGGGCCTGCGGATAACCTCCCGGCAACGCGCGTACGCGTTCGATGACCTGTTCCAGGCAGGGCTCTTCTTCCAGAACCTGTACCTGCGGATGCGCGTCGAGAATGGTGTCCATCAGCGTGGTGCCGGAACGCGGAAAGCTCACCAGAAACGCGCTGTGCTGCGCGCTTGCCGGAGACCTTGCGCTCGGCAAGGCGCGCAGCCACGCGGGGGTGCAGATTTCAAGCAACGTATCGAGTTCCGCGAGGTACGCGTGGGCGCGTTCGGCGAAATCCGGCCAGATCACAAGCGTCAACTGGTTGCCATGTTCGAAATGCTGGTAGGCGGTATCGCTGTCGCCCTGCAGATCGTGGTTGCGGCCGAGTTCGTATTCCAGGTCGCGCCGAAGCTTAGAACTCACGCGCGGCTGTTTGAGGGCAGCGTGCAGGCGCGCGATGGCGGTCTCGGGGTGGCCCTGCCGGCGCAAGCACTTGGCGGCAATCAGCGCCAGCCTCGCGGAGTGCGGGTCGAGCCGCAGTGCCTGGCTGAGCGCATTTTCGGTTTCCTGCAGGCGGTTGGTCTGTTCCAGCAGCATGGCAAGATTGGCCCAGACTGTGGCATTTTGCGGATCAAGTTCCGTGGAGCGCTGGTAGGCTTTGATGGCTGCGGCGTATTCATGCTGGCGGTTGAGGGCGATGGCCAGATTGTTGTAGATGTGCGCGTCCTTGGGGTCAAGCTGCATGGCGCGCCGGTACAACTCGATGGCCGCATCGGTTTCGCCCAGTTCCTTGAGTGCCAAGCCGAAATTGTTGAGCAGCCCGGCGTCGGCGGGTCCGTGGCGCAAGGCCAGGTCAAACTGCTGTGCCGCCGCCTGCCATTGTTGCTGGTTGAAGTACGCGGTACCCAAGGCCCGCAGAATGCCGGGGTGCGTGGGTTCAAGGTGTGCCGCAGTCTGCAGGCAGGGCAGGGCCTCGGCGGCGCGGTCCTCGTCCAGCAAAACGCTGCCCAGCAGAAACCAACCCCCCGCATGTTGCGGGCTCCGTTGCAGCAGTTGGCGCGCGAGTTGCTCGGCTTGGGCACGCTGGCCACGGGCGTAGGCGTGACTGGCGCGCTCGAATAACGGCGCATCGGCGAGCGCGTCGGTCACAGGCGGTTATCCAGATTCTGTATGCGGATCTCGAGTTCCTTCAATGCCGGCAATACGGGCGCCAGCTGATCCGCGTGCCGCCGCCATTTGTCCGCTGCAGGCGGGGTGAGCGTGTAGCGCGAGTATGGCAACTGCTGCGGCAGTTGTTGTGCGAGTTTGCCGATATCGGCAAGTTGCATGAACTTGCAGGCGCGCTCAAATACGCCGGGGGCATCGCTGATAAGCGTGTGGTAGTCCAACACTCGCCAACGTTCACGCGGCAGCGTGGCCAGCGCTTGCAGGATGCTTTCATTGGCCACGCGCCACTGGAACGCGACAATTTCCGCGAGCGGGTGCCCCGCGAGCGCGCGCCAGCCCTCTGCGAGCAACAGCGACCACGGCGGCCCCGGCCAGCCGGGCAATTGCGGGTAGGTGACGAAGCGTCGCGATTGCCAGGCATCCAGCATGCTGCCGAGGCTGGCGGCGGCATCGCGATACAGAAACAGGAATTGAGCGTCGGGAAACAGCCGGTTCAGAAAGCCGATGCGCAGGGCGTTCTTGGGCGTCTTTTCCAGGATGCGCACCGAGGCCGGGCGCCCGGCTTCCGGCAGTTCCATGAAATTTTGCCCGTTGGCGTTGCCGAGCTGCCAGCTCAGGTTGCGCAGCAACTGTGCCCGGACTTCAGGCGTGACGTCCGCAGCCTCCAGCCGGTTGGACTCGTAGCCACGCTCGCGTGGCGCCAGCCCGGGGATGTTTTCGATTTCCGCGTGGCTTTCATCCGGTGGCGACCAGATCTGCGGATGGCGTGCAAGCAGTTCGAACAACAGGGTGCTGCCGCTGCGCGGTGCCGCGACGATGAACAGCGGGCGTTCGAATCGCGGCGGCGCGAATGTCAGCAGGAAATCCCGGAATCCGGGGAACAGCGGCGGCAAGAAACGTTGCAGCACCTGCGAGAGCTGCGCACCGTTGCTCGGCAGCCGCAGGTTCGCCGCTGCCTGCGCGGCATTGCGCAGACTGCGTTCCAGCAACAGCGCGAAATGGGCGTGTCCGGCGGGTTCCGGGCCGTGCACGGCCCACAAGGCCTGCCACTGATTGGCGAGGTCAATCAACACCTGTTCGGCCTGGTCCTGGTCAGGCTGGCGTGCCGGCTGGCTGCGCAAATCCGTGACCAGTTCCTGCGTCATGCTGCGCACCGTGGCTGGATGGGCCAGCGGTTCGCGGTTGAAACGCTCCAGCGGAAAATCGGTGTGTTGCTGCGGCTCGAATTCAACGAGCGGGATCGCCGGTTCGTTGCCGGGAGCCGAACCGCCGGCCACCAGGCGCCAGAATTCGGCGCTGCCGACGGTATCCACCACCAGATGGATGCGGGTGATTCCGCTGGGATTGATGACCCGGTGTGGCTGCCAGTTGTCGAACACCCAGGCGTCGCCGGCACGCATGTGAATGGTACTGGCGCCGCATTGAAACCGCACTTGTGGATCGGTGACGATGGGGATGTGGATGCGGATGCGTTCGCGCCAGTAGTAATCAATATCGGTATGCGGGTTTACCTCGGCGCCGGGATCGAGGCGCATGAGCCGGGAGCGGCCGATGACGGTATGAAAACTTGCGAGTACCTGGCGCAAATAGGGGCAGCGCGCGAGGCGCGGACTGGCGCGCATTTCACCGGCGAGATCGTCGTTCTCGCCGCCACCGCTGGATACCAGGATCAGGGCGGCGTTGCCCGCGAACCCCTGGGGGTGGGCGCGCCAATCGTCCGGCGGAAACTGCTGGACCTCGGCCTGCAAGCGCGCGGCGTCGAAGCGCAGCGGGAGTTTGATGAAAGGCGCGGGAAGCCGCATACGAAGGCGCCAGTGGGGCGGGGCGGAGGGCGGCACTATACCTAATGCCGCTTGTCGTCTTCAAGCAAACGCAGGTTGGACACCCGGGTTAAACTTGACGGCATGCAGGCCATGACCGACAAGCGCCACTACATCACCGGCTGCAAGCGCCTGCCGTTCAGCGTGGACGTGGCGCGCCTGCAAGCGGAAGTCGCGTCCCTGCCGCCCACGGCTTGGGGCAACCAGCGTGCCCCGGTGCACCAGGAAACCGTGTCGGTATTTCTCCGCGGCCAGGCGCCGATGTTGGGCGTAGCTGAGGATCTCGACCAGCCGCTGTTGCAGCCATGCACCTATATAAAGGAGTTGCTGCAGGAGGTGCTGCCGGGACGCTGTGGCAAATGCCTGCTGGCTTCGCTGCAGCCGGGCGGCACGGTGTATGCGCACATGGATTCGGCCAATGAGTATTTCCTGGAATCCTTCCGCGTGCACGTGCCGGTGTTTACCAATGAGCAGGTACACTTTTTCTCCGGGCGGCGCATATTCCACATGGCGGCTGGCGAGGTGTGGTCGGTCAACAATCTGGCGCCGCACGCGGTGTTGAATCTGCATCCCCGGGAAGCACGCGTGCATCTGATTTTCGACATCTTCCCGGAGGCAGCCGCGGTCGAATTGCTCGCGCGATTGCCGGAAGCACCGGGCATCGAAAACGAGATGTTGTTCCGGCAGGTCGCGAGCCGGCGGCCGCCTGCCGCTCAGAAGCGGTAGTCGTAGGCGGCAATCAGCTCACGGTCACGCGCCGCCACCAGCGCGCGCAATTCGCTGTCGTAATAGGCGCGGTAATCACGGCGGACCGAGGCGTTCACCGGCGGATTCCTCAGGATGGCCTCGTGCAACTCCGGCGTGACGGGCTGAGCAACCGCCTGCAGTACACGCAGCAAATCCGCACGCAGGTTTTCCATGCGCCCCGCATGCAGGCCATCGGCACGCGCGTGCAGGAAGAACATGTAACGCCACAGCCAGGTGAAATAACCGCGGGTCTCGTCTTCAAAACTCAGCATGACCTCGCGCGTGATGCCGCTGCCCAGATTGCCTGCGCGCGTCTCGGGCAGATCAGCGCTGATGCCTGCGCGTAGTGGGCGTGATTGCTCACAACCGAGGTGCAGCATATTGATCAGGGTGTGCTTGAAATCAAGCTGGCCATTGGCGGATACACCGCGGAATATCGGATTACGCTGCGGTTCGGCGGCATTGAATGCGTACCACGACACATACCAGTCCCACGGGTTGCGCACGAAGCCGATGGCCGGCAGCTTGCGCAACTCCGGCGGCGCTTCACTGCGCGGCAGGTGGTAGCCGATGGTGCGGGCATCGGGGAGGTGTTGCAGCAGCAGGCGGTTGACGAACTGCCCACCGGTCTTGTGCAGATGCAGAAATACAAAGCGCGATGTGGCAATCATGCCAAGTGGCTCACGCCATGGGTTTCGGAATCAGTAAGCACCGTGGCTGGTTTTCTGCCCCTGATTGAGCGTGGATATTCCAGCTACCAGCGCAGCGATACCTTCGCGTTCGACTTCGGTGAGCAGCGGATTCCAGACCTCGGTAATCAGCACTGCACGCAAGCGGTCGCTTTTGTTCCAGGCTTCATGCTGAAAACTGTCGTCGAAGATCAGGCATTGGCCCTCGGTCCAGCCGCGGGTTTCATTGCCGACGCGGATGGCGCAGTCCGCCGGCACGATCAGCGGCAGATGCACCGCGAGTTTGTAATTGGCGAGCCCATAATGCGGGGGGATATGGGTGCCCGGGCGCAGTACCGAGAAAAAAGCCTCGGGCGCGTGGCCCGGTATCCGCACCAGCGGCAGTGCCTGCAGCGCCTGCATGGTGGCCGGACAACATTCGGCGTTGGGCAGTATCGGCTTGCCGCCCTTCAGCAACTGAAAGGCGCTCCACTGCGGCGACTGATTCAACTCGCGCCATTCCCGCGGATCTTGCACGGCGTCGATCTGCACGTAAGGCTTGAGCCCTTCTTGATTCTGCAGCACAGAGTCAAGTTCGGCGCGGATCGCGGCCGTTGCCTGTTCCAATGTTGCCAGCCAGGGGAAATCCGCCCGGTCAAAGAAGGCCCGAGGTTCAATGCCCGGCAGATACAGATAGGCTGGCCTCTGCATTGCGTGCGCGTATTGCGGCTGTGCGGTGCCCATGAAAACGGCCGCAGCGGAACGCACGGCTGCGAGTGCGGCTTCCCCGTGCTTGTCTTGCAACGGCAGCAACCGCGCTGCCAGTTCTGCGGCCTGGCGGGCGCGCAGGTATTCGGCTGCATGGGTAATGAGTTCACACACCTTCGGAGGAATGGAGGGATCCTTGGCCAGGGTTTCGGGAGGCTGGGGCAGGCAGCGCCACGCCAAACGATAGCTGGCGAGGGCTTCCTCATCCTGGCCCAGGCGTTCCAGTAGCGCAGCCTTGTGCAAGAGCGCGGTGAAGAACTCCGGGCGCAATGCCAGCGCCTGATTCAGGGCGGCGAGCGCCAATTCCGGATTGCCTTTGGCGTTATGGATCAACCCGAGATTTTGATACAGGATCGGCCGCTTGGGGTCGGACCGAAGCGCTTGCTCCACCAGCCGCTGGCTTTCATCGAGCTGCCCGCGTTCGAAGGCGCGCACCGCAAGAAATTGCAGGGCGCGTACGTGATAGGGCGCGGTTTCCAGGATGGTCCGGTAGATTTTCTCGGCTTCCGACAGCTCGCCGCGTTGCGCCAGCTGCTGGGCGCTGTCGGCGAGAATGGATATTTGCCGGGCAGGGTTGGGTGTGGCCGGGGGCATAAAGGCTTTATATAGGCTGGAATGCCGCGAATTGTGGCATATCCGGACGAGCAGCGTCACGCTTCCGCAGCTTTCGTGCCCGCAGGGTGCCGCGGGAGTCGGCTATCTATATAGTATCGGCATGCTGATGGTGAGCTT
>JAGXAL010000092.1 GCA_018971605.1 Natronospirales bacterium | reverse complement strand
CGGGGCCCTGTCTCCAATACTTGGTAGCGGGGGCAGGATTTGAACCTGCGACCTTCGGGTTATGAGCCCGACGAGCTGCCAGACTGCTCCACCCCGCACCCGGCAGGCGCGGAATATATAGGTTTAAGCACCTTTTTTCAAGCCAAACCGGGGCTTAAGCGCCTAATTTCGGGCTTTGCTGCAGTATGCGGAACCAGGATTCCAGCACTTCCGACGGGGACTCGCGACGCCCGCTGCCGTCGCGGGTGATCTATCTGCTCACACTCTGGTGAGATCAGAAAGTAATCACGTGGGCGCACAAGGCCATGAGCGGTCCCGGCAGGATGCCGAGCGCCAGCACCGCGATGCCGTTGGCCGACAGCAGCCAGCGCATTTCGAGCGGGCAGCTGATGGGCTTGGCGTCCTCCGGCGGTTTGTCGAAATACATGAGCTTAATCACCTTGAGATAGTACCAGGCGCTGATCACCGCAAATATCACGGCGACGACCGCGATCCACACCATGTGCACGTCAATCACCGCGCGCAGCACGTAGAGCTTGGCGAAGAATCCCACGAATGGCGGCACGCCGGCCATGCCGAACATCACGAACATCATCATCCAGGCGAACCAGGGACTGCGGTCGTTCAGGCCGCGGAAATCCTCGAGACGGTCGGCTTCGAATCCCTTGCGTGCCAGCAGCATGATCATGCCGAAGGCGGCGGCCGCCATGATCACGTAAGTGATCACATAGAACATGGCCGCGCGGTAACCCTCGGTGGTGCCCGCAAGTATCCCGAGCAGGATGAAGCCCACATGGGAAATGTTCGAATAGGCGAGCATGCGCTTGAGGTTGGTCTGCATCAGGGCCACGATGCTGCCCACGGCCATGGACAATACCGAGAGCACGGTAAGAATCAGGTGCCACTCGAGCTTCAGTCCTCCGAGACCTTCCACCAGCAGCCGGATGAACAGCGCGAATATGGCGATCTTGGGCAGCGTGCCCACGTACAGCGTTACCGGTGTGGTGGCGCCCTCGTAAACATCCGGCAGCCACATGTGGAACGGCACCGCCTCGAGTTCGAAGCACAAGCCCACGATCACGAAGCCGAGCGACAGCATGATGCCGATATTGAGCAAGGAGGATTCCGCAATGTGCATGCCGAGCGTGGTCAGGTCCAGGGTTCCCGATGCGCCATACAGCAGCGAGAATCCGTAGAGCAGCGTGCCCGAGGCAATCGCCCCCAACACGAAGTACTTCATGGCGGCTTCGGAGCCGACGGGCGAATCCCGGTCCATCGCCACCATCGCGAACAGGCACAGCGCCAGCAGCTCCAGGCTCAGGTAAATGGTGATGAAGTTATGTGCCGAGATGATCACCATCATGCCCAGCATGCCGAACAGGCCGAGCACGTAGAACTCGCCCTTAAACAGGCTGCGGTCGCGCAGATACCCGCGCGCGTACACGAAAGTGACCACGACCATCAGGTACACGAACAGCTTGAGCACGTTGCCCATCTGGTCGTTCACGAACATGTCGTGGAAGGTCAGCAACGGCGCATTCTCGGACATGGTGAACGTGAGCCAGGCGGTGGCGGCCACGGTGGCGATCGACAGCCAGTGCGTGACATCCCGCCAGGTATCGGGCAGGAACACATCCACCACCAGGATGAAGCACGCCATGCCGGCCACGAAGATCTCCGGGATGATGGGAGCGAACGAAGGTAAGTTGTCCATCAGGGTCAGCTTGCCGCCTGTTAAAGTTTCGAGACCGTGGCTTGCTGGATCAGGTTGGTTACCGAGGCGTGCATCACGTGCAGCAGCGGCTCCGGATACACGCCCAGCCAGATCACCGCCACCGCCAGTGCGCCCAGCACCACGAATTCACGCGGATTGAGGTCCTGCATCGCGGCCACGTGCTCGTTGCCGATCGGCCCGAACAGCACGCGCTTGATGAGCCACAGGGTGAAGGCCGCCGCCAGAAACAGCGTGAAGGCCGCGCCAAAAGCGATCCAGAAATTCGCGTGCATGGCGGCCAGGATCACCATCCACTCGCCCACGAAACCCGAGGTGCCCGGCAGCGCCACGTTGGCCATGGCGAACAGCACGAAGAAAAACGCAAACGCCGGCATGAGATTGATGACGCCGCCGTAGGCCTTGATTTCACGGGTATGCAGCCGGTCATAGAGCACGCCCACGCACAGGAACATCGCGCCCGAGATGAAGCCGTGCGAGACCACCTGCACCATGCCGCCCTCCATGCCCATGGCAGCGGCATCCTGATTCGCGGTGCGCGCCAGGATCAAAAAGATGATGAAGAAACCCAAGGTGCAGAAACCCATGTGTGCGACCGAGGAATAGGCCACCAGCTTTTTCATGTCGGTCTGCACGATGCCGACAAAGCCGATGTAAATAATGGCCACCAGCGACAGCCCGATCATCAGCCACATGAGCGCATGGCTGGCATTGGGCGCGATCGGCAGGCTGAAGCGCAAAAAGCCGTAGGTACCCATCTTCAGCAGGATCGCGGCGAGAATCACCGAACCGCCGGTCGGCGCTTCCACGTGCGCGGCCGGCAGCCAGGTGTGCACCGGCCACATGGGCACCTTGACGCCAAAAGCCACCAGAAAGGCAATGAATATCAGCACCTGCGGCAGCATGCCGAGCGGCATCTGCTGGAAAGCGGCGATGCTGAAGCTGCCGGCCTGGAGATACAGGTAGATGATCGCCACCAGCATCAGCACCGAACCGAAGAACGTGTACAGGAAAAACTTGAGCGTCGCGTAGATGCGCCGCGGCCCGCCCCAGATGCCGATGATGATGAACATCGGGATCAGCATGCCTTCCCACAGCACGTAGAACAGCAGCGCGTCCATGGCCGCGAACACGCCGTTCATCAGTCCCGCCATGATCAGGAACGACGCCATGTACTGCGCGAGCTTGTAGTGGATGACTTCCCAGCCGGCGATCACCACCAGCACCGTCATGAAATTGGTGAGCAGGATGAGCGGCATGGAAATGCCGTCCACGCCCAGGCTGTAATGCACGTTGAAGGCGCCGATCCAGTTGGCCTGCTCCACGAACTGCATGGCGGCGGTCTGGGTGTTGAACTCGGTCCACAGCGGGATGCTCATGGCAAACACCACGACTGCGAAAAACAGCGACAGCCAGCGCACCGACGCCGGCCATACGCGGCCCGCGAGCAGCACCACGCAGCCGCCGATGATCGGTAGCCACAGCATGGTGCTCAGGATGGGGAAATGCACGGGCATGCGTTATTCCTTGGTGTTATCGCAGCAGCAGCCAGCCGAGCAACACGCACAGGCCGATGATCATCACGAACGCGTAGTGGTACAGATAACCGGTCTGGCTGCGGCGCAAGACCCGCGAGAACCAGCCCACCGCTTTGGCGCTGCCGTCCACGAACACCCCGTCGATTATCCAGCCGTCGCCACCGATCCAGAAGATGCGTCCGAGCGCGCGTGAACCGGCTTCGGCGAACAGCGCATAAACTTCGTCGAAATAGAATTTGTGCAACAGCAACTGGTACACGGGATTGAAGGCCTTGGCCAAAACCGCCGGCCAGGCCGGCTTGTAGATATAAAAGACCCAGGCCACAACCAGGCCCGCGATGGCGAGCCACAGCGTTGGGGTCGTCACGCTCGCCGCCACCATGGCGCCGGCACCGTGAAATTCCGCAGCCAGGGTTTGCATCACGTGGTGCTGCGACGCCACGTAAATCGAACTGCCGAAGAAATTGCCGTACAGCAGCGGCTTGATGGTCAGCCAGCCGACGACCACGGAGGCAATTCCGAGCAGCGTGAGTGGCACCGTCACCACCCACGGTGATTCCTTGGGCGCATGCGGCAGGTGACCCGGCGGCAATTCCGCATGTACATCGTGGCTGGGGTCATGCTCGACCACAAAGCGCTCCTTGCCGTGGAAGGTCATGAACACACAACGGAAGGTGTACAGACCGGTGACGAACGCGCCCAGCAGCACGCACCAATAGGCAAACGTGGCGCCCGTGCGCTGCGACTCGTGCACCGCGTCAATGATGGTGTCCTTGGAAAAGAATCCGGCGAATCCCGGGAAGGCAATCAGCGCCAGTGAACCCGCAAGAAAAGTGTAATAGGTAATGGGCATGTACTTGCGCAAGCCGCCCATGTTGCGCATGTCCTGATCGTGGTGCATGGCCATGATCACCGAGCCGGCACCGAGGAACAGCAGCGCCTTGAAGAACGCATGCGTCATCAGATGGAAAATTCCGGCCGCATACGCCGACGCGCCGAGAGCCGCCGCCATGTAGCCGAGTTGCGAAATGGTGGAATAGGCGATCACGCGCTTGATATCGTTCTGCACGATGCCCACCAGCCCCAGGAAGAACGCGGTGATCGCGCCGACGATCATCACCACCGACAACGCGGTATCCGACAGTTCGAACAGCGGCGACAGGCGCGCCACCATGAAGATACCGGCGGTCACCATGGTGGCCGCATGGATCAGCGCCGAAATCGGCGTCGGACCTTCCATGGAGTCCGGCAACCACACGTGCAACGGCACCTGTGCGGATTTGCCCATCGCGCCCACGAACAGCAGGATGCAAATCACCGTCGGCACCGACCAGGCGAGGCCGGAAAACAGTTCGATGTGCTGGCCCGCAAGTGCCGCGGTATTGGCGAACACCTGCGAATAATCAAGGCTGCCGGAGTACGTGAGCACCAGGGCGATGCCCAGGATAAAACCGAAGTCGCCCACGCGGTTGACGATAAAGGCCTTGAGGCCCGCGCGAATCGCCGTCGGGCGCGTATACCAGAAGCCGATCAACAGATAGGAAACCAGCCCGACCAATTCCCAGCCGATGAACAGCTGCAGGAAATTGTTGGCCATCACCAGCATCAGCATCGAGAAGGTGAACAGCGAAATGTAGCTGAAAAACCGCTTGTAACCCGGGTCCTCCGCCATGTAACCGATGGTGTAGATGTGCACCATCAGGGACACGAAACTCACCACGGTCATCATGAGCGCACTCAGGCGGTCGATCAGGAAGCCGACCTCGAAATGGATGTTGCCGATGACTCCCCAGTCGTACAGATTGATGTTGATGCTGCCCATGCCGGCGAACAGCATCTGCCACAGCACATACGCCGACAGCGCCGTGGACAGCGCCACCGCGAGAACCGTGAGCAAGTGCGCCGACCAGCGCGGGATGAAGCGCATGCCGCAGCCCACGATGACCGCGGCGGCCAGCGGCGCCAGCACGATGGCAACCAGAAGGATGGGCATGGGTGCGCTCATGTCAGTGTTTCAGGCTGTCGATGTCGTCCACGTTGATGCTGCTGCGGTTGCGGAACAGCACCACCACGATGGCCAGACCGATGGAGGCTTCCGCGGCCGCCACCGTGAGGATGAAAAACACGAACACCTGGCCGGAGATGTCGTTCAGATAGCGGGAGAACGCAATGAAGTTGAAGTTTGCCGCCAGCAGCAATAGCTCCACACACATCAGCAGCAGAATCACGTTCTTGCGGTTGAGGAAGATGCCCGCGAGGCCAATGGCGAACAGCGCGCCGCTCAAGGCCAGGAAGTCGAACAGCGTAATCATGGATTCTTCTCCCCTGTGCGCGACTCCGACGGCATGTGCACGATACGCAAACGCCCACGCTTGGCATTGACCCGCACCTGTTTCGCGATGTTCTGGTGGCGCACGCCCTGACGTCTTCGCAAAGTCAGCATGATGGCGGCGACGATGCCCACCAGCAGGATCACGCCGGCAATCTCGAAGGGAAACCCGTAGGCGGTGTAGATCGCCTGGCCCAGTTCACGCGTGTTGCTGAAGTCGCCGGCACGCGGCAGCGGTGTACCGAAACTCACGCCCATTTCGCGGCTGTACACCACGTAGCCGATCTCGGCGAACACGATCAAGGCCACCACCACGCCCAGCGGTGCATAGCGCACCAAGCCCTGGCGCAGCGACTGGGTATCGGTATCCAGCATCATCACGATGAACAGGAACAGCACCATTACCGCGCCCACGTACACCAGCACCAGCACCAGCGCCAGGAATTCGGCCTCCAGCAGCAGCCACAGGCCGGCGCTGGCCACGAAGGTCAGCACCAGGAACAGCGCCGCGTACACCGTGTGGCGTACCACAATTACGCCAAGCGCTGATCCGATGGTCAGCGCCGCGAGAATGATAAACACGATTTGCTGAATCACGCGTGCCTTCCTCAGCGATACGGTGCGTCAGCGGCGCGATCCGCCGCGATTTGGTCTTCGTACTTGTCACCGAAGGCGAGCAGCATTTCCTTGGTATAAATCTGCTCGCCGCGTTTTTCGAAGTGGAAATCCGTCACCGCGCTCAACACGATGGAATCCACCGGGCAAGCCTCCTCACACAAGCCGCAATAAATGCACTTGAAGAGGTCGATGTCGTAGCGCGTGGTGCGGCGCGTGCCGTCCGCGCGCATCTCGGAATCGATGGTGATGGCGAGCGCCGGGCACACCGCCTCGCAAAGCTTGCAGGCAATACAGCGTTCCTCACCGTTGGCGTAACGGCGCAGTGCGTGCAGTCCGCGGTAGCGCGGCGACTTGGGCGTGTGCTCCTCGGGATAGCGCACCGTGACCTTGTGCGCAAAGAACAGCCGGCCGGTCAGCGCCAGACCTTCGAACAACTCGACCAGCAGCAGACCCCGCACCCAACGCACTACGCTACTCATGGCATCACGCAAACCACGGTGGAATCTTGAACACCACGGCAATGCTCTCCAGCACCAGCCACACGATGGTGATGGGAATGAACACCTTCCAGCCGAGCCGCATGATCTGGTCGTAGCGGTAGCGCGGGAAGGTGGCCCGGAACCACAGGAAACAGTAGAGGAAGAAACACACCTTGAGCGCGAACCAGATGAAGCTGGTATGCGTGAGGAAGCC
>JAGXAL010000009.1 GCA_018971605.1 Natronospirales bacterium | reverse complement strand
ATCTCGAACCAGGTGGGCAGCCCCTGGATGTTGGAGGGAAAGAAATTCTTGCCCACCACCGGAATGCCCATGCGGAAAATCGCCTTCATCAACAGGCCGTTGGCGCTCGCCGAGCCGGTGCCGTTGACGTTGGCGATCTTGATGACGAAATCGTTGACGCGTGCGTCCATGTCAGGCGCGCTTGCGTGCCGGCGCCGTGGAAGCCGGCGGCAAACTCCCAGCATACGGTATCTGCAGCGTGGACTTCTGCATGTCCCAGGCGGCCGTGGGGCAGCGCTCGGCGCACAAGCCACAGTGCACGCACTGGTCTTCGTCCTTGACCATCACCCGGCCGGTCTGCTTGAGCCCTGCGGACACGAACAGCGGCTGCGTCAGATTCTCGGCCGGCGCCTTGAGACGCTGGCGCAGCTCGGCTTCTTCGCCGTTCGCGGTGATGGTGAGGCAGTGCGTCGGACACACGTCAATGCAGGCGTCGCACTCGATGCACAAGGGCGCGAAGAACACCGTCTGAATGTCGCAGTTCAGGCAGCGCTCGACTTCCACTTCGGTCTGTTCGGCATTGAATCCCAGTTCCACTTCGATGTTGATCTTTTTGAAGCGCTCCTTGAGGCTCACGTGCGGCACCAGACGGCGCGCCGATGCATCGTAGCTGTTGCTGTAACTCCACTCGTGGATGCCCATCTTGGTGCTCGCGAGATTCATGCCGTAAGCCGGGCGCTCGCTAATGTCCTCGCCCTGGCAATACTTGTGTATCGAAATCGCCGCCTGATGACCGTGCTCCACCGACCAAATGATGTTCTTGGGGCCGAAGGCCGCATCGCCGCCGAAGAACACGCCCGCGCGCGTGGACTGCATACTGGTCTTGTCCACCACCGGCACGTGCCATTGGTCGAGTTCGATGCCGAGATCGTTCTCGATCCAGGGAAACGCGTTTTCCTGGCCGATGGCGAGAATGATGTCATCCGCCGGGAAAAACTTTTCGCCGGTTTTCTTCGCTTTGAGCCGGCCGCCTTCGTCGTGGTACTCCAGCACTTCGAAGTTCATGCCCTTGAGCTTGCGGTTTTCCGTCACGAAAGCCAGCGGCGAATGACATTCGATCATCTCGACGCTCTCCTCCACGGCCTCTTCGAGTTCCCAGCCGGAGGCCTTGGTCATGGTAAGCGGCTTGCGGGCCATGACTTTCACGTCGTTGGCGCCGATGCGCAGCGAGGTGCGGCAGCAATCCATGGCGGTGTTGCCGGCGCCGATGATCAGCACGCGCTTGCCGACCGCGGCAATATGGCCGAAGGCTACGGACTCCAGCCAGTCGATGCCGATGTGCACGTGCGCGTCGTCAGTGTGGCGGCCGGGAATCTCCAGGTTCTTGCCGCGCGGCGCGCCGCTGCCCACGAACACCGCATCGAAACCCTGAGCCAGCAGCGCGCGCATGCTGTCAATCGGTGTATTGAGGCGCAGCTCCACGCCCATGTCGAGGATCATGTTGACCTCTTCGGTCAACACTTCGGTCGGCAGGCGGAAGGCGGGAATGTTGGTGCGCATCAGTCCGCCCGGTTCGTGCTGCTTCTCGAACATCACGACTTCATAGCCGAGCGGCATCAGGTCATTGGCCACCGTGAGCGAGGCGCAGCCTGCGCCCACGCAGGCGACACGCTTGCCGTTTTTCTGTTTGGGGATTTGCGGCAGGCGCTCGAGAATCTCCCCCTTGTAATCCGCCGCCACGCGCTTCAGCCGGCAGATGGCCACCGGTTTGTCGTCCACGCGTCCGCGCCGGCAAGCTGGTTCGCAAGGCCGATCACAGGTGCGTCCCAGGATGCCGGGAAACACGTTGGATTCCCGGTTGAGCATGTAGGCGTCGGCGAAACGCCCCTGGGCGATCAGACGGATGTATTCGGGAACGTTGGTGTGGGCGGGACAAGCCCACTGGCAATCCACGACCCGGTGGAAGTAGTCGGGATTGCGGGTGTCGGTCGGTTTCACTTGCACTCCGGAAACGCACTATGCCTGACAAGCCGGCGGCCAATCTTGCGCCGCGGGTCCTGCGGTTAAAAGCATAGACCAGCCCGTCAAAAATGGCACCTGCTTAAACCGGATTTAACGGATTTTCCCCGGATTACCGCGGCTTGCCGGCCAGGCCCTCGCCCATCACCGGCCATTCACCAGTTTGGCGGCCGCGGGCGGTGCCGTATGCTGCTGGCGATTGGCGCGCTTGTGCTCGTACATGGCACGGTCCGCGGAGTGCAGCGCCACATCCAGCTCCTCGATGCTCGCGAACTCCGCCGCGCCCACGCTCGCGCGCAGATTCAGCAGCACGCCGCTGTCGGCCAGCCGCAGCGCCGGCGCGCTCGCGATGATTTCCCGGATGCGCGCGGCAGCGGTGACCACCACGGCACGTGGCATCACCACCAGGAATTCGTCGCCGCCCATGCGATACAGCTTGTCGGAGGGCCGCAGGCCGGCGCGCAGCACCGCGAACAAATGCTTCAGCAGTGCATCGCCATGTTTGTGGCCATGCGCGTCGTTCACGTCCTTGAGATTGTCCACGTCCAGCGCCACCAGCACGCCGAAGCTGCCCTTGGCGTCTTCCAGCCCGATGCCGTCATTGAACGCGCGCCGGTTGTAAGCGCTGGTGAGCGCATCCAGGTACGACTCGCGCAGTAACTGTTCATGGGCCACACGCAGTTCCCGATGCGCCGTGTCAATCTCGCGATGCGCGTCCTCGAACAGCACCAGCACCATGCCGAAGGCCAGCAACATGCCCAGAATCAGGTCCAGATAATTGTTGGGCCCGTTCAGCAGAATGCGGAAACCGGTTACGGCTCGCGCTCCCGGCACCACGGTATTCACCAAACCCAGCAGATAGGCCAGCCACACCACCGCCATGGCCGCCAGCACGCTGCCGGTGGTGCGCGTACCCAGACTGCGTCGCGGCGCCGGCAACGTGAGCATGGCGACCGCACACAGGATGAAGACCACGAGGTTGCACAGCCCCTGCCAGAACAATACCGGCAGCAAACTGGAGGACATAACCACGGACACCAGGGTGATGGCGCCGACCCCGGCCCACAGCCAGCGAATCAGGCCGAACGACGGATGGGCCATGCCCCGGAGATACAGCAGCGTGCCCTGCAGCAGCAGCACCAGGAAGGCCAGCTTGCCGAACTGGTAGGCGAAATAGCAGGACTTGACCCACCAATCGGTGCCGTCGCCCTGACCTAAAAACGTCGGGAGCACGTTGTAGCGCAGGGTGACAGCCGCCAAACCGATCGCCACGACGATCCAGGCGCTGCACCAGGCGCGGAAATACGGGCGGCGCGCCGCATGTCGCCGCAGTAACAGGAACAGCACCACCAGCAGGACGGTGGCCGCCAATTGACTGAGCAGACCGAAATTCAAAAACAAACGATCGTTTATCGCGCCGCTTCCCAAAACCGGCTCCCTGTGGTGATCCGGACCATTGCCGACTGTCGTCGAATCAATCCTACTCGGGCATGTACACGCACCCGCACCATCATGCACCCCGACACAAAACCGCGACAAGACCGTTAATCGGCAAATATCCGCCACTCGCACCGGCTACGCCATGTCCGGCTTGCCACTGCGGGCGCGGGCGGGCTCCGGCTGCACCCGGGATTCGAGCCTGCTGCCGGACACCGGCGCGCGGGATGCATCTGCTACCATGCGGCTACGCTACCCGCACAAAGCATTGACGCATGGGGTTCCTGCACGATTCACTCACCTGGCTCGAGCCGTATCTGGCGCACTACGGTTACGTGATCCTGTTCGCGGTCATCTTCGTCGAGAGTTTCGGCGTGCCGGCGCCCGGCCAGACGCTGCTGATCGCGGCGGCGGTGCTGGCCTCGCACGGCAAGCTCAACATCGTGCTGGTGCTGCTCTGTGCCTTCGCAGCGGCGGTCATCGGCGACAGCCTGGGCTACTGCATCGGCTATTTCGGCGGCCATCGGCTGATCCAGCGTTTCGGCAAATATGTACGCATCGGCGACTCCCAGATCCGGAACATGGAAAACACCTTCAGCCGCTACGGCGGCTGGTTCGTGACCTTTGCGCGCTTCTTCGAGGTGCTGCGTCAGGTGAACGGCCTGGTGGCCGGAATCGCCGCCATGCGCTTCCAGCGGTTCCTGCTGTTCAATGCCACGGGCGCACTGTTGTGGATCGGAGTTTGGGGCCTGGGCACTTTTTACCTGGGGCGCCACCTGCGCCGCTATGCCGGCTACTTCGATGAGCTCAGCCTGTTCTTCATCCTGGCCCTGGTGGTGCTGCTCGGCGTATTGACCTGGTACCTGCTGCGCCACGCGCGGCGGCGCGGTCCCTAGGCCCGGATGCGGCACAGGCTTCCTGGACTATACTTTTGGCAAGTCAGCGGCACGCGGATCGCAGCCATGAAAAAGTTCATCCTCGTCGTGCTCACCACCCTGTTGCTTGGCGCCTGCGGCAAAACTCCGGACAAGACCGTGGCCATGGAGCAGGGCATACCGACCAACAACCAGCCCATCATCCAGCAGGCAGTGAAACAGCTCACCACGACCTGCATCGGCCTGAATCAGCGCGGTTACGACCTCATCAACTGGCACGCCACCCAGGCATCGAACGGCGGCAACCCCTACAACTACCATACCGAGACCTGGGGCTGGAATCGCTGGATCGAGGTTACCGTGGAAGTGCGCCCGAATGCGCGCGACCTGCCCAAGGAGTGGAACGCACGCGGCCAGGTGCTGAAATACGATCTCGGCGGCAGCCCGCAACCCGGCATCGACGGCAAGACCACGCTGTCGCAACTCATGTGCGGCACGCTGCCGGTGAGCAACGATCCGGACAATCCCGACACCTTTCTGGCGGTGCCGGAAATGCAGGTGCTGGATCAGCTCAAGTAACGGGCGGACGCGCAGTCAGCGCCGGGCCCGCTAGCGCGTTATTGCAGGCTGAAAGCAGCACAATCTTTCGCTGTATTGCGCACTGCCGTCACATTCACGGGAGAGACTCTTGATACAGCTGCGCGGGCACCGACGATGGATGATCGCCGGCATCACCCTGCTGGCGGCGAGCCTGTGGTGCGCGGGTGCGGCGCCGCAGGCTTTAGCGCCGGCAGCGGCGAGCCTGCCGGCCACCGCCACCACCGCAGTCACACCGGAACCGGCAGGCAGTGCGGTGCTGGCCGTCGGCAACGTGACCGACACCGCCAGCGACGGCAGCGTGCGGCAACTGCACGACGGCGACGCGATTTACTCCGGTGACGCCATCAGCACCGGCGATGACAGTTACGCGGACCTCGACTTCGAAGACGGCGGCCGCATGCTGTTGCACCCCGACACCCAGTTCCAGATCCAGCAATATCATTACAATCCGGCCGCTCACGGCTACGCGCTGGCGCCCGCCGCACAACCCGCTTCCTACGCACAAACGATTCCCGGCGGCACACCCACACCGGCAACCACGCCTCCCCCGCCTGCCGCCTCGGCTCCAGCGCCTGCCGCTGCCGCACCGCAGACCGAACACGAAAGCGCATTTTTCCGGCTGTTGAAAGGCGGCTTGAGCTCGATCAGCGGTTTCATCGGTCACGTTGAGCGCCAGGATTACGCCGTCGAGACCCCGGTAGCCACCATCGGCATCCGCGGCACCGGCTACGAACTGCGTTATTGCGAGAGCAGCTGCGCCGCCGGCCAGCAGGGGCTGTATACCGGTGTCGGCAGCGGCACGATCGCCGTCAGGAACCAGGCGGGCGAAAGCCTGACGCACGCGGGAAATTACGGGTTCATCGAGAACCGGCGCACGCAGCTCCGACACTTGCAGTATCCACCACAAGCTTTGCAACATATGCGCCTGCCAGAGCGTTATCGTGCCCGCGAGATGCACAATTTGCGACTCATCCAGGAACGGCGCGTGCAGCGCTGGCGAAATACTCCACAGTTCCGGCGCCCGCACCCGGGCCTGCGCCCGCACACCTATCCTCTGCGTCAGGAATTCCGTAACCGGCCGGGTGCCGAGCGGCCCATGGCAGGCCAAATGCATCCGCAGCGTCATGCACCGCCGCCGCACAAAAAGAAAAAACATCCCTTCGTGCGCCGCCATCACGGTCGCTTCGGAACTTGAGGTTTGATGACGGCACCCGGCGACAACCCGACGACCTGTCCACATTGCGGCGCCAGTACGCCGCGAGGGGATCGCTGCGCGCACTGCGGCGCGGCGCTCGCGAGCCCCGCGCGCAAGCCGCTGGCATCGGAAACTCCCGGCGCGGATTACGGCATTTTCTTGCTGGCCACGCCGGTACTCGCCGCAGTGGCCCTGCTGGCCGTCGCGCTTGCCACGCACTCCATCGGCGGACTCATCCTGGTGCTGGTGCTGATGGTGTTGGTGTGTGCCGCGTTTGCCGCGAGTGAAATCTTCCAGTCGCCGGCCGCGTGGGAATCCGGCAGCCCGTTGCAGATCATGTTCAGCTGGCTCGCGCTGGTGGCGCTGGTCTGGCCGGCAGGCTTTCCCGCCTACCTGCGTACACGGCGACGCTGGCATCTCGGCAACTGGCTGATCGGTGCACTCGTGGTCGAAGCGCTGCTGATTGCCGGCGTGGTGCTGGCCGCAATCATCATCGGCACCGGCTACGCCAAACCCAGCGCCGCGCAATTGGCAGCGCAGCACCGCCAAAATCCCGCGTTGCTCGTGGCCGATCCGCGCTGGATGCCGGATGCGGGCGACGTCCCGTTGGTGAAAAGTTCCTACCTCGACAACTGCAAGCAGCGCACCGTCGCGGAAGAAGTCAACGCGTTCCTAGCCTCGCCGCGCTGGGAAGCGGGCGCGGACAAAGACGGCCGGGACTTCGTTAACATCAGCGGCGTGGTCACCTACCAGGGACGGCCGGCGCCCGCGGTATTCCAGTTTCTCATCGACAAGGACCGGCGCGGCTTCAAGTACCACGCCTTCACCATCAACAGCGTAGCGCAATCCATTTACGTTGCCGCCTGGACGCTCACGCAGATGTGCGCCGCCGCCAACCGCGCACCGCTGCTGCTGGAAACCCTTCCCCCAAAAAAACCGTAAGCCCGCGACGGCACGCTTAAGGTGCGCGCGGCAGCGTGGTCCCGGCCTGCTGGTAGTCGGCTTCAGCCAACTGGCTGCTCAAGGTGGCCAAGTCGGTATTGAAAATCCTCAGCACTTCGGCCACCGGATCCGGGAATTCCTCGGCAAGCACGCTGGCAAATTCCGCACCCAGCCGCTGCGCCGCCGGCGGCTCGCGCTCCCCGCGCCAATGCAAAGCCAAGTCAGGGATGGCGAAACTGCTGACTGCGGTGCGTGCCCGCCGCGCACGCGAGCGCCCGCGGCTCCAGGCGAGCATCAGCTGCCTGCGCTGCCACGCCTCCTGCAATCCCGGGCCGACGAGCAGTTGCGCGTAGGCGATGTTGTCGAGTGCGCCTTCCAGATGCAGCGTGGCCGGCAGGCTCAAGACCACGCCGGCAATCTCCGGGAGACGCGTGCGCGTTACCTGTCCCCAGAAGATGCCGACTTCGCTGACTACCGCTTCCCGGCTCCTGATGAGCCCCCAGATCCCGGGAAAGTCGGCAGCGCCCATACGCCTCGGGTCACGGGCCCGCGTACCGCCGCGAACAGCCCTGCCGCCAGTTGAAATTCGCCGTGTACGCCTGCGCGAGTTGCGGCGCGTTGCGGATATACAGCAGGTTTTCGGCGTTGTCGTAGGCCGCCGCATAGGTGAAGTTGTACGAGCCGGTGATCAGATCGCCGCCGTCAATGATCATCACCTTGTTGTGCGCGATGCGCACCGCGCCGTCAATCCACACCGGAATGCCTTTGGCCGCGATCACCGCCGCCACCGGCGGGTGGTGTTCGTAGCTTTCGACATCGGTCTTGTCGAGGATCACCTCGACCGCCACGCCGCGTGCCTTGGCGGCGCCCAGCGCGTTCTGAATGCGGCGGTCGCTGAAGCTGTAGGCCTGCACCAGGATGCCGTGACGTGCTGCGGCAATCGCCTTGAGAATCACCTGTTCGCCGTTGCCAGCGGGCGAGAAATCCACAATCGCCTGTGCGCCGGCGAGCGACACCACAGCTTGCGGCGGGTGCTGAAGTGTACAGGACTCGCTCAGCCTGAAATGCCGTTGTGCACGGCCCGCCCACCCCGATGACAAGCTGCCAATACCGAGGAACACCGCCAGAAGAACCAGTGCCGGCCTGTGAAGCGGCACGCTCATGCTGCGGCTCCTTGCCAGCGCCGGAAAATCAGGCTGGTGTTGATGCCGCCGAAAGCAAAGTTGTTACTCATAATATATTCGGTTGCCAGGTTGCGCCCCTCGCCGGTCAGGTAATCCAGTTCGGCGCACGTCGGGTCCACGTTGTCAAGATTGATGTTGGGTGCAAACCAGTTGGCACGCAGCATCTCGATACTCAGCCAGGCTTCGAGCGAGCCGCAGGCGCCCAGCGTGTGGCCGAAATAACTTTTGAGCGAACTGATCGGCAGGCGCGCACCGAACACCTGCTGGGTGGCGAAGGACTCCGCCCTGTCCCCAAGCGTGGTGCCGGCGGCGTGCGCGTTGACGTAACCGATTGCCGCCGGTTCGAGCCCGGCATCCTCCAGCGCCAAGTGCATGACCCGCGCCATGGTGTCCGTCTGCGGCTGGGTGACGTGCGCGCCGTCGGCGTTGGTGGCAAAACCGACGACCTCGGCGTAAATACGCGCGCCGCGTGCGCGTGCGTGCTCCAGGTCCTCGAGTATCAGCGTAGCGGCACCCTCGCCAACCACCAAACCGTCGCGGTCGCGGTCGAAGGGCCGCGGCGTGGTTTGCGGCGCAGCGTTGCGGGTGCTGGTGGCAAACAGCGTATCGAATACCGCTGTCGGACCGATGCTCAGTTCCTCGGCGCCGCCCGCGATCATCAGGGTCTGCTTGCCGGCGCGGATGGTCTCGCAGGCAAAGCCGATGGCCTGGCTGCCCGACGTGCAGGCACTGCTCGAAGGAATGATGCGTCCGGTGACGCCGAAGAACAGGCTGATGTTCACCGCGCCGGTGTGACTCATCATCTGCACGTAGGTATTCGAGGTCACTCCCTGCAAGCGCCCGGTGGTAGCGATGCGGCCGAAGGCCACGACCGGTTCGGCGCTGCCCGCGCAGGCGCCATAGGCAATGCCGGCCTGTCCGGACTTGAGCAAGGCATCGTTCAGCAGTCCGGCGTCGTCCAGCGCCAGTTCGCTGGCGCGCACTGACAAGATCGCCACCGGACCCATGCTGCGCAGGGCTTTGCGGTTGTAATGCGCGGGCAGTTGGTAGGATGCCACCGGCGCCGCCAGGCGGGTGTTGAGTTCGGTGCAGTTGTCCCACTCGCTCATGTGGCGCACGCCGGAGCGCCGGGCGCGCAGATTGCCGGCGATGGTCAGCCAATCGTGGCCGAGGGCGGTCAGCCCGCCCATGCCGGTCACCACTACGCGCCGCGCCATCGTCTGTCTCCCGCGCGCCTGATGCGCGCCGACCCGATTTTCAAGCCGGCGAAGCCTGCATGGCCAGCAGCTTTTCGATGACGCGCTGCACGTCCGCGACCGTGCGCACTTCCTTGAAATCCTCGGGGCGTACCTTGCAGCCGGTGATTTCCTGCAGCTTGATGATCATGTCCACCGCGTCGATGCTGTCCAGGCCCAGATCTTCCTGCAGGCGCGCCGCGGGAATGATCTTGGCGGGGTCCAGCTCGAACTGCTCCACCAGCGTGCCCTTGAGGGTTTGAAAAACTTGCTGTGAATCCATGCGGGTTCCCTGGTTGTGGCCAAAGCCCGGCAGGGCGCGAAAACGCCTGCGGTGCGGCTCATGAATGGCGGCTATGTTAATGGTTCTCGCCGGACGCGCAAACACCAGTTTTACGCCCGGGGTTTGCGGCTACCGACCCAGACTGAGGGTGACACCGAGTCGCCCGACAGGCGCAGCAATTCCGGCACGGTCACGCAGCGCAAACCGCGCGCCCGCAAGCCTTCCAGTATCAGGCGCAGTGCCGGCACGCAGAGTTCGCGCCGCCGCCCGCCGAGGTCGTGACCGTCGTGGAGCAGCACGATGTCGCCGGCACGGACTTTGGCGAGCACACGGCGCGCTACGCTTTGCGGATCGCGCGCAAAGGTATCGCGGCCGTGCAGTGACCAGGCCACCAGCGTAAGCCCGCATTGCCACCCGGCACGCGCCAGCTCCGGACGCTTGAGCCCGACCGGCGGCCGGTATAACGCAGGTTGCGGCGCGCCGGGCAGCGCGGCCAGCGCCTGTTCGCTCCGCTCCAGCTCCCGCAGTTGCCAGCGGAACTGGTGAAAATTCTGCCAGCGTGAATGCTGCCAGGAGTGATTGCCGATCGCGTGGCCCTCGGCCAGCATGCGCCGCGCCAGCTCCGGCTGTGCCACCAGTGACTTTCCAATTACAAAAAAGCTGGCGCGCGCACCGTGCGCGGCCAAGGCATCCAGAACCTGGGGCGTGATCACCGGGTCCGGTCCGTCGTCGAAAGTGAGGGCCACGCAGGCGAGGTTGCGCGCGCCGTGACTGACAGTCGGATAAAAAAGACTGGACGAAGGCCTGAGCATGCCGTCGGCCACCAGCCCCGCCAGCAGCGCGCCCGGAACGACCAGCACCCACCACGGCCAGCTGAACGCCGGCACGCCGGTTGCCGTGATCACCACATAAGCGAGCAGCAGATGATGCAGGTTCCAGCGCAGCCAGCGCCAGCGCAAAACCGGCTTGGCAGACACCCCGGGCGTAGCCGCGTCATGCATGCCGATTATCCGCGTTGGCGCGCTTGTCTATAAATAATGTGTCGCGCAACGGCGCGGCGCTGCGCAATGTCATCTGCTCGTGCAGGCGTTCGGCGAGCCATCCGTCCGCAGCCGTGCGGCGCCAGCATTCCACCTGCAGCGGATGAGCGGCGTCTTGCGTGGCAATCGCCAAATGCCAGCCGTGCACGCTGCGGGCGTGCAGGCAACTCCAAGTGTGCGGCGACAAGGGCACCCGACAGCGGCCCGCGGGCAGATCGAATTCCGTGTCGCGCAACGCATCCCACATGCTGATGCCCGCGGCCTTGGCCAGCGCTTCCTTGAGCGTCCACAAGGCATAAAACTCCGTTTCACGGTCGGCCGGCTGGAGCGTCTGCAAATACCGGGATTCAGTGCCTGTGAACAAGCGCCGCGCCTGCTGGATACAGGCGCGCGGCCGCGGCCATTCAATATCCACGCCGACCGTGCAGGTCGCGAGCGCCGCAGCCAACAGATCCCCGGAATGACTCAGGCTGACGTGCACGTCGTCGCCGTCATAGCGGACCGCGCCGCGCGCATCGGTGCGCAATGCGGCCGCGTCCACGTGCGGCAACTGCACCGCGAGCAACGCCAGCAACAAGTCGCGGCCCGCGAGCCAGAACTGCCGGCGTCGCACATGCGCAAACGCACGGTAGCGCGCCTGTTCCGCCGCATGCAGGCGCAGCAGCAGCTCGCGCTCACGCTGCGCATGGCGAGCCGCGACAAAATCCTCAAGCAGTATGTGAACCGTGGTGGCCACGCGCTTCGCTTGACCGGCAAGGCACTGCCAAGAACAATAGCACGCTCGTCAACGGGGAGTCTGCGCTTGCGCATCTGCATGCTGATCGCGGCAGCCGTCGGACTCATGCCGTACGCGCAGGCCGACAATCCGCCGCCGCCCGCCGCGAACCCGGTCAGCCGCCTGGAACTGGGCATCGGCATCGCCGGCGCGCAAATGGACCCCCAGACTTTCTGTTGATGAACACCAGGAGTTTGCCCCCGGACACTTCGTTGCGCCTTGTCAATGAAAATTATGTAAACGATCCAGCCAAGAATGCCAAAATTTTGAACTATACTTGAGTTGCGTAATTGCAGCCTTGACCCAATCCCGTCGCTTTCCGATCCGCTCAATCCAGCCCGAAGAAAGCCCCTGAGAAGTCGGCCAAATGACAACTTGGAGGGTACTGCCATGTTCAAGAGTTTGCCAGGTTCCTTCTCGCTCCTCGCTCTAGCTCTGTTGTGTTTTGACTCCGGTAGCGCACTGGCACAAACCAGTGGCATGACGACCCCGGTTCAATCCACGTTCACAGTGATCCAGCACAACGTCAAATTGCGAACGGGTGAAACCGTGATGGGTGCGTTGGCACAAACGAACCGATGAATGTGGTAATAGCGCTTAAATTACCCGACCAATCCAAGCTCGATACATTCCTGGCCAATCCCCAGCATGCGATTTTAACCCCCACGCAATTCACTGCGGATTATGCGCCTACACTTGCTCAAGCACAGGAAGTGGCGGCCTTTATGCGCAGCGCAGGATTTATAAATATCACGATTTCGCCGAATCACCTGCTGGTCTCTGGCGATGCGAACGCCGGTGTTGTCGCCAGTGCCTTCCACACCAGATTTGTGCAGGTACTGACCCCACACGGTCGGCACGCATTCGCCAACTCAAGCGATATTTATATTCCGGCCTCTTTGCAAAGCTCAGTGAATGCAGTGCTCGGTCTACAGACCGTCTATGAAATGCATAGTCTCATCGTGCATGCCCATAATCCAAGTACGAGCGGGTTATTTAGCCCGCTGACCAGCGGCTCAGAAGTTGGTCATAATCCGACTGAATTTCCAACAATTTATGGTGCAAATGGCTTGGCGTCGGCGTCCAGCGTACCAGTCGGTATCATTACCGCGGGCAGCATGGCGCAAGTGGAGACCGACCTGCAGTATTTCACTAGCGTCAACGGCTTGCCATCGGTAAATGTCACTGTAGTCGGGCCCGGCAGCAGCAACACCTCCAATACAGACGAATGGGACTTAGACAGTCAAACCATTGCCGCCATGGGTGGCGTACAGAGCTTGGTGCTCTACGATGCGGCGTCGTTAGCCGACTCCGACCTCACGCCGGACTTCAACACGGTAGCATCTGACGATGCGGTCAAAGTCATCAATGTATCGCTCGGTGAATGTGAAACCACGGCGTACAACGATGGAGCGCTATACGCAGATTCCACTATATTTGACGAAGCGGCAGCGCAAGGACAGACATTCTCGGTAGCGTCCGGCGACTCCGGCGCTGACGAATGCGCCAACAGCACACTTACACCGTCGTACCCTGCGAGTTCACGTTGGGTAGTCGCAGTAGGCGGCACTAGCTTGTACACCTCAGGCAGTACGGCTTGGGCGGGCGAGACAGTGTGGAATAGCCAATATGGCTCGACCGGCGGCAGCCCAAGCACCGAGGTGGTGCAGCCGACGTGGCAAAACGGTGTCGGCCCGAACGCCAACACTTACCTCCGCGGTGTAGCCGATATTGCCTTTGACGCCGACCCGCTGTCAGGCGCAGAGATAGTCATTGACGGCCAGCCGAACCAATTGGTTGGCGGCACTAGTTTAGCCTCTCCAATCTTTGTGGGTACCTGGGCTCGCATCCTGCAACTCCGAGGCCTAGACCTTGGCTTCGCTGCACCCATGATTTACTCGGCGGCGGCTTCAAACTACGTCACAGACTTTCATGACATCACCTCCGGCAACAACAACGGCGAAAGTGCGTTGTCCGGCTGGGACTATCCTACCGGCTGGGGCAGCCTGATTATCGGCGAGCTGGCAGACAATATCCCCTCCCCGCAGGTCTACACGCCCGTTGATCTCCAAGCCGGATACATTTCATGTCTTCACGGCATTGATACCTATTCAATTACTTGGGCTCCAGGGCCCGGAGGTCCCGATTCCGTTCCCAGAGATTACGAGTTCGATGATGAAATCGGGACAGGGGGCTGGACCGAAGCTTATGAGGGGCCACACACTTATCAGCAGATAAAGGCTCCGGGTCTTGCGGATGTCGGTATCCGGGTGAGGGCCACCAACGGCAGTATCTGGAGCGGTTATGACACGTCCTCCTTCCAGGCGGCTAACTGTGCCATCAGGTAGGCCCTTGCATGACACGCGGTAGTTAGGTCACCGAATCAATAATCGAAGTGACGTAGCGGCGTTACACCGATACATCCGAGAAACCATGAAAATTGTTTCAAATCCTAAGTGTGGGACCGCTCTTAGGACGGCAGTGATTGCGGTTGCGGGCGTCGCGGTGGCAGCGCTCGCAACCACCGCCGTGCGGGGCGCGTCAGCGCAAGGTAGGCCGGTGCGTATTCTCACTGTACCCGGGAGCAGCGTTTCGCCACCGGATCGTCTGGTTGCGGCTGTAGATAGACGGCCGATTCGTTTCGAGCCAAATGTGGGCCAGACGGCATCACGAATTAAATATTTGGCTCGGGCCAACGGCTACATGATTGGGGTGACCGAGCGGGGTTTGATTCTGAAATTGGAGCAGCCGGGTGCGTGCCGGCCATTGCCTGCCGCATCTCCAATACAGTCGTGTGCCCGCCACGCTGACGCCAGACCGACGCTGGTTTCTATGCGTCCGATCCGGGCAAAAAATGATCCGCTGTTGCGGCCTGAAGAGCGTCTCGGGAGTATCAGTAACTACTTCATCGGGGACAATCCGAAGCATTGGCACACTCGAATTCCCAACTATGCCGCGGTTCGCTATCGGAATATCTACCCCGGTATTGACTGGATCGTCTACGGCAATCCGAATCAGCTTGAATATGATTTGGTGGTGGCCCCGGATACCAATCCGCGGCAAATTCAATTCAAGATCACTGGTGCCAAGCGTATTTCCTTGGATCCAAAAGGAGATCTGGCAATCAAAGCCAACAACCGTACTCTGCACGCGTTGAAGCCTCTGATCTATCAAATCACGACAGCCGGCAAGCATCATGCAGTCGCCGGGCATTACGTGCTCGATGGTGAGCGAGTCTCTTTTGCCTTGGGGGCTTACAACCATGCCCATTCCCTCGTGATTGACCCGACGTTCGCGTATTCCACCTACCTTGGCGGTAATGGCAATGATTTTGCGACCGCCGTGGCCGTGGATGACTTCGGTAACGCTTATGTAACCGGGAATGCCGGTTCCACCAATTTCCCGACTAGCAATCCTTTTCAAGCCACGAATAAAGGTAACAACATCTTTATCAGTAAATTCAATGCGAGCGGCAGTGCGCTCGTGTACTCCACTTACCTCGGCGGCACGAACGGTGGTGAGGACGCTCACGGAATTGCGGTGGATAGCGCGGGGGATGCGTATGTCACCGGCTCGACTTTCGCGCGAGATTTCCCTACCGTCAATGCGTTCCAGCCAAACAACAAATCTACAGGTAGTCCCTCCGCCCCTCCGGAGCAAACGTTCGTAACCAAATTGAATTCTGCGGGTGACGCTCTGATCTATTCGACTTATCTCGGCGGCAGCAATACTCTCAATGGCAGCGTGGGTATTGCCGTGGATGGCTCTGAACACGCCTACGTCGTCGGCGACACGAACTCAGCGGATTTCCCCACGATCAACCCGTTCCAGGGTATCTTTCGAGGTCGCCTGGATGCGTTCGTGACAGAGTTCAGCGCTACCGGTAACTCGCTCGTGTACTCCACGTACTTGGGAGGTAGTGCGGCTCAGACCGCCAACGCGGTCGCCGTTGATGATTATGGGGATGCGTATGTCACAGGCACCACGAACTCGACCGATTTCCCATTGGTTAACCCCTATCAAGCTACTAATTCAGCTTCGGTTAATAGCACTACCGAGACTGGTTTTGTCACCAAATTCGGTCCTGCTGGAACGGTATTGGCTTATTCCACGTACTTGGGCGGCAGCAGCGACACAACGCCGCGGGCCATTGCGGTTGACCAGAGTGGCGATGCCTACGTCGCGGGTTTTACCTCATCAGCGGATTTCCCGGTGGTGAATCCATTCCAGAGTCAACTTCTAGGAAGCACAGACGCGTTCGTAACCAAATTTAATGCCTCGGGGAATGCGTTAGCGTATTCGACCTATTTGGGAGCCGGAGACGCTTTTAGCCAAGCGTTTGGCATCGCAGTGGGCAGCGCTGGTAATGCTTGGGTTGTGGGAAACACCGCGTCAACTGATTTTCCAACTTTGGCCCCTCTTCAAGCCACCAACAAAGCGGCCCTCGCCTTCCCGGGCACGGGAGCCACCGATGGCTTCGTTACCGAATTCAATGCGGCAGGCAGTGCACTGGTGTTTTCGACCTATCTTGGCGGGAGCGGTTCATGGGGTCCAACTTCAAACCATACTCCCATTCCTTTCGACGACTCGGCCAACGCGGTTGCTCTGGATAACTATGGCAACGTCTATGTCGTTGGAACGACGGGCTCCGCGGATTTTCCCATGCATTGCGCTCTCCAGGCAGAGAACAAAACGGCCACGACCTACGGCACTGCAGATAACGCTTTCGTCACCAAGATTGCAGCTGCCGCGCCTGGTTCACTGCCTTGTCCCAGCCCAAGTGTACCCGCGGGTAATTCTCGCAGCGGCGGTGGCGCGATCGGGGGCACGGTTCTACTGACTCTGGTATTTATCGTGTTATTCCGGAAGCGTGAAATCCGCAAAAAGCCGAAGTGATTCATCGGTCAAGATAAAAACCTGCTTGGGCACTACTCGCTACAACCCACAAAAAGCTCCACAGATTACGTATAGATAGCACGAACCCTGGATCAATCACGGAATCCCGATTTTCCCTCTCGCCCAGGGAGCGCTGATTCTCGACAGCAATCACAGTCCCGCGGCGACATTAATGCCGGCAGCAGCTCGCGCTCACGCTGCGCATGGCGAGCCGCGACAACACCCTCAAGCAGTATGTGAACCGGGGTGGCCACGCGCTTTGCTTGACCGGCAGGACACTGCCAAGAACAATAGCACGCTCGTCAACCTGGAGTGAGCGCAGATGCGCATCGGCATGCTGATTGCGGTCACCGCCGTCGGGCTCATGCCGTACGCACAGGCCGACAATCCGCCGCCCGCCGCGAACCCGATCAGCCGCGTGGAGCTGGGCATCGGCATCGCCGGCGCGCACTTCGCGGATTACCCCGGCGCCGCGCGCTACTGGAATTTCCTGCTGCCGATACCTTTCATCACCGTGCACACTCCGCGTCTGGACGCCGACCGCGAAGGCGTCACGGGAAAATTGCTGCGCGCGGAGCACTGGGCGGTGGACGTGGACTTCAGCGCATCGCTGCCGGTGAATTCCTCGCGCGACGCGCCGCGCAGCGGCATGCCGAACCTCGGCTGGATCGGCGAAGCCGGGCCGGTGCTCAAGTACCGCACGCCGCTCGCCACGGATAACGGCCTGAAACTCGAGGTCGGATTGCCGCTGCGTGCCGCCATCAGCACCGACGGCTGGAAGCTGCATCATCGCGGCTGGGTGGTGGAGCCCTGGGTCGAGCTCTCGCGCGAGTGGCGCAGCGGTGAGCGTGACTTTCACGCCGATGTCACGCTCTCGGCCTTGTACGCCAGCAGCGACTACTTCAACTATCTCTACGGCGTGGCGCCGCAATACGCGACACTCACGCGCCCGGCCTACTTTGCCGGCAGCGGCCGCGGAGGTTATCGGGTATCACTGGGCTTTGGCTGGCGTCAGGGAGACATGGTGTACGGCGCCTTTTACCGCTACATCAACCTGGGCGGCGCGAGCTTCAACGCCAGCCCGCTGGTCGTGCAGCGCCACCAGAACGCCTTCGGTTTCATGGTCGCCTGGGTGTTTCGCACCTTCGAGTATTGAGTGCCGCGGCCCGGCCGCAAGCCCTGTACGCTCGGCTTCCCACGGCAAAAACCGCAGCTTAAAATGCCCCGCAGCCGTATGCTCGGATTCCTACAACAGGGCGGCCGACGGACTTCTCAAGGCATGCAGCAAACTGGGGATCAAATTGGAGGTTTCGGCATCCGCCGCTGGCGGGCTTGGGCGCCGGGCGTGGAAACCGGCAGCGACTGGGAAGCCTGGCTGGCAGGCGCCCCGGCAGCGGCAAGCCCTGTGCAGCCCGACGTCAGCCAGTTGCCGGCGATGCTGCGCCGCCGCCTGGATCCGCTGGGACGCATGGCGCTGCATACCGCTTGGTCTTGCCTGGATGGCGTGGCGGCCGCGCAGTTCGTGTTTGCCAGCCGCCACGGCTCCCTGCCGCGCACCGTGGAACTGCTCGCGGCACTCGCCCGCCAGCAGCCTTTGTCGCCCACCTTGTTCAGCGTCTCGGTGCACAACGGCACCGCCGGCTTGTATTCGATGGCGCGCGGTGATCGCAGCGCGGCCACCGCCGTAGCCGCGGGCGCGGATACGCTGGGCATGGGACTGCTGGAAGCCGCCTGTCAGGTGAACACGGGCGCCGCGCACGTGCTGTTTTGCTATGCCGACGAGAGTCTGCCGGAGCCTTACACCCATGCCCCGGGAAACGCCGGCAACTGCGCAGCGTTTTCCATCGCGATGTTGCTCGAACCGGTGGCGCCCGCAAGCGATGTGTACCGCTTGCTGCCAGCCGCCAGTGCGGCATCTGAAGCGCCGGTCAAAGCCTTGCTGCGATTCCTGATCGAACACCGGGCCAATGCCGACCTTGGCGTCGAGCAGCGCTGGCGCCTGCAAAGGAGTCCGGGTGCTGGCTAAGCTCGATTATTGGCGGCGCGCGCTCGGCACCGGCTTGTGCTTCGCCGTGTATGGCAGCCTGAGCCTGCTCGCGAGTTTCACCCTGCTGCCGCTGGTGCAACACTGGCCGGGCAGTCCCGCCGCGCGCCAACAGCGCGTGCGCCGCGTCATCAGCGTTTCGTTCCGGATGCTTCTGGGCAGCATTGCCGCTCTAGGACTGGGGCGCGTGGAAGTACAAGGCGGGGAACGGCTGGAGCAGGCCGGCGGCAAACTGCTGATCGCCACGCACCCGATGTACCTGGACGTGGCGGCGCTCTTGATGCTGCTGCCGCAGGCGGACTGCGTGGTGAAAAGCGCGATGCTGCGCAATCCCCTGTACCGGCGCTTCGTCACCGCCGCCGGCTACATCAGCAATGCGGACCCGGCGCGGCTGGTCGAAGATTGCGTCAGTGCTTTGCGCAGCGGGCGCACCCTGGTGCTGTTTCCCGAAGGTACGCGCACCGAACCCGGGCAAGCCTGGCACTTCCGGCGCGGTGCCGCGCAGGTGGCGGTGCGCAGCGGCTGCCAGGTGCTGCCGGTGCTGATGGTTTGCGACCCGCCGGCGCTGTTGAAAAGCACACGCTGGCACCAGGTGCCGCAACGCCCATGGCGCTTGCTGGTAAAGTTTCACCCGCCGCAGGCGCTGGAGGCGCTCGGCGTGCAGGCGGGCCTGCCGCACGGCGTGGCGGCACGGCGCCTGAACCGCAACCTGGAGAATTTCTTCAAACAGGAACTGGCAACCCATGAACAAGCTGATCGAAGAACTGAAGCAGCTCATCATCACCTCGCTCGATCTTGAGGACGTGACCCCGGCGGACATTGACGCGCGCGCGCCGCTGTTCGGCGAAGGCCTGGGCCTCGACTCCATCGACGCCCTGGAGCTCGGCGTCGCCATCCAGAAGAAATATCACGTCAAGCTGGACGCCAGTTCCGCGGACACTCGCCAGCATTTTCACTCGGTGGAGAATCTGGCGAAATTCATCGAAGCGCAGCACAGCACCTGAGTCGCGCGCATGCACTCGCGGCATTTGTCTCGCAGCACAGTGGCGCGGCCCGTGGCGCTCGGCAATCACACTGTGCTGGAGCAAACCGCATTCTGGCAGCGCGTGCACGGCTTGCGCCGGGCACTCGCCGCGCAGCCGGCGCGCCGCATGGCGCTGGTGTGCGACGACAGCAGCTGGTTCGCGGCCGGGCTGCTGGCGCTGGCGCATGCCGGACGCGTGTGCGTGGTGCCGCAGGCGCCGCAAGCCGGCAGCATCATCGCGAGCGGCGCGCACATAGACGCGGTGCTTACCGACCGGCCGGTGGACTTCGCCGAATTCGCCACGCTGTCCGTAACCGGGATTCCGCCGGCGAGCGACAGCACGCCCAGCCTGCCGGACGATGGCGCCCTCATCGAGTCCTACACTTCCGGCTCCTCCGGGATGCCGAAATGCGTGCCCAAGACTTTCGGACAACTGCGCCGCGAAGTCGCCACCCTCGAACAGCAATGGGGGGGGCAGCTCGGCGATGCGCTGGTGTGCGGTACGGTGCCGCACTATCACCTGTACGGTACGCTGGTGCGCGTCATGTGGCCGCTGCTGGCCGGGCGCAGCTTCGTCACCCTCACCTGCCTGCAAGCGGCGGACTTGCGCCACTGGGCGGCTGAGCAGCGCTGCGTGATCGTCAGCAGCCCGGCGTTCCTGAGCCGCATCGCGGATTTGTCGGAGCTGCCGCCCGCGGCGCAGATCGCGGCGGTATTCAGCTCGGGCGCGCCGCTTCCCGACCACTGCGCCGAGCGCCTGCAACGCGACTGGGGGCATGCGCCTATCGAGATTTACGGCAGCACCGAAACCGGCGGCATCGCCTGGCGCGCCTGGTCGGGCGCCGCCGAGCGTCCCTACTGGCAGCTGCTGCCGGGCATGCAGGCCGAGTTGCGCGAGGAATCCGCCGGCCCCCGTCTGTGGGTCAAATCCGGATTCACCTGGCAGTCCGACTGGATGCCCACGGGCGACCTCGCGCGCTGGCACACGGACGGCCGCTTGGTGTTGCTGGGCCGCGCGGACGACGTGGTGAAACTCGAGGACAAGCGCGTGTCGCTGAGTGAAATGCGCACACGTCTGCTGGCGCACGCTTGGGTGGAAAACGCCCGCCTGCTGCTGGTCGAGGGGCGACGGCGCAGCATCGGCGCGGTGGTGGTGTTGAATGCGACAGGGCGCGCGCACTTGCATGCGCAGGGCAAGATTCCCACCAGCCGCGAGTTGCGCCACTGGTTGCGCCGCAGTTACGAACCCGTGCTGTTGCCGCGCAAGTGGCGTTTCCCGGAGACGCTACCCGACAACGACATGGGCAAGATCGAGCAATCCCGTTTGCAGCAGCTGTTCGCCTCACGCGCATGAACGGCCTGCCCACGGTTCTCGCCGAACACACGGGTTCCGGCCGGCGCGAACTCGAGATCCTGGTGGCCAAAGACAACCCCTGGTTCGAGGGCCATTTTCCCGGGCATGCCATCCTGCCGGGCGTGGTGCAGATTGGCTGGGCCGTACACTACGCCGTGGCGCTGCAGGACTGCCCCTCCACGCCGCTGGTTCTCGAACAGGTGAAATTCAAGCGCCCCATCCTGCCGGGCGCGCGCCTGACCTTGCGCTTGAGTCGCGCCGCGGACAGCATCCAGCTGCGCTACGAATACTGCGACGCCCAGCACAGCTACTCCAGCGGCATACTGAATTTCACCAATAGCAAATGAGTTTCAAAGCCTGCGCCGTCATCCCGGTGTTCAATCATCACACCAGTCTCGAGGCGATCGTCGTGGCGCTGCTCGCCAACCGCCTGCCTGTGATTCTGGTGGACGACGGCAGCGATGCCAAGACCAAGCAGGTACTCGCGGACCTCGCCGCCAGGAATCCGCAAGTCGAATGCCTGACGCTGGCGCGCAATCGCGGCAAGGGCGTGGCTGCCATGACCGGCATGGTGCGCGCCGGCGAACGCGGCTTCACGCACGCTTTGCACGTGGATGCCGACGGCCAGCACAATCTCGCCGACATCCCGGCGCTGCTGGCGCTGGCACGGCAAAATCCGCAGCAGCTGATCTCGGGACTGCCGCGTTACGATGCGAGCGTGCCCCGGGTGCGCTACTACGGCCGTTATCTCACCCATGCACTGGTGTGGCTGCACAGTTTGTCATTTACTTTGCGCGATTCCATGTGTGGCTTCCGGGTTTACCCGGTGGCACCCAGCCTCGCACTCGCCGCACAGGTGCGCATCGGCGCACGCATGGATTTCGACACCGACATCATGACGCGCTTGTACTGGGCCGGCACCGAAAGCCTGTTCCTGCCGACGCGCGTGCGTTACCCCGCGGACGGACTGTCGCATTTCCGCATGCTGCGCGACAACCTGCGCATGGCCTGGCTGCACCTGCGCCTGTTTCTCGGCATGCTGCCGCGTGCACCCGGCCTGCTGCGGCGCAACCGTGCACGTCGCCGCGCGCGTCACTGGGCGCGCATCGGCGAACGCGGCAGCCTCGGCGGCTTGCGCTTCCTCGGCAACCTCGATCGCGTACTTGGCCGGCGGCTCACGCTCGCGGTGTTGTATCCAGTGACCGCGTATTTCCTGGCCACGCATGCGCGCGCGCGCCGCGCCTCGCGTGAATTCCTCACGGCTGCCGGCGCCGCGGCATCGCCGGTGCGGAGCTTCCGGCATTTTCTGAATTTCGCCGTGTGCATCCTCGACAAGGTGGCCGCCTGGCAGGATCCCCTGCGCGTGCAAGTGGATTTCTCCGGGCAGCCGCAGTTGGCGGCGGCCCTGTCCGCAGGCCGCGGCGCGCTGCTGCTGAGCGCGCATCTCGGCAACCTCGAACTGGCGCGCGCCCTCGGCACGCGCATGGCCGGGCTGCACGTCAACGCCCTGGTGTATTCCGGCAATGCCCGCAAACTGGACCAAGCCTTGACCGACACCAGCGACGCTTACCGGATGCGCCTGCTCGAGGTGGACCGCATCGGCCCGGACACGGCGCTGCTGTTGCGAGAAAAGATCGCTGCCGGCGAAGTGGTGGTGACCGTCGGCGACCGCACGTCGCTGGCGCCCGACAGCCCGGTGGTGCGCGTGCCCTTCCTCGGCCGGCCCGCGCGCTTTGCCATGGGTCCCTACGTGCTGGCGCACGTGCTCGAGTGCCCCGTGTACCTGCTGTTTTGCCTGCGCCAGGGCTCGGCTTACCGGATATTCCTGGAGCCCTTCGCGGAGCGCATCCGCCTGCCGCGCGACGGGCGCGAGGCGGCGGTGCAGGTCTGGGCCGGCCGCTATGCCGCGCGCCTCGCTGACTATGCCGGGCGTTTTCCGCTACAGTGGTACAACTTTTACGATTTCTGGGCGGACGGCGCTTCGCCGCCGGCCTCAGTCCCCGGCAACCGCAACCATAAAAACGTACATGCGCGACCTGGCAAGCTCCCCGTTTGAAGCCGCGGTGATCCTCGGCGGCCGGCGTCTCGGCCTGCACGAAGTTTGCGCGGTGGCGCGCGGCACGCCGCTCACCCTCGATTCCAGCACGGCTTTCCGGCAGCGCATCCGCCGCGGCGCCGAGGTGCTCACCGATTGCATCGCCGCGGGCACGCCGGTTTATGGCGTGACCACGGGTTACGGCGATTCCTGCACCGTGACCGTACCGCCGGAGGTGCTGCAGCAACTGCCGGTGCATCTGGTGCGCTACCACGGCTGCGGCCTGGGCGCTTATTTTGACGAGCCCACCAGCATTGCCATTCTGGTCACGCGTCTAAACTCGCTGGCTATGGGTTTTTCGGGCGTGCGCCTCGAGGTGCTGACGCAGCTCGAGACCATGATTCAGCAGCGCGTCGCGCCGCGGATTCCCGAAGAAGGTTCGGTGGGCGCGAGCGGCGACCTCACGCCGCTGTCCTACGTGGCCGCGGCCATGATGGGCGAGCGCGAAGTGCTCCATCAGGGCAAGCTCGGCCCGGCCGCCGAGGCCTTGCGTGCCGCCGGCCTCACGCCCATCACGCTCATGCCCAAAGAAGGCCTGGCGCTCATGAACGGCACCGCGGTCATGACCGCGCTCGCCTGTCTCGGCTGGGAACGCGCCGAGTACCTCATGCGCCTCGCCACGCGCATCACCGCCATGGTGGCCATCGCGCTCGGCAGCAATCCCAAGCATTTCGCGTCGGGATTGTTCGCAGTCAAGCCGCACAGCGGCCAGCAGCAGGTTGCCGCCCGGATCTTCGCGGACATGGGCGCCACCAACCAGGAAAATCCGCTGCGCATCCAGGATCGCTATTCCATCCGTTGCGCGCCGCACGTGATCGGCGTGCTCGCCGACGCGCTCGGCTGGATGCAGCGTGACATCGAGAACGAATTGAACAGCGCCAATGACAACCCCATCGTGGACCCGGAGAGCGGCGAGATTTATCACGGCGGACACTTTTACGGCGGCCACATCGCCTTCGTGGCCGACAGCCTCAAGAACGCGGTGGCCAACATCGCGGATCTGCTCGACCGCCAGCTGGCGCTGCTGGTGGACACGCGCTTCAACAACGGCTTGCCGAGCAACCTCTCGGGTGCCAGCGAAGCGCGCGCCAGCCTCAATCACGGTTTCAAGGCGGTGCAGATCGCGGTCTCCGCCTGGACCGCGGAGGCGCTGAAACTCACCATGCCGGCCAGCGTGTTCTCGCGCTCCACCGAATGCCACAACCAGGACAAGGTCAGCATGGGCACCATCGCGGCGCGCGATGCGCTGCGCGTGCTCACGCTGGTCGAGCAGGTGGCGGCCGCCTGCCTCGCGGCTGCGGCCCAGGCCATGGAAATCCGCCGGCGCCGCGGCAACCGCCCGCCGCGGCACATGCCCGCCGCGATGCTGGCGATGCTCGACGAGGTGTTGGGCGTGTGCGCCTACGTGGAAGAAGACCGACCGCTGGATGCGGAACTGCGGCAGCTGTGCGCCGCCATCAGCGCGCGCCGCTGGACCTTGTACGAGTAGCCGGCGGTGCGCGAGGCATTGGTCACGGCCGAAGTCGAACTCGAAGTGCCGTTCCAGGATATCGACGCCATGCAGGTGGTCTGGCACGGCAATTATTTCCGCTATTTCGAAAGCGCGCGCGCCGCGCTGCTGCGCCGCATCGATTACGACTATCCGCAAATGCTGGCCTCGCAGTATTTATGGCCGATCATCGAACTGCACGCGCGCTTCCCGAAACCGCTGCGCTATGCGCAGCGCATTCGGGTACAGGCCGCGCTGCTGGAATGGGAGAACCGCCTGAAGATCGGCTATCGCGTGACCGACGCCGCCAGCGGCCAGCGCCTGAGCAACGGTTACACCATCCAGTGCGCGGTGGATGCGCGCAGCGGCGAGCTGCAGTTGGTGAGTCCCGCGGTGCTGCGCGAGCGCCTCAAGGAATTCCTGTGAGCTTGGCGGCGCGGCTCCTCGCGCTGCTGTGCGCGTTTGCTGCCTGCGGCATCGCCGTGGCTGCGACGCCAGCGACGCCTCCGGCACTCAGGCTCGGTTTCGTCGAAACCCGCACGCTGCCCGGATTCGCCACGCCGCTCATCAGTCACGGCGTGCTGAGCGTGGATCCGGCGCGCAGTTTCCGCTGGGAAATCACCGCGCCCTACCATTACGTCTTCGAAATGCACGGCAGCGAGGCGCAGGAGCAACTGCCCGATGGCCGCGTGCGCCGGCTCGATCCCGGGCAGGCGCCGTGGCTCGCGGCCGTGGAACAGATTTTCATGGGCGCAGTCTCGGGCAACGTGACGCAGTTGCAGCGCTATTTCGAACTGAAGATTGCGCCGCTCGCCCAGGGCCGACGCATCACGCTCACGCCCAAACCCGGGGCGCTCAGCCAGGCGATCACGCAGATCCAGGTTACGGAAACCGCCCCCGGCCACCCACGGCAGATCGACATCCGCGAAACTTCCGGCGGCGGCATGCAACTGCGTTTCACGCCGATCCCACCGCCGCCTGCGAACCCGTGAATACGCGCCTGGCCGCCGCCGCGCGCTGCGCACTCTGGCTCGCGTCGCTGGGCGTGCTCTGCGCCTGCGCCTGGCTGCGGCTCGACCTGCAGCAGCCGATCAATACCGACATCCTCGCGGCACTACCCGCACAGCAGGATTCCGGCGCTTTACGCATCGCCAACCAGCGCAGCCGTGATGCCTTCGTAAATGAACTGCTGGTCCTGGTAAGCGGCGCGGACACAAAGGCCACCCGCGAGGCGGCCTTCGCTGCCTGGACAGCGCTGTTGCACAGCGGCATGCATACGGAAAATACCGGTCAGAGCGTGCAGCGATTGCTCGCGGTCTATCAGGCGCACCACTTCGCGATGCTGGACCCGGCCCAGGCGGCGCGCCTGTCGCGCGGCGGCGCCCGGGCATTGGCCACGGATGTGGCCGTGTCGCTGGCCAGCCCCGCGAGCCTGATCAGCAGCTTCGACCAAGATCCCGGCGGCTATCTCTCGGGATTTCTCGGCCAGCTGCCGCAACCTTATCCTGGATTTCTGCCCGACGGACCTTTGTTCACAGCGCTGCGCCACGGGCAGCGGGATTTTCTGTTGCGCGTGGACGTGGGCGGTTCCGGCTTCTCGCAACAAGGGGCGGCGCTGGCGGTAGGCGCCGTGAACGCAGCCCGCGAGGCCGCGCACCAAACCTGCAGAAGTTGCCGCTTTCAGGCGACGGGCGCGCCGCTGTTTGCGGATGCCGCGCGCCGGGAAGCGCAAAGCGAAGCGCTGTGGCTGAGCGTGGCTTCCACCGTGCTCATCATGCTGCTCATCGCTTACGTGTTCCGCAGTTTCGCGCCGCACCTGCTCGCGGCACTGCAGCTCGTGGCCAGCGTGCTGGCCGCGAGCGCCGCCGTGATCCTGTGTTTCGGCTCCATCCAGATTCTCACGCTGGTGTTCGGCACCACGCTGCTCGGCATCGCCATCGACTACGCATTTTTGTATTTCGCCGAATACTGGTTCGGGGAGAGTGCGCCGCCGGCAGTATGGCGCCGGGTACGGCCGGGCTTGCTCCTCGGATTGTTAACCGGCGTGATTGCATTCGCCTTCCTGCTGCTCGCGGGTTTTCCCGTGCTCACCCAGATCGCGGTATTTTCCGTGGCCGGCTTGCTGGAAGCCGGGCTCACAGTGGCGCTGATTTTCCCCCTGGGGCTCCGGCGCAACCCGCGGGTGGCCGCACACGCGGCGGTGCGCTGGCCGCAGCAATTCATCGCCGTCGGCTGCCGCGCTACACGCTGGCGTTATCTGCTGCCGGCGCTCGCCTTGCTGCTCGCGATTCCCGGCTGGCTGCGCCTGCAGACCAGCGACGACGTGCGCGAACTGCAGCATCTGCCGGCCAAGCTGCTGCAGGCCGATGCCCAGCTGCGCAGCACGCTTGGCCAGACACCGCCGCCGGGATTCTTCCTGATTGCCGGCGCGAATCTGCAGCAGGCGCTGGAACGCGAGCAGGCGCTGTTCGCAAAACTCGGCGCACAGTGGCCATCGGCCACAGAGCTCGGCCTGTCGCGCTTTCTGCCGTCGCAAGCCGAGCAGCAGGCGAGCCTCGCCGCCTGGCAGAGCGTGCTGGCAGCACCGGCCGCACTGCAGACGGCATTCCGGCAACTCGGCCTGCCCGCGGCACTGACGCAACGCCTTGAATCACAATGGCGCCGCAGCTCGCAGCAACCGCTGGATGCCGCACAGGTTTTCGACGCGGCACCCGACTTGCGATGGCTGGTGATTTCGACGCCCGGCAGCGTGACGCTACTGGCCACGGTCACGAGCCAGGAAGCGCTCGACCCGACCTCACTGGAGCAGACTGCGGCGGCGACCCCCGGCACTGAGTTCGTGCAGCCGCTGGCGCGCATTGCCGACACCTTCCACCGCATCCGGATGCGCGCCACCTGGCTGGTGATCATCGGATATTTTTTGATATGCGCACTGCTGCTGTGGCGCTACGGACGACGGGAAGCGCTGCGCATGCTGTTTTCGCCGCTCTTGGCGCTGGCCGTCACCCTGGGGGCGCTCGGCTGGCTGGGCGAGCCGCTGAACATTTTCGTGGTAGTGGCCCTGATCCTGATTCTCGGTCTGGGGCGCGATTACAGCGTGTTCCTGCGCGAAGGCGGCGCGCGACAACGCTCGCCGGCACTGGCGGTGACGCTTTCCGCCATCACCATGCTGTTTTCCTTCGGACTGCTCGCGGTGAGCCGCATTCCCGCGCTGCACGCCTTTGGTCTGGCCACGCTCATCGGCATACTGGCCAGCTACTTGAGCGCCCCGTTATCCTTGCCGCCTGTGTCTCGGCAACGCACATGAAATCCGGCGTCACTTTAATCTTGGCAACGCTCGGCCTGCTGGCGGGATGCGCGAGCCTGCCGCCGGCGCCGGGCTGCACGCGGCTCGGGCCGGATGGCGTGTTCTGTGCGCTGCCGCCTGCGGCCTTGCCGGCCGTGAGCGCCACCCATCTGGTCACGGTCACCCACGCGGGCGAATCGCAGTCCTTCATTGGCCGCCTGCAGATTGACGATCGGCACCTGCGGCTCGCGGGCTTGAGCCTCTTCGGCACCGAGCTGTTCACGCTGGACTACGACGGCCGGCAGCTCACCAGTCACAGCGCGGGCGGCAAGCTGCGGCCGGAACTGCTGCTCGCCATGCTGGAACTCACGCTGGCACCGGCCGCAGAATTGCCGCCGCAACTGCGCAATCTGAGCTTGAGTGTTAGCACCGAGGGCCAGCGGCAAGTGCGCGAACTCACAAGCCATGGACGGTTGGTGGCGCGCATCGAGATCTCCGGCAGCAGGCTGAGCACCGCCGATATAAATATCGTGATTCCAAGCGCCCAACTCGCGCTGCAACTCGCGCCGCTCGCGGCCGCAGGGCCGGCGCCGTGACCCGCGTGTATTTGCACGCGCTCGGCATCCTCAATGCTCTCGGCAACGACAAGGCCAGTGTGCGTCGCGGACTGTGCCAGGGCGCCACCGGTGGCATGCAGCGGCGCAGCGACTTGATTCCGGGCCGCAGCGTGCACGTGGGCGCGGTGCATGCGGACTTGCCGCCGATTGCGGCGCAGTGGGCCGCTTATGCGTCGCGCAACAATCAATTGCTGCAGGCCGCCATCGAACAAATCCGTGCATCGCTGGCCGCGGCGATTTCCCGCTACGGCGCCTTGCGCATCGGCATCGTGCTCGGTACCGGCACCTCCGGCATCTCCGAGGGTGAACAAGCGTTCGCCTTCCACCAGCAACACGGCGCTTTTCCCGCGGGCTACGATTACCGTCAGCAGGAAATCAGCAGCCCGAGCGAATACCTGCGGCAGGCACTCGGTGTGCGCGGCCCGGCGTGGACGGTCTCGACCGCCTGCACCTCGAGCGCCAAGGCGCTAGCCTCGGCGCGCCGCCTGCTGCACAGCGGTGTGTGCGACGCGGTCATCACCGGCGGCGTGGATTCGCTCTGCCGCCTGACGCTCAACGGATTCGCGGCGCTGGAGTCCGTGGCCCGCGGACTGTGCAACCCGTTCAGCAAGAACCGCGACGGCATCAACATCGGCGAGGGCGCCGCGGTGTTCCTCATGAGCCGCGAGCCCGGGCCGGTGTGCCTGCTCGGCGCCGGCGAATCCTCCGATGCCTACCACATCTCCGCGCCCGATCCCGAAGGCCGCGGCGCGGAACTCGCCATGCGCGCAGCGCTCGCGGACGCCGGCGTGAGCGCGCATGACGTCGATTACCTCAACTTGCACGGCACCGCCACACTGCAGAACGATCTTGTGGAAAGCCATGCGGTGGCGCGCGTGTTCGGCACGCAAGTCCCCTGCTCTTCCACCAAACCGTTGGTGGGTCACATGCTGGGCGCGGCCGGCGCCACCGAAATCGCGTTTTGCTGGCTGCTGCTCACGGAGCCGGCGGCGGCGGCGCTGCCGCCGCAGGTGTGGGACGGTGCCCGCGACCCGGCACTCGCGCCACTTAGCCTGTGTCGCACCGGCGACCCGCCAAAGTATTGCCGGATCGCGGCCAGCAACTCGTTTGCCTTCGGCGGCAACAACATCTGCATGCTGCTGGGGCGCGCCTGATGGACAACAAGTTCCCGCCGATCGCCGAGCTGCTGCCGCATCGCGGGCGCGCGGTGATGCTGGATGCCGTGCTGGCACATTCTGAAAATAGTATCTTGGCGAGCGCGCGTATCCGCCGCGCGCATCCGTTTTTCATCGCCGGCCACGGCGTGCCCGCATGGGTGGGGATCGAGTTCATGGCACAAGCCGCGGCGGCGCATGCCGGTCTGCAGAGCCGGCGTTCCGGTTCCGCGCCGCATAGGGGTATGTTGCTCGGCACGCGCCGCTACGAAATGCATACGGACTATTTCACCGAGGACATGCAACTCGAAATCCTGGCGGAGCGCGAATTCGGCGACAGCCAGGGCGTGGGCGCCTGCCGTTGCAGCATTACCAGCAATGGCCGGATACTGGCGAACGCCACACTCATCATCATCGAAACCAGCGAGGCCTTGGCACCATGAACACAAGCAAGTGCGTGCTGGTCACGGGCGCCAGCGGCGGCATCGGCGGCGCCATTGCCCAGGCGCTGGCGGCCGACGGATTCCAGTTGAGCTTGCACTACCACAGGAACAAAGCCAAGGCCGAGCAGCTGGCGCAGGCGATCGTTGCCGCCGGCGGCACCGCGCAGTGCGTAAGCTTTGATGTCAGCGAGCGCGAGATCACGCGGCGTGTGCTGCAAGCGGAAGTGGAAAAGCACGGCGCCTATTGGGGCGTGGTCTGCAACGCCGGCATCACCGCCGACAACACTTTCGCCGCCATGCCGGGCGAAGACTGGGACCGGGTGCTGGCCGCCAATCTGGACAGCTTCTACAACGTGCTGCAGCCGCTGGTATTGCCGCTGGTGCGTATGCGCAACGGCGGTCGCATCGTCAGCATCGCCTCGGTGGCCGGACTCATGGGCAACCGCGGCCAAACCAATTACAGCGCCGCCAAGGCCGGCCTGATCGGCGCCAGCAAGGCGCTGGCGGTGGAACTGGCAAGCCGCGGGATTACCGTGAACTGCGTGGCGCCCGGCCTGATCGAAACCGACATGCTGCACGGCGCACCGGTCGCGGAAATCCTCAAGCAGATTCCGCTCGGTCGCCTGGGTCAGCCGCGGGAAGTTGCCGCGCTGGTGGCGTTCCTGTTCTCGGATGCGGCCGCCTACATCACCCGCCAGCTGATTGCGGTCAACGGCGGCATGCTGTGACCGGCAAACGCCACCTGTCAGCCAGCTCATTTTGACCATTCCATGGGTAGAATGGCCAACGCCGGATTGGGGTAATGTCCAACATCTAAGGTAGTGGGGCATGAACGACTCAGACACCAAGACTTCGCCCGCGAATCAGTGCGATGTGCTGGTGATCGGCGGCGGTCCCGGTGGCAGCACCGTGGCGGCGCTGCTGGCGCGCCGGGGCTGGTCGGTCATGCAACTCGAGAAAGACCACCATCCGCGTTTCCACATCGGCGAATCGCTGTTGCCGATGAACCTGCCGGTGCTGGAGCGCCTCGGTGTGCTCGACCAGGTACGCGCGCTTGGCGTTTACAAACCCGGCGCGGATTTTGAAGCCGACAACAAGCGCGGCTACAACACCTACGCGTTTGCACGCGCGCTCGGCAACAGTCCGCCGCATGCCTTCCAGGTCTGGCGCCAGGACTTCGACCGCATGCTGTTCGAACACGCGCGTACCCAGGGCGTGGACGCCCGCGAAGGCGCCGAAGTGATCGCCGTGCAGCAGTACGGGCCGCGCGACTCCAGCGTCGAGGTACGCAGCGACGCTGCAGGCAGCTACACGCTGCGGGCGCGTTACGTCGTGGATGCCAGCGGGCGCGACGCCTTCCTTGCCAGCCGCAAGCAGCTGCGGCGCAAGAACCCGCGGCACCAGAGCGCGGCCATCTTCGGACACTTCCGCGACGCAACCTATCGTGGTGGCGAGGACCGCGGCAATATCAGCATCTACAATTTCGCACACGGCTGGATGTGGATGATTCCGCTGCCGGATGGCGTAATGAGCGTGGGCGCGGTCTGCCGGCCGGATTACCTGAAAAGCCGCCGCACCAGCCCCCACGATTTTTTCTTCGCCACGCTCAAACTGCATCCGGCGCTCTGGGCGCGGCTCGAGAAGGCCACGCTCATCGGCGACCAGGTGCGCGTCACCGGCAATTACTCCTATGACGCCAGCAGCATCGGCGGTCCCGGCTGGATGCTGGTGGGCGACGCCTTCGCGTTTCTCGATCCGGTGTTTTCCTCGGGCGTGTATCTGGCCATGAGCGGCGCGGAACAAAGCGCGAAGTTGATCGACGCGGCCCTGCGCGAGCCGGCCAGCGAGGTCGCACTGCAACGCCGGCTGGAAAAACGCCTGCGTACCGGCATGCAGCGGTTCGCGTTTTTCATTTACCGCTTCAACTCACCGCCAATGCAGCACATCTTCCAGCATCCGCGCAACGTCTGGCAGGTTGAACAGGGCGTGATTTCGATGCTGGCGGGCGACTTGTTCGACTCGCGCAAGGTGTGGTGGCGGCTGCAATTCTTCCGGCTCATCTATTTCGGCACCGTGCTGCGCAACTTCCGCCGCTGGCACAGCGAGCACCGCTACCGCCTGGCGCAGGCCAAGACGGAATTCACCGGCGGCACCACACCGGTGGATCCGGCGTAATCACTGTGCGCCGACCGTAGCTGCACAAGGCCTGGCTTAGCCATTCGCGACGGCTGTTGGTGCAACGCGGGACGCTTGCCAACGCACCCCGGCCGGTGCGATGCGCTTCCGTGATAATGCTGCGCTCAAGAATATCGGCGAACCGCAACCACGAGGGGTAAGGGCGCGTGATCCAGATCGAAGCCGTGAGTTTCAGTTACCCCGGGGCCGCACGCGACGCCCTCCACGGCTTGTCCCTGCAGATCCGGCCGGGCAGCCTCTTCGGGCTGCTGGGTCCGAACGGCTCGGGCAAGACCACGCTGATTTCGCTGCTCACCGGGCTGCTGCCCCTGCAGCGGGGACAGATCCGCATCCACGGCCAGGCCCTGCCCGCGCAGGCAGGCGCGATCCAGAACTTCAGTGCGCTGGTGCCGCAGGAGTACGCGTTTTACCCACGCCTGACGGTCATGGAGAATCTGCGGTTTTTCGGCAGCGTACTCGGGCTGCGGGCCGCCGATTTGCGCGAGCGCTTGGACACCGCACTGAATGCCGCCGGCCTCGCCTCTTTTGTGTCGGTGCGCGCCGGCCACTTGTCGGGCGGTCTCAAGCGCCGGCTGAATCTCGCCATCGGACTCCTGAACCGTCCGCGCTTGCTGTTGCTGGATGAACCCACCGTGGGCATCGACCCGCAATCGCGGCGTTTCATCCTCGACACCATCCGCGAGATCAATGCACGCGGCACCACGGTGATTTACACCTCGCACTACATGGAAGAAGTGGAAAGCCTGTGCGATGAAATCGGCGTGCTCGACGATGGCTGTCTGTTGGCGCAAGGCAGTCTGGAACAGTTGCTGAACCGCGACGCCGATCACGGCTTGCGCCTGACGCTCGGCACGCCGCCGAGCGCCGCGCAGCA
>JAGXAL010000091.1 GCA_018971605.1 Natronospirales bacterium | reverse complement strand
ACGTGATGCTGAGCGGGCATCCGGACATCGTCTGAAGCCGCAGCGGAGATTCACGGACGATCATCCATGAGCGTCAAATCCAATCACTCCAAACCCAAGCCCGGCAGCGCGCTCAGGGTGCTGCTCGTAGACGACAACCGCGACGATCGTGCGCTGGTGCTGCGCGAGCTGCGCAAGGAAGCAGCCACGGCAACGGCCGTCGAGGTTGCCGATCAGCGCGCGTTCGAGCGCGCGCTCGATGACGGCAAGCTGGATCTGGTGATCACGGACTTTCATCTGCGCTGGACCACGGGCCTGGAGATTCTCAAGCAGATTCAGGCGCGGCGTCCGGAGCTGCCGGTCATCATGTTCACCGGTACCGGCACCGAAGAGGTGGCCGTCGAAGCCATGCGCCTGGGCCTGACGGATTACGTGGTCAAGAATCCGCGCCACATGGCGCATCTCAGGCGTGCGGTCCGCGCCGTGCTGGCGCGTTCCGAGGAGTTGCGTGCGCGCCGGCAGATCGAAGGCGTGTTGGGCGATGCGCTGCAGTCCATGGAAGACGGCTTCATCCTGTTCGGCGCTGACGACCGGCTGATCCTGTGCAATGAACAGGTGAAGCGTATGTACCCGCAGCTTGCCCACCTGCTGACGCCGGGGCGGAAATTCGAGGAGCTGCTGAGTATCGGGATCGAAGGCCCGAAAAGCGCGGGCACGGAGGCGGGCGATTCCGCCTGGCTGCGCGAACGGCTGGCGGCGCATCGCCGGGCTTCCGGCAGCCTGGAGCAGCAGCTTGATGACGGCCGCTGGGTGTTGATCAAGGAACGTCGCAGCCACGACGGCGGCGTCATCAACCTCTATACCGACATTACCGCGCTCAAACGGCGCGAACAGCAGCTGGAGAAGTTGCTGTCGGAGCACACCATGCTGGCCGCGGTCGCGCGTCAGGCCATCAGCGGCGTGCTGGTGATTGACGTGGCTTCACAGCCGGAGCATTACCCGGTGGTGTACGTGAATCCGGCTTTTGAACGCATCACCGGATTTCCAGCCGGCGAGGCCCGGGGCAGCGATTGGCGCGTATTCGCCGAACGTACGGGCCTGATGCCCGCGATACGCGAGCAGATCCGCGGCGCATTCAAGAAAAGCGAGTCACTGAGGCTGGAAACCACCGCGCGGCGCAACGACGGCACGCAATACTGGATTTCGCTGTCCATCAGCCCTGTGTTTGACGAACAGCAGGTGTTGCGCTTTTACGTGGGCATCCTCGCCGACATTAGCGAGCGCGTGCGCATCACCTCGGCCCTGGAAGCGCAGGCGAAGATGCTGAATGAGGCCGAACACCTGGCCGAGCTGGGACACTGGCGTTGGGACATCCAGGCGGACCGGCTGTGGCGTTCGCCGGAGAACTACCGCATCCGCGGCATGACGCCCGAAGAAGCGCCCCCGGACTTTCACGGCACGCTACAGACCTTTTTGCCGGAAGACCGCGAGCGGGTCAGCAATACCATCAGCGGCGTGGCGGTAAATCACGAGGGCGCGGAAGTCGAGGCGCGCATCCTGCGCCCCGACGGGGAAGTGCGCAGCGTGCGCGTCATTGCCGAGTACAGCCCGGCCACCGCCACGGCGGGTGAAGCCGTGTTCGGCGTATTCCAGGATGTCACCCGCCAGAAGCAGCAGGAAGCGGTGTTGCGGCGCAGCGAACGCCGTTACCGGCGGCTGATGGAATCCGTGCCGCACGGCATCGTCGAGTTATCCGCCGATGGCGCCATCCGTTATGCCAACCAGGCGATCCACACCATGCTCGGCTACGCGCGCGGCGACCTCATAGGCCGCCCCCTGTTTGAGCACATTGGCGATGCCATCCGCAAAGCGGAATGCATGCAACGCCTCAAGCTCATGACCGGGGGCGAGGTCTTGACCCAGACCTTCAGCACCCAGTGCCAGACGGTGAGCGGCCAGTTGCTGGACGTGCAGATCGATGCGGTGGTGAGCCGCGATGACAGCGGCGAGATCAATGGCGCCACCCTGGTCACCACCGATATCACCGAGCGGGTGCGCGGCGAGCAGCGCCTGCGTTATCTGGCGTTTTACGACTCACTCACGGGACTCGGCAACCGCATGCTGCTGCATGAGCATCTGCGCGCGCAACTCGCCGGCCGCAGCGGCCAGACGCAAGTAGCCGTGGCGCTGTTGAACATCGACAGCTTCAAGATCATCAATGACGTCCTCGGCCATGCCGTGGGCGATGCCGTGCTGCGCGAATTCGGTGCGCGGCTCGCGGCGCAAGACGGCGCGCACGATGGCGTGGCGCGCATGAGCGCCGATGAATTCGGCGTGGTGCTGAGCGGCGAATTCAGCCGTGAAGCGCTGCAGCAACGCATCGCCGGCCTCAAGCGCGCGCTGGAGGCGCCCTTGAACATCAGCGGCAACCGCGTGGACCTGCGCCTGAGCATCGGCGTGGCCGTGGCTCCGGAACATGGGGAAGAAGCCGAGGAGCTGCTGCGCAATGCCGACAGCGCCTTGCTGGATGCCAAGCGCGATGTCGGCGACGAGCTGCGTTTCTACAGCAGCACCATGAAAATTCAGGTGGAGGAATTACTGCAACTGCGCAGCCACCTGCGCAGTGCCAGCATTGACCGGGAATTTTTCCTGGAATATCAGCCGCAGGTGCAGCTCGATTCCGGACGCATCACCGGCGTCGAAGCCTTGCTGCGCTGGCGCAGCGACGGCAATCTGATACCACCCGGCAAGTTCATTCCGGTGGCCGAACAAAGCGGCGACATCATTTCCCTGGGGCGCTGGGTGCTGGAGGCCGCTTGCCGCCAGGGCCGGGCCTGGCAAAAGCTCGGGATTGCGCCCCTGCCCATCAGCGTGAATGTTTCCGCACGCCAATTCCTGCGCGATGATCTGGCGGAAATGACGGGCAAGGTGCTCAGGCAAACCGGTTTCGATCCGCACTGGCTGCATCTGGAATTGACCGAGACCGTGATCATGACGGACAACGTGGTGGTGCGTGAACAAATGGAAAAGCTCAAGGCCATGGGCGTGTGCTTTTCGCTCGACGACTTCGGCACCGGCTATTCGTCACTCAGTTATCTGAGCCGCTTCCCCATCAGCGTGTTGAAAATCGACCGCAGTTTCGTGGTCGGCATGGCGCTCGATACCCGCCACAAAGCCATTGTCGCCGCGCTCGTAGCCATGAGCCGCACCTTGGGCCTGACGGTGGTGGCGGAAGGCGTGGAAGAGCCCCAGCAGGTGGAAAATCTGCGCGCGGTCGGCTGCAATCTGGCGCAAGGTTACTATTACAGCCGGCCGGTATCCGCGGACCGTTGCACGGGGCTGTTGCGCGCCGGCGTGCTGGCGCCGCAGCACTAGCGCCGCATGCCCCGCCTGCGCTTCAGGCGCGCCGCTCCACGGAAAAATCCGCAAGTTCTTCAAGCGCGGTCTTGTACACGGATTCCGGCAGCACGCTGAGCGCCGCCACCGCGCGTTCGCGTTCCTGCTGGGCGCGGCTGTGGGTGTATTCGAGCGCGCCACTGCGCCGCAGGACGGACAGGATGTCGCCAATGTTCGCGCGCTCGCCCGATTCAATCGCCGTTCGAATCAGTTGGCGCTCCGGCGGGGTGCCTTGCTGCATCGCGTAGATGAGCGGCAGCGTGGGCTTGCCTTCGGCGAGATCGTCGCCGGCGTTTTTGCCCATTTCCGCGGCACTGGCGCTGTAGTCGAGCGTGTCATCGATCAGCTGGAAGGCGCTGCCGAGATGCTGCCCGTAACGGCCGAGCGCCGCGGCCTGAGGTTCCGGCTGCCCGGTGATGAGCGCGGCCAGTTGCGCACCGGCCTGGAACAGGGTCGCGGTCTTGCGCGCGATCACCTGCAGGTAACGCGCCTCGGTGGTTTCGGGATCGTGACAGTTGAGCAACTGCATGACTTCGCCTTCCGCGATGCGGTTGGTGGCATCGGCGAGAATGCGCATCACGCGCATGTCGTTGAGCGCCACCATCATCTGGAAGGCGCGTGAATACAGGAAATCGCCCACCAGCACGCTGGCCTCGTTGCCCCAGATGGCGTTGGCGGTTTCGCGTCCGCGGCGCAGGACCGAGGCGTCCACCACGTCGTCGTGCAGCAGCGTGGCGGTGTGGATGAATTCGATGATGGCGGCAAGTTGCACGTGGCGCTCGTCGCTCACGGCACAGGCGCGCGCCGCGAGCAGCACCAGCATCGGCCGCAGACGCTTGCCGCCGCCGTTGATGATGTATTCACCGACCTGACTAATGAGCGCGACGTCTGAGCGCAGCGCCTCGCGGATCACGCGGTCGGTGGCTCGGAAATCCGCGTCAATCAAGGTGCGCAGCGCGCCGAGTTGCGGGACAGGACCGGCGGGGGTGACGGAATCGGGGGCTAGAACCATGAGCGGCGCCGGGTTACGGCCGAAGCGGCACGGGAGGGGATGCTAGGGATGCCATGGGGGGGTGTCAAGGCGCAGGCGTGCGGTTTGACCGGCACCGCGCGAGGCCGTAAAATTCGCGCCCTTTGACGGCATTTCCCGGATTTGGAGTTCCCATGTACGCGGTGATTGAGACCGGTGGCAAGCAATATCGAGTCGGTGAAGGCGACTTAATCCGCGTCGAACGACTCGAAGCCGAGGCCGGCGCCGCGGTGGAGTTCGACCGCGTGCTCATGGTCGGCCGCGACCAGGAGGCGCCACTCTTGGGCACGCCGTTCGTCGCCGGCGGCAAAGTCACCGGCACCGTCAAATCCGCCGGCCGCCACGACAAGATTTTCATTTTCAAGATGCGCCGCCGCAAGAACTACCGGCGCCGCGCCGGCCACCGGCAGCATTACACCGAAGTTCAGATTACCGGCATCCACGCCGGTTGAGTTTCGAGGCAGGCTCACATGGCACACAAAAAAGCAGGCGGCAGTTCGCGTAACGGCCGCGATTCCGAGTCAAAACGTCTCGGCGTCAAACTCTACGGCGGCCAGCAGGTGAATGCCGGCAGCATCATCGTGCGGCAGCGCGGCACCCAGTACCATGCGGGTGTGAACGTCGGCATGGGCCGCGACCACACGCTGTTCGCCAAGGCCAACGGTAAAATTCAATTCGCCCTCAAGGGCCGGCCGCAACGCCGCGTGGTGAGCGTGGTAGCCGATCAGTAAGCTGCAGGTGCCGGAGTACGATACGAAAACCCCGGGCCACCGGGGTTTTTTGTCTGCGGCTATATTGTGAGCGGCGGTTATTGTGGGAGCGACGGTCCCTGTCGCGATAATCGCGGCCGGAAGGCCGCTCCTACCGGTACAGAATTATGAAATTCATTGACGAAGCCACCATCAAAGTCATTGCCGGTAACGGCGGCAAGGGCGCGGTGAGCTTTCGCCGCGAGAAATTCGTGCCCTTCGGCGGACCCGACGGCGGTGACGGCGGCGACGGCGGTAGCGTGATTCTGGAAGCGCGCACCGGCTTGAACACCTTGGCCGATTTCCGCACCACCCGCACGTTTGAGGCCGAGCACGGCGGCAAGGGTATGGGCCGCGACATGACCGGCAAGAGCGGCGCGGACTTGGTGGTGCCGGTGCCGGTGGGCACGCTTATATATGACGTGGACACCCGCGAACTGCTGGGCGATCTGGTGAAGGCCGACGAGCGTCTCAAGGTCGCGCAAGGCGGTTTTCACGGCCTGGGCAATGCGCGCTTCAAGAGCAGTGTGAATCGCGCGCCGCGCCGTTCCACACCCGGTTCGCCCGGCGAGCGCCGCAACCTGCGCCTCGAACTCAAGTTGCTGGCCGACGTCGGACTGGTGGGCTTGCCGAATGCAGGCAAGTCCACACTCATCCGCGCAGTCTCGGCCGCGCGTCCCAAGGTCGCGGATTATCCCTTCACCACGCTGCATCCCAACTTGGGCGTGGTGTCCGTGGGCGAGCATCGCAGCTTTGTGATGGCGGACGTTCCGGGACTCATCGAAGGCGCCGCCGAAGGCGCCGGGCTCGGCATTCGTTTCCTGAAACATCTGCAACGCACCCGTTTGTTGCTGCATTTGGTGGACGTTGCGCCGCCGGCTGATAGCGACGTGGTTGCGGATGCGCGCGCCATCGTGTATGAACTGGAAAAATTCAGCCCGGAACTGGCCGCGCGCGAGCGCTGGCTGGTGCTCAACAAACTGGACCTGCTGTCGCCCGACGAGCGCGATGCGCGTTGCCGGGCAATTGTGGACGGACTTCATTGGCAGGGACCGGTATTCCGGATCTCCGGATTGTCCGGCGAAGGCACGCGCGAACTGTGCGGCGCCGTTATGCGCTATTTAGAACAGTCTGCAGGCCGGGATCTATAATAGTTACCCTTATTCTGTTTTTGATTTACATTTTGGTTGTGACAGCGGAAATTAATATTAACTATAGGGTTCGCGATGGGCTATGCCGGCATAATTCTTGGGATTATAGGTACGCTTGTTGGGCTTGGCGGACTTTGGCTCAGCTACAAGAATTATCGCTGGATCAAGAGTCAAAAAATTATTGATATACGACTTGACCTCATAAAATCTGTAATTTCTGCGCACGAATTAGTGCGTGTGGTACAAGAAAAAATCCGATCAGCACGGCTATCAAGGAGTAGCTTACTTGCGATATCTGGTATGGCGCGCTCAGGCGCAAGTGTTGCGATGGAACAGAAAATTCAGAGGGACCAAGAAGAGGTTAATGATATCGCCAAAACGCTGCCGCTCAGAGAAGCAACGTTTACCGAGAGTACCGAGGAGGAAATTGCAGAGGCTACTAGGAATGTGCATGGTGCGCATGAGAGGCTGACAACTCTCAAGGACAATTATGAAGCCGATCTACGAAGTGATGAACAGGCGATGAATAGGCATGCTCAGCTGATACGTAGACAATAACTGATGATTTAGCGTGGCGGCCTCAAATCTCTAGTACAACACCTGAGTATGCTGAAGCAGGAGGTGTTGCATGGCAAGGTATCAGCGGTTGAGTTTGGCGGAACGTGAAGAAATCAGTCGTGGGTTGGCGTGTGGAGAGGCATTGAGAGCGATGGCGCGCAGCTTGGGACGCGAGCCCTCGACGG
>JAGXAL010000090.1 GCA_018971605.1 Natronospirales bacterium | reverse complement strand
CCGGTGTGATCGTCAATGAACAACGCACGCCGCTGATGTGCACCGCCAGGCTCGAATACACGCTCGCGGCCGCGGTACTGTTGAGGATCATGTCAGTGGCTGGCTCCGCCACCGTCCAGTTGGTCGGCAGGTACATGCCGATGTCGGGAACATTGGAGGCCACCAGTGTGTTGTTGCCGAATTGCCGGAGCGTCAGGGTTTGCTGGCCTTTGGGCGTGTTGAATCCGATCTCCAAGTAAGAATGCGGCGCGCCCAGGGCATTAGTCTTGTCCTTCAGCACCACGCAGCCGGTGCCGACCTCGGGCGGATTGGTGCCGTCGCCCCGGTAGGTGTAGTAGTTGCAGGTATTGCCGCTGATCAGGAAATTGGCGCTGTCGGTGTAGGAGTTCTGCGCCGGCACCCCGATGAGCGCAAAGGTCGAACCCGACGAACCGCAGCCCGCCAGTAGCATGACGCCGCCTACCGATACCAGGCCCATTAGCAACCGCTTCATAAACCCTCCACGACGGTTTTGTCCGCGGCAACGTGCCGCTTTTCAGGATGGGATTCTGCCATGACTGCGGGAATTTCGCAGGTCCGCGGGCTTAACCCGCCGACCCTCGAACTGCCCCTGTCGTCCCTGTGGATTCGGTCTTCACCAGCGCCAGCAACGCCGCGCCCACCAGAAACAGCAGGATCACCGACAAAATGGACAGCCGCGGGCTGCCCGTAAGTATGCTCACCAAGCCGATCAGGAAGGGACCGATGATGGCGGCAAATTCACCCAACATATTGTAGAAACCGAAGAATTCGCCAGCGCGCTCCACCGGCACCAGCCGTGCGTAGTACGAGCGGCTCAGTAGCTGCACCCCGCCCTGCACCAGCCCCACCAGCCCGGCGAGCACGAAAAACTGCCAGGAATGCTGCATGAAGGCTGCGAACACGGTGACAAATACGTACACCGCGAGACCCATGAAAATCGCAATCTTCGGGCCGATGCGCTCGCCCAGCCGCCCAAAAAGGAGCGCCGCCGGCACGCCGATAAACTGCACCATGAGCACCGCGAGAATCAGGTCGGTGGTGGTAAACCCGATAGCCTTGCCGTAGTCCACCGCCATCTGGATGATGGTGTTCACGCCATCTATGTATACCCAGTAGGCAATCAGGAACATGAACACCGGCTTGTAGCTGCGCACGTGCCGGAAAGTCTCCACCAGTTGCAGCAAACCGGCTTTGGCAGTCGCGAGCAGCTTCTGTTTCGCGGCAGGCTTGTTCGGCTCCGGCACCCAGAAAAGCAGCGGCAGCGAAAACGCCAGCCACCAGATCGCGGTCAGGATCAGGATGATCTTGACCGCGGCCGCGGCATCGGCAAGCCCAAACCACTGCGGCTTGAGGCTTAACGCCACACCCACAATCAGAAACAGCCCGCCGCCCAGATAACCGGCGAAATAGCCAATGGCCGAAGTCATATCGAGCTTGCCGGGCTCCGCCACCGACACCAGCATGGAATCGCCGAACACGTTGCCCCACCAGTAGCACATGGAGGCGATCACGTAAAACAGCCAGGCCCATTGCCACTGCCCCATGCCGACGAAGTGCAGCGCCAGCACCATGAGCGCGCCAAGAAACGCCGTGGTAATCAGAAAACGCTTTTTGTGCCCGCCGCGGTCGGCAATCGCGCCCAGCACCGGCGCCGACAGCGCCACCACCAGGCTCGCGATGGAATTCGCCAGGCCCAGGCGGAAGGTGTTCACGCTTACCGAAGTGCCGTGATCCCAATAGTTCAGGAAAAAAATCGGGAAAAATACCGTGATGATGGATGTCGTGTAAGCGTGATTGCCCCAATAGTAGGACGCCCAACCCCAGAGCTTGCGGTTCTTGAGCAAGGGCATGGCAGATTCCGGCCGGATGACGAGACTAGGCTAACAGGAACCGGGCTATCGTGGGAGCAGAATCCGGAGAGATTTGAAATCGCGCCGGGGACCGGCGCTCTCACAACTTGAACGCCCCAGCAACCATTTCAATGGTGAGGACGGTAATATGCGCCGCAACGGGCATGCTCACTTATGCACAGCCGCTTTCCCCGGCTCCGACAGCTTCACCTTCATCGCGAGCCATAGCGGCGACGCCTTCGGTTTATTGCCTGTCGCTGCTCGCGCCGTTGCTGTGGATTCGGAAACGCAACGTCCAGGGAGGGCACTGGTCGGGATTTCTCCACACATCGCGACCGGGAATTACACCCTAGCGGAGCCTGGCGCATCGATGCCGTGCTCGCGCGTGGTGCGGAAGCGCACTTCGGGCCAGCGTTCCTGGGTCAGCTGCAGATTGATTAATGTCGGCGCGACGTATACCAGGCTCTCGGTGTGGTCGAGCGCCAGATGGTCATAGGCCTTGTCGCGGAATTCCTCCAGGCGTTTGGCGTCGTCGCATTCCACCCAGCGTGCGGTGGCGACATTGATGGTATCGAATACACAATCCACACCGTATTCTTCCTGCAGCCGGTAGGCGACCACGTCGAACTGCAGCAAGCCGACCGCGCCCAGAATCAAATCGTTGTTGCGCAGTGGCTTGAACAACTGGGTGGCGCCCTCCTCGCAGAGCTGCGCCAGGCCTTTGGCGAGCGCCTTGGATTTGAGCGGGTCTTTCAACACCACGCGGCGAAAGATTTCCGGCGCGAAATTCGGGATGCCGGTGAAACTCAGGTCCTCGCCTTGGGTGAAGGTGTCGCCGATAGCGACGGTACCGTGGTTGTGGATGCCGATAATGTCGCCCGCGTAGGCTTCCTCGGCGCGCTCGCGCTCCGCGGCCATGAAAGTCAGCGCGTCGGCGATCTTCACCTCACGGCCAATGCGCACGTGCTTGACGCGCATGCCGGGCGTATAGCGGCCGGAGCACAGGCGCAGGAAGGCGATGCGGTCGTGGTGCTGAGGGTCCATGTTGGCCTGAATCTTGAACACGAAGCCGCTAAGTTTTTCCTCAAACGGCTGCACTTCGCGCGTGACCGTGGCGCGCGGGCGCGGCGGCGGTGCCTGCTTCACGAACGCGTCCAGCAACTCGCGCACGCCGAAATTGTTGATGGCGGAACCGAAGAACACCGGCGTCAGCCGGCCGACGAGATATTCCTTCCGGTCGAAGGCGTGCGAGGCGCCACGCACCAGCTCGACTTCCGCACGGAATGCCTTGGCATCGCCGTTCAACAGTTCATCCGCAGCAGCGCTTTTCAGTCCCTCGATGACACGCACTTCACCCAGCCGGCCGGTCTTGTCGCCCTCATATATATAGATGCGGTCCTCGGCCAGGTGATAAATACCCTTGAGATCGCGTCCCATGCCGATGGGCCAGGTCACGGGCGCGCAGCGGATTTTGAGCACCGACTCAACTTCGTCCAGCAGCGACATGGGATCGCGGCCGTCGCGGTCGAGCTTGTTGATGAAGGTCATGATGGGCGTGTCGCGCAGCCGACAGACTTCCATGAGCTTGATGGTGCGCTCCTCCACACCCTTGGCGCAGTCAATCACCATGAGCGCCGAGTCCACCGCGGTGAGCGTGCGGTAGGTGTCCTCGGAGAAATCCTCGTGGCCGGGCGTGTCCAGCAGATTGACGACGTGCTGCCGATACGGGAACTGCATCACCGAGGAAGTCACGGAAATGCCGCGCTGCTGCTCGAGCTTCATCCAATCGGAAGTGGCGTGGCGCGCCGCCTTGCGGCCCTTGACTGCGCCGGCCATCTGGATGGCGCCGCCGAACAGCAGCAGCTTCTCGGTGAGCGTGGTTTTGCCGGCGTCAGGGTGCGAAATGATGGCAAAGGTGCGGCGCCGGCCGATTTCCTGGTCGAACATGAAGCGAAACTCTTGGAAAAAAGCGCGCTATTTTACCCGAGGCGGGCCGGCTACGTCCGGATCCGTCACAGCGGCAGATTCAATATCAGCGCATCCTCGCGGCCGTGCTCGCCGGGGTAATAGTGCTTGCGCAACCCAACCTGCTCGAAACCGCGCGTATGGTACAGGCGCAGTGCCGGTTTGTTGGAAGGCCGCACTTCCAGTAGCATTTGATAGGCGCCACGCTCGCGCGCCAGCTCGATGAAATGCTCGAGCAGCAATCGCCCGTAACCCTGGCCCTGCCATTCCGGTGCTACGCAGATGTTGAGCAGATGCGCCTCGCCCACCACCAGCGACAGAACGCCGTAGCCGCCGATGTTGCCGGCCAGTTCCATGATCCAGCAGCCGTAGCCCACGCGCAGGCAGTCGCGGAAGATGCCCTCGCTCCAGTGGAAGCGATAGGCGCGCTTCTCGATCTGCATGACCGCCGCGATGTCGTTGTCATGCATCGGGCGATACAGGGGCGAATCCGGAATTGCCACCACGGCGCTCATGCCGTGTGCTCCTTCAGGGTGTGCACCGCAAACTGCAAATCCGCCCAGGCTTTGCGCTTTTCCTGCGGGCTGCGCAACAGGTACGCGGGGTGATAGGTGACCACCACCGGTATGCCCTGCAGCTGATGCACGCGGCCGCGCAACCGGCCGACCGGCACATCCGTGCCCAGCAGGCTCTGTGCCGCGACCCGGCCCACGGCGAGAATCAGCTTCGGCTGGATAAGCGCGATCTGGCGATCCAGAAACGGGCGGCAGGCCGCGGCCTCGTCCAGCGCCGGATCGCGATTGCTGGGCGGTCGGCACTTGACGATGTTGGTGATGTACACCTGTTCGCGCTTCAGGCCGATGGCCGCGAGCATGGAATTCAGCAATTGCCCGGCGCGGCCGACAAAGGGCTCGCCCTGCCGGTCTTCTTCGGCGCCCGGGGCTTCGCCGATGACCAGCCATTCAGCATGGCGGTTGCCCACGCCGAAAACCGTCTGCGTGCAGCCGGTACGCAAGCGGCAAGCCGTGCAGCTTTTGACCGTAGTTTCGAGCTCCGGCCAATCCATCTGCGCGATAGCAGTGGCACGCGCATCGCTTGGGAGGGAAGTGTTGTCATCGCCGGACAACCCGGCTGGGTCAGTAGCAATGAACAGTCCGCGCCGCTCCCAGACGGTGATGCCAAGATCGTGCAGATATTGGGCGCGTTGCGCGTCCATGGAATTCACTACGCGTGGCGCTGCGCGAAGCGGCGGCGCAAACGCCACAGTGCCATCAGCGGACCGGAGCAGGCATACAGGAAGAAGGTCACGAACAACACCCACGGCGGGCTCAGGGAAATCACGATGATGGCAATCGGCACGATCAGCAGCATGGTGAACGGCACGCGCCCGTAGAGGTGCAGATCCTTGAAGCTGTAATAGCCGATGCTGCTCACCATGAGCGCGCCGGCGCCGACGGTGATCACGTACGCCGGGATCACCAGAGCCGGCCCGGGAATGGCGAGTTCGGTGCCGAGCCACACCGCGCCGGCCACGATGCCGGCGGCGGCCGGGCTCGGCAAACCCTGGAAGTAACGCTTGTCCACCACGCCGGTGCGCACGTTGAAGCGCGCCAGACGCAACGCGGCGGCAATCGCATAGATGAATGCACCCAGCCAGCCGATCTTGCCCCAGGCCCAGCCGAAGTTGATCATGTCCTTGAAGGACCACTCGTACATCACCAGCGCCGGCGCCAGCCCGAAAGACACCATGTCGGAGAGCGAGTCGTATTCCTTGCCGAAGGCGCTTTCGGTGTGCGTGAGGCGCGCGATGCGGCCGTCGAGACCGTCGAAGATCATGGCCACGAATACCGCGACGGCCGCCGGCTCGAAATGGCCGACGATAGCCGCGACGATGGCATAAAAGCCTGCAAACAGGCCGGCGGTGGTGATCAGATTGGGCAGCAGGTAAATGCCGCGCCGCCGCGGACCTTCGACTCCGACTTCGGCGGCTTCGTTTACCTGCTCGTCAATGCCGACTTCGGTTTCAACGTCGGGATCGGAATTCGTGGGGGCGTGCATGGCCTGACCTCTGACCTGAGCGTCTATGATGCCATGAGCGCCGCTAAAACGTGCAGCCGGCCGTCAGCCGCTGCGACCGCGGACCCGCATGCGCTCGCGCAGCGTCTTTCCGACCTTTTCAATGAGCTGGGCGCGAGCACGCACCCGCTCCACCTTGATGGCGGGCAAGCCTGCGGCCAGTTCCTGCTCCAGTTCGCCGGCGAACTGACCATTCTGGATTTCCGCGAGGATTTCGCGCATCGCCTTGCGCGCAGGCTCACCGATGACGCGCGGGCCGCGGGTGTAATCCCCAAACTCGGCGGTGGTGGAAATGGATTCGCGCATGCCGGCGATGCCGTGCTGGAAAATCATGTCAGCCATGAGTTTGACTTCGTGCAGACACGCGAAGTAGGCCACTTCCGGTTCATAGCCGGCCTGTACCAGGGTATCGAACGCGGCCTGAATCAGATGCGTCAGGCCGCCGCAGAGCACCGCCTGTTCCGCGAACAAATCGGTTTCGGCCTCCTCGCGGAAACTCGATTCGATGATGCCGGCACGCCCGTGTCCCTGCGCCCAAGCGTAGGACAGCGCCAGCTCGCGCGCGCGGCCGCTGGCATCCTGGTGCGCGGCCACCAGCGCCGGCACGCCGTGGTCCTCGAGATACTGCGCGCGCACCTGCTCGCCGATGCCGTTGGGCGCCACCAGTATCACGTCCAGGTCCGCGCGCGGCACGATGCGCTTGAAATGGATGTTGAAGCCGTGCGCAAAGATGAGCGCCCCCTGCTTACGCAGCCCGGGAGCGATGATGTCGGCGTAGAGCTTCGGCTGCTTCTCGTCCGGAACCAGCAGCACCACGACATCCGCCTTGGAGACCGCCACCGCCGGTTCCGCCACGCTGAGTCCCGTGGCTTCGGCCGGCGCGCGCGACACTGAGCCCGCACGCAGGCCGACGACGACGTTGACGCCGGAATCCTTGAGATTGAGCGCCTGCGCCCGCCCCTGGGCACCGAAGCCCAGGACCGCGACGCGGCGTGCCCGAATCAGCGAGGGATTGATTCCAGTGTCGTACAAAACCGTGGCCATGTTGTTTTCCCCTGACGGCACCGTGTTTATTGTAACCAGTGGTGCATGCGGCGGATACCGTGATCGTCAAATTCCGGCAACGTGCTGTACGCCATCGCATGTCCACCATTAGAATACAGGTTTAGACATAAAGCACCCACCGATGCTGACCTCCCGTTTTCCGTTATGCACCATCAAGGAAACCCCGGCTGACGCCGA
>JAGXAL010000089.1 GCA_018971605.1 Natronospirales bacterium | reverse complement strand
GGCGGATTTGATGTCGTGGGAGGACATGAGATTGCCTGTAAATTTGATTTTTAAAACTTAACCTTGACCGGATGGCCCCAACGATTAAATATGAATATCACCCCTCATCCTACCTTCTCCCCTTGAGGGGAGAAGGGACAAGGAATCAAGACCTTTTTTCGATCGGCACGAACTTCTGGTCTTCCGGCCCGACATAGTTGGCGCTCGGGCGGATGATCTTGCCGTCGGCGCGCTGCTCGATGACGTGTGCGCTCCAGCCGGTGGTGCGCGCAATCACGAACAGCGGCGTGAACATCGCGGTGGGTATGCCCATCATGTGATAGACCACGGCCGAGAACCAGTCGAGGTTCGGGAACATTTTCTTTACGTCTCCCATGGTCTTCTCTATACGCTCGGCGACGTTGAACAACTGCATGTCGCCCGATTCTTTCGACAGCTTGCGCGCTACTTCCTTGATGACCTGGTTGCGCGGATCGCTCACGGTATACACAGGATGGCCGAAACCGATGATGATTTCCCTGGCTTCGACGCGCTTGCGGATGTCGGCCTCGGCCTCTTCCGGCGTTGCATAACGGCTCTGGATTTCGTAGCCGATTTCGTTGGCGCCGCCGTGCTTGGGACCGCGCAGCGCACCGATGGCGCCGGTGATGCAGGAATACAGGTCCGCACCGGTGCCGGCGATCACGCGCGCCGCGAAAGTCGAAGCGTTGAACTCGTGCTCGGCATACAGGATCAGCGAGGTGTGCATGGCGCGCACCCACAAATCCGAGGGCTCGCGGCCATGCAACAGGTGCAGGAAATGCCCGCCCACGGAATCGTCATTGGTCTCGACCTCGATGGTGCGGCCCTCGTGGCTCCAGTGGTACCAGTAGCACAGCATCGAGCCGAGCGAAGCCAGCAAGCGGTCGGCAATGTCGCGCGCGCCCGCGGGATTGTGGTCGTCCTTTTCAGGCAGCACGCAGCCGAGCGCCGACACGCCGGTGCGCATCACGTCCATGGGATGTGCCGAGGCCGGCAGCGTCTCAAGCACCGTGCGCACGTTTTCCGGCAGACCGCGCAGTGATTTGAGCTTGGTCTTGTAAGCCTTCAATTCCGCGCGCCCCGGCAACTTGCCGTGAATCAGCAGATACGCCACTTCCTCGAAGTCGCATTTGTCGGCGATGTCCAGGATATCGTAGCCGCGGTAGTGCAGATCGTTGCCGCTGCGGCCCACAGTGCTGATCGCAGTATTGCCAGCAGCGACGCCGGACAGGGCCACGGATTTTTTCGGTTTGAAGCCGGCGGGTGTGTCGTTCATGGCATTTTTCTCCGGAAAGACGTCGCGGCCATGGGCCGCTCCTACCTGTAAAAGCAGTCACCACTCATCCCAGCTCTTTCGCCAAGAGCTTCCTGCTCTTCGCGAAAGTCCGGAGCGTACCTCCTGGACGCCCGCGCGACGGACCAAAGCAGTGCTTCGGCTAATCCGTCTAGCCCCCTCAAGGGGAGATGGGACAGGGATTCATTATCTTTTGAACAACTCATCGAGCTTTTTCTCGTAGCTCAGGTAATTCAGAACATCGTATAGCTCGGTGCGGGTCTGCATACCGGCGAGCGCCGATTCCTGCGTGCCGACGGTGCGAATCGTCGCATACACGTGCTCGGCGGCCTTGCTCATGGCGCGGAATGCAGAGAGCGGATAAAGCGCAAGCCGCACTCCGGCCGAGCCCAGTTGTTTGACGGTAAACAGCGGCGTCTTGCCGAACTCGGTGATGTTCGCGAGCACCGGCACTTTCACCGCTTGGGTAAATTGCCTGTATTCATCCAGCGTGGTGAGCGCCTCGGCGAAAATCATGTCGGCGCCGGCTTCGACGTATTTGAACGCACGCTCCACGGCAGCCTGCTGGCCTTCGACACTGTGCGCGTCGGTGCGCGCCATGATCACAAACTTGGGATCGCTGCGCCCGTCCACCGCGGACTTGATGCGGTCGCCCATCTCGCTGGCATCCACCAGTTCCTTGCCGGGACGGTGGCCGCAGCGCTTGGCCGCCACCTGGTCTTCAATGTGCAGGCCGGCGGCACCGGCACGGGTCATCTCGCGCACCGTGCGCTGAATATTGAAGGCCGCGCCGAAACCGGTGTCGGCATCCACCAGCAGCGGCAGGCGCGTGGCGCCGGTGACGCGACGGATGTCTTCGCAAACGTCGTTGAGCGAGGTCATGCCGAGGTCCGGCAGGCCGAAGGACGCGTTGGCCACGCCCGCACCCGACAGATACAGCGCCCGGAAGCCGGCGCGCTCGGCCAGCAATGCGCTGTAGGCATTGATGGCGCCCACCACTTGCAGCGGGCGCTCGGCCTCGAGTGCGGCCCAGAAACGGGCGCCGGCAGAATCAGTCTGGGCCATGCTTGTCCTTGAGTTGTTTGGCCTGAAGACAGGACTTGGTATTTTACCGGCAGGAGCCCCGCGCGGCTAACACATGGGCGCCGGCCCGTCAGCCGATCTTGACCACGATGCGGCCGCGGTGCTGGCCGTTGAGCACCTTGTCGAACACCTGCGGCAGCTCATCGAAGGAAATGGTGCTCGCCGCAATCTGCCGGAGCTTGGGCGGTTTCAGATCCGTCGCCAGGCGCCGCCAGATTTTGAGACGCAGATCACGCGGCGTGGCCATGGAATTGATGCCCAACAGGTTGACGCCGCGCAAGATGAAAGGCATCACGGTGGTGCGCAGCTCCGCGCCGCCCGCCATGCCGATGCTGGCGATGCCGCCCCACCAGCCGACGCTGCGCGTCAGCCACGCGAGCATCTCGCCGCCGACGTTGTCCACCGCGCCCTGCCACTGGATGCTTTCCAGGGGACGCGTACCGTAGTTGATTTCATCGCGCAGCAGGATCGAAGTCGCGCCCAATTGTTGCAGGTAATCGCGCGCATCACGCTTGCCGGTCACCGCCACGATTTCATAGCCGCGTTTGGCGAGCATGTTGATGGCCAGCGAGCCCACGCCGCCGGTGGCGCCAGTCACCACCACCGGGCCGCCCCCGGGTTTGAGGCCGTTGTGTTCGAGCTTGTGGATGGCGAGCGCCGCCGTAAACCCGGCGGTGCCGAACATCATGGCAGTCAGCGCGTTGAGGCCGCGCGGCAGTGGAATCACCCATTCGGGTTTGGCACGCACATATTCCGCATAGCCGCCGTCATGATCCTCGCCCAGACCGCAGCCGGTGACCAGCACGCGCGCGCCTTTCTTGATACGCCGGTCCGCGGACTCGACCACGACGCCGGCGACGTCGATGCCGCCCACCAGAGGAAAACACCTGAGAATCTTGCCCTTGCCGGTGGCCGCCAGCGCGTCCTTGTAATTCACGCTGGAATACTGCGCCTTGATGAGAACAGCGCCCGGCGTAAGCTGATCGAGCGTCAGCTGTTCGAAACGCGCGCTGATCTGCGCGCCGTCTTGATGAATGCGGTAAGCGGTAAATGCACGCATCGGCCCGACCTCGTTGCCGGTCCATTTTCGCACATCCGGCAACCAGCGACGCCGCGCGCGGCGCTTCAATGCACTGCGTATCGCCGGCGATTACTGGTTCGGCAGGAAGAACCAGCGGGCGGTGAGCATCCACAGGCTGGCGCTGTTGTGGCTGCTGCGCTGATAGCTCAGACCCAGACCGTAACTGTCGGTCAGCTTGTACATCGCGGCCAGCGTGCCCACGGTTTCCGATCGGTTGTGGTAGTGGCTCAAAAGTCCAACGTTGTCCTGGTCGACGAACACCTTGAGCTCCAGCGGGTCCAGCGGCAGAGCGCGCAGGCCGATGCCGAAATCGTAACCGTCCTGATTGTCACTGGTCGCAACCACGAATCCCGGAAACAGATTGGTGCTCGGCCCCTGTTTCCAGCGATCGGTGGCGTAGCCCGCGTGCACCACGATGTCCATGGAATCGCTCATGGCGAAATGCAGGCCCACCGAAGCGGTCTCGTCGCGCGTGAAAAATCCGCCGGTGAGGATGCCGCCGTTGAAGTGGTTCTGGCCGTAACTGCCGGCGACATACCAATAGGTATCGAAGGCGTAACTGCCGGCCAGCTGGTAACCGCCGCCGCCGCTGAAGCCCGCGGTGTGCCCCTGGGCATAGCTCAAATCCACGGTGTTGTAATCGGGGGCGGCGGCGCGCGCCGTCAAGGGCACGGCGATCGCCATTGCGATCAGCAACATCGGAAACTTGTGCATGACGGCTCCGGAAAGCTGGGGGATGAGGCGGTTGCGCCCCCATCGTATAGGTATGCAACGCCGTATGACAAGATGTTGTATGGGGCCAGTACATTTTGCACTGTTGAGGGGAAGTGCTGATTAGACACTCGATGGGAGGGTGTTGGTCAAGGCTGTAATGGGGGCGCTCGCCGTTGAACCAGAGCAGATAGTCGAACAAGGCATCGTTGAAGGCGAGCAGATCGGTGAACAGTAATGGCTCGTGGTAGTCGATAAATTCCTCTTGGAGCGTGCGATTAAAGCGCTCGACATGGGCATTCATCTTCGGCGTGCGCGGATAGGTATGCCAATGGCCCAGCTCCTGCTTGGCGAGGGCTTGGGCAAAATGACGGGCGAATTCACAGCCGTTATCGGTGAGCACGGTCTGGACCGGCTGCGGGAAGGCGGTTTGCGCCAGAGTAAAGAACTGGGCGGCGGCGCGGCTGGCATGACTGGTGGTGGCCAACGCGAAGGCGAAGCGGGAGTGTAAGTCCGTGAGCGTGATGACGGAGCGCCGGAGCCCGTCTTGGAAGCGCTCGATGGTGTCGAGTGCCACACATTGGCCCGGAAAGGTCGCACGGAAATGCTTGGGCTTGTGCTGCCGGTCGCGGTGGCGGATGGCCCGGCGTTGTCCCTTCGGCCCCAAACGCACCGGCCGCTGCCGGAGCTTGCCGGGTTGATCGGCAATCAAGCGGCCGATGGTGCGTTCGCTCGGGCAGGCTAATCGGTGCGCTGCGCAGAACCGCTCCAAGAGCGGATAGAGCTTGGCTTTACCCAAGTTCGGATGGTGCGCGCGCAACCGCTTGATCTCGTCAATCACTTCGGTCGGCCAGTGGCGCTGACGGCGCCGTTTGGGCGCTCGGCTCTGGGGTTCCAGCGCCACGACGCTCTGAGAACCCTGCCGATACCGTTGGCGCCAGCCGTACAGCGTGCGGCGGCTCACGCCAAAGGCGTCGCGGGTCGCGTCCAGCCCGTGTCTCTCCCAAAACACCAGGATCTTCAAGCGCTGGCAGGCTTGTTCACTAACCATGCCCCAGCGTAGGGCATAGTTACCCACCCGATAAAACCCCCTTACTTGATAACCAAGGTGCTGAAACCGCATCGCTCTCCTGCCGTCCAGGAGTGCAATATGTTTCTGGCCCTATGCAGATGTAGGGATACGGAGATCCTGCGGCGTGCGTGGAATGCGGGTTCAGTGCCAAAAAAAGCCCCGGCGCGGGCCGGGGCTTGAATGACGCGTCGGCAGGCACTCAATAATAAAAGCGCACGCCAGCCTGGAAAGTGTTGAAGTCGGAGTTGTTGGAATAGCTCCCGAACACGCTCCACTGCTGGTTGATGTTGAACAGGCCGCGCACACCGATGGTGTTCTCGGTGGAGCTGGGGCTGGTATTGACATCGGTGTGGCTCACGAAGCCGTCCACCTCGAACTGTGAATTGATGGCAAAGCGCACGCCGCCATCCACGCCCCAGCCGTTGTTGCTATTGCCGGTCGCGTTGACGCGCAGAAATTCGCCTTCAACAAACAGGCCCAACTGGTTTGTCAGGTCCATGTGATAGCCGGCGCCCACATTGAAATTGTTGGTGCTGATGCTGCAGCAGGTGAGATGGCTGTAGCCCGCGAACGCGTGCCAGTTGGGCGTGAAGGTATAGGAACCATCCACACCGAGGCCATTCAGGCTGGAACCGCCGCTCGGGCTTTCGCTCACATAGCCGCCGTTGGCGTAGTTGTAATTGAAATTGCCGTCAGCGGCGTAGGCTGCTATCGGCAGGACCGCGCACAAAATCAACAGGCTCAAGAACTTTGACCACATATGCCTTGACATGAGTTACTCCTGACATGTTGGCTACGGTTGTTCACGCAACTACTTGTATCCTCAATGGGCTCAATCTAGCACAGGAATCCCCGGAAGTCGTATCCGGAAAATCCCGGGGATACGCCACGGCCTGCAGCTTTCAGCCGGTACGCCTGAAACTGCTGCGGCATTGACGCAAGGCCGCGGCAAATTCCACTCCGGTTTGAAAACGCGCATTGGGTTTCTTCTGCAAGGCGCGATCCACGACGTCCTTGAGCGCCGAAGAAATATCCGGCCGCAGGAAACTCACGTCGGGCGCCGCCGAGTTCGCCACCATGAACATCAGCGCGGTGAGCGTCGGCGCTTCGAACGGCAACTCGCCGCGCAGTAACTGGTACAAGGTCACGCCCAGGGAATACAAATCGCTGCGCCCGTCCACCCGGCCGCCGCCCACCTGCTCCGGCGACATGTAGGACGGGCTGCCGAGGATCGTGCCGGTGCGGGTCTTGCTGGCGTTGAGCACGCCGGCCACGCCGAAGTCGGTGATCTTCAAACGCCCGGTGTCGCGCTCGTAGAGGATGTTCGCGGGCTTGATGTCGCGATGCACCACGCCGCGGCCGTGCGCGTAGTCCAGGGCCTCGGCGATCTTGATGGCGATCGCCAGCACTTCGTCGATCGGCAACAGGCTGCCCGGCACTCCGTACTGCTGCAGCGGCTCGCCCGCAACGTAATCCATGGCGATGTACGCCAGCCCCTGGTCCTCGCCCACGTCGTAAATGGTGACGATGTTCGGATGATTCAGCTGCCCCGCGGTCTCGGCTTCGCGGAAAAACCGCCGGGTGACGTCCTGCTGCAGGCTGCCGGAAAATTCATTGGCGAAATTCAGGGTCTTGATGGCCACGGTGCGGTTGATTTTCTGGTCGCGGCCCAGGTACACCACGCTCATGGAGCCGCGACCCAGCTCGCGCAGCAGCTGGTAGCGCCCCAGCACCGGCTTCTGCAAGCTGTCGTCGCCCAGCACGATGGCGGCGCCGGTGCGCGAACGCGTGAGCGTGGTCTGGCTGTCGAGCGCCTGCAATTTGCGTAGCCGCTCGTCGACGTTGCCGAACTCCGGCACGCGCCGCTGCATCTCGGTGTACACCTCGATGGCTTCCGGATAGCGGCGATGGCG